>NZ_BAAAHK010000014.1:0-178575 GCF_039525325.1 Kribbella koreensis
CGCCGCGCTGCCCGCTCTGCCCCGCCCTGCGCCGCGCTGCCCGCCCTGCCCGCTCTGCTCCGCCCCGCGGCTGCCCCGCCCCGCGCTGCTCCGCCTGCTTGCTCCGCCCCGTGCTGCGTTGCCCCGCCCCGCGCTGCGTTGCGGGCGGCGCGCCCGCCGGTCAGTCCGGCAGCCAGTGGAGCTCGTGGGCCAGGGCTTTGGCGACCGTACGGATGCGGCGGTGGAGTGGTGACTGCACGCGTGGGAGGACCAGGTGGATCGTCAAGGCGGGTGCGCCCCGCAGCGGTCGCCACGTGAGACCGGCGGCTAGTACCGTGACCGCCGCTTCCCCGGCCGGGGCCAGGGTGAGCCCGTCGCGGAGGTCTTGCTGAAACATGTCGAAAGAGACCGCAGGCGTGCGGAATCGGGGGCTCGGCCGGACGTCGCGGAACAGTGCGGACAGCTGATCGTGGATCACGGGGTTGGCCGTACGGTCGGGGAGGCGCAGCGGATAAGCGGCCGCATCGGCGATCTCGATCTCCGGGTGTTCGGCCAGCGGATGATGCTGCGCCAATTGGACCCCGACGCGCTGACGCCGCAGCAGGACCCGCCGTACGCCACGACCCGGCTGTTCACCGCGGGTGATCCCCGCATCGATCCGGCCGTCGGCTACCGCAGGGGAGATTTCAGGTGTCGCCATCGGGACGGCGCTGACCTCGAGCCCCGGGCTGCTGCGTATGAGCCTGTCCACCAGAGCCGGTGCCGTCTCGGCCCCGGTGCTGAGGCTGTATCCGATGCGCAGCGTGCCGAGTTCACCGGCCGCTGCGCTCCGGGCGGTATCCCATGCCCGGTCCAGAGCCGCCAGCGCGGGTGGCGCGGACTCCGCCAGAGCCACACCGGCCGTGGTCAGAACGACGCTACGGGTGGTACGAACCAGCAGAGCCGTACCGAGTTCCGACTCCAGCCGGCGCATCCGGGCGCTGAGGGCGGGCTGTGCGATCCCGATCCGGGCGGCCGCACGGGTGAAGTTCAACTCCTCCGCCAGCACCAGGAAGTACCGCAGACTCACCGTGTCCGGCGCCACGTGCCCTCCCTGCCGATTGATAACCAGCCGTTCTGAGTCTAGTCCGAACCGGTCTTTCCCTCGGCCGCATCTCGAGCCCTAGCCTGCAGAGAGGACGACCGTCCAGCCGAACACAGGAGGTTTCCATGCCCAAGGGCTACTGGGTCAGCGTCTACCCCGCCATCCCCGACCCGGAGGCGCTGACTGCCTACGTCGACCTAGCCGGCCCGGCTGTCCGCGCCGCAGGCGGCCGCACCCTCTCCCGCGGCGCCCGAGTAGTAGCCCACGAGTCCGGCATCACGGAACGCGTAGTCCTAGTCGAATTCGACACCTTCGAACAGGCCGTCGCGGCCTACGAAACCGAGGCCTACCAACAGGCACTGCTCACCCTCCCCACCGCCTTCCAACGCGACTTCCGCATCATCGAAGCCATCACCTGACCCCCGCCAGTGCCGCCGCCGACGACGCCGCTGCTGTCGTTGCCGATGCCGATGCCGATGCCGATGCCGATGCCGATGCCGATGCCGATGCCGATGCCGATGCCGATGCCGATGCCGATGCCGCCGACGCTGATGCCGATGCCGATGCCGACGCTGACGCCGATGCCGACGACGCCGGCGGTGCCGATGCCGACGATGCCGCCGCCGACCACGACCACGCCGCCGACCACGACGCCGCCGCCGACGCCGCCGACGCGGCGGATGACGCCGCCGCCGACGATGCTGCTGCTGACGAGCGGACTGGTGCGATGACTGAGGTGGTGGTTGTCGATGCGTGTCAGCGGCAGGGCCGGGGTGGGAGCCCGACGGCTGTTCTCGACGAGGCGTCGTACACCGACGAGGAGCGATGCCGCATTCCGGCTGAACTGGGCACTTCGCACGCTGTCTTCATCCGTGCCACCGGAGTCGAGCGCGGCCGTCCGTCGTACTCGCTCCGGTTCTTCACCACGGAAGGCGAACTACCCGCCTGCGGCCACGGCACCGTCGCGGCCCTGGCGCTGCTCGCCATCCGCAACGGCGGCAGCACCTTCCACGCCGTGCTGTCGACGAAGAGCCGCACCTTCGAAGGCTGGGCCATCCGAACCCGCGACAGTTCCGTCGACACACCGCACCGTACTGACCACCGGCCACCTCAACCAGGCAGCGTGACAGCGAGGTTCGACCCAGGCCCGATCACCCTGCGCGCCGCCCACGCATCCGAACTGAAGGCGATCACCACCAGTCTCGGCCTGGACGGCGAAGGGCGTCTCCGAGGTCGCCGCCAGGCAAGCGAAGTCGTCGCCAGCAACGCCTGCGTGGCCTCGAACGGGCGGCCGAGGCTTCTCCTACCAGTCCGATCGCGCGCAGCGCTGGCCAACCTCTCCCCAGACTTCGATCTGCTCCGTGCCACCTGCGACCGCTACGGCTTGCTCGGCTGCTACGCCTACTCCATCCCAGACCGGCACGGCCGCGCAGCCGCCCGGATGTTCGCCCCATCAATCGGCGTCCCCGAAGACATCGCCAACGCCAACAGCACAGCCTGCCTAGCCGCACACCTGACCCGATCCGACACGACCCACCTGACCCGATCCGACACGGCCCGCCCCAAGAGACCCGGCACGAACCACCTGACGCGACCCGACACGAGCCACCTCACCGTCGACACGAGCCACCTCACCGTCGACACGAGCCACCTCACCGTCGACACGAGCCACCTCATCGTCGACACGAGCCACCTCATCGTCGACACGAGCCACCTCATCGTCGACATGGGCGAGCACCTCGGTAACCCCTCCACCATCACGGCCACCATCGACGCGACCCACCCGGACCACCCAGTCCGCGTAGGCGGCCAAGCAACCATCGCCCGAACAGTCCTGCATCACCCCTGACGCACGACGCCCTCGGAGACGCCGACCATGGCGATATTGCGGTTCATTCGACGACGACATCCGGCAGCACCCGGCCGGCGACTGCGGCCGCGCGGTACGCCCAACCAGACCGCCCTCTACTGCGATCCCCGCAGGCGTCTCAAGGCGGACTGACACCTCGGCTCCGGGCGCCCATACCGGCGGACGCTCGGCTGTCGCTTGTACTGCGCGAGGTCAGCCGAGTAGATGCTGTACTACGGGAGCGCCGCCCGGGTGACAGAAGTCAGCAGTTGTCAGGTGATTCGACCGTCGGCTGACCGCCACCCGGATCCACCAGAACCGGCACCGCCTCGCCGATCCGCAGTTGCGTCGTCGCCTGCTGGGTCATGTCGATCTGCCCGGTATCACCCAACGTGCTCTCCCAAGTGATGCTCCACTGAGCAGTCGCACTCACCGGGTACTGACAGTTCGGTTGCGAGTGCGAAGTCTTCCGATACCGATACCCACAATCAGGCGAGTCGTTGATCCCTTTCGCCTTGCTGTACGGCGTACCGGCCCCCTCACACCGAACCGTCTTCCCATCCCCCATCTTCCAATCGATAGCCTTCACAACCCCCGTCGCAGTAACCCGAAGCCCAGGCACCTCAGCAAACCGAGTAATCGGCCCGTACGTACTCTCCGACCTCTCCACCCACAACCACACAGGCATATTCACCAACCCAACCTCCCCAACCCCCGGCGCAGACCGCACCTGAGGCTTCGCCAACTGCATCTTGGCTATCGCCTCATACGCCAACGTGAGCGGATCAGTAACCACCGTGTCAGGCGGCCCAGGCAACCAAACCCACTTGGTAACCAAATGCCTGCCCAGGTTGTACCCCTGCTCCCGCACACAGGCCCAGATGGCACCGTCCGTATGGCCGCCCCACGCTGGGTCGGAGAGTGGTGGCTGGTCCATGGATTGCAGGTAGCACTGCTGACTGTTCGACCAATTACCGAGCAAGGGATCCGTACAGGCTTGCGCTCCGCCGTTGAACTGGCAGATTCGCTTCTGGTGACCTTTTGAGCCCGTCTTCGTATCCTTGCCGCCGGTCACGGGGATCGAGGAGGACGCGACAAGGACGCAGATGTGCGTAGTTTTGTCACACTGCATGACGTACCCGGGCGGGATCGGCGCGGTCGCCGCGGCGGGCAGCATGGCGCAAACGCCGCTGATGATTGCAGCCAACACGGTGAAGGCTGCGAAGCGAGCCCTCGGGATCAGCATTTCCCGATGACTTTCTCGTCGGTCAGGAACCACATCTTTGCCCCTGTCTTCGACGCGGCGAAGGATAGGTAGGCATCGACCTTGTGTCGTAGTCCGTCGTTTGAAACGACCGGCACAGCCTTGCCGGTTGCCTTGTAGCGCATGACCACCGGCGACCCGTCGACGCAATTGGTCAAGACCACGGTCGGCCGACTGGCGAGCGCATCTACGGACTTCACCACGGACGAGACGATCTTTACCTCACCCGTCTGGTAAAGGCTGCGGTCGCGAAGGAAGACGATCTGCTCGATCGCTCCGTCCAGCCAGTGGCCGCTGCTCCCGCTGGCTTCGAGCTGAGCGCGGGTCACCTTCTGAGGATCGGCGGCTGCCTTGACCACACCTGCGCGAGCAGCCGTGTAACGAGCCTTGGCGGCGGTGATGGCTGCCTGTTCTTCCGGGGTGTAGGCGGGTGTGGTTGGCCCGCTTGGAGTGGGGGTGCTGGTTGGGGCGGTGGTGGGGGTTGTGTTGGGTTGACCGGCTTCGGGGGAGTTGTTGCAGGCGGCTAGGGGGAGCGCGCAGAGGGCAACGGTTAGGAGAAGCGGTCGGCGGGGCATTGGGGAGGGCTCCGATCGGGTGGGTTGCGGGCGGTACAAGGGTTGCATACGGAGGGTGTTCGGGGGGTGGGGTTGTCCACAGGGGTGCAGGAAGTTGCAGGGGGAGGGGTTTGGGAGGATTTGGGTATGTCGCCTATTGGTCGTCGTCGGGGTCGGGTATCGGAAGGTCGGCGCGGGGAGGTTGTTGCTCCGGAGATGCATCCTTCGGGGGCTCGGCCGCCGGTCATTCCCAAGGAACTGGTGCCTAATCACGTGGCGATCGTGATGGATGGCAACGGGCGGTGGGCGAAGGCGCGGAATCTGCCGCGGACCGAGGGGCACAAGGCGGGCGAGGCTTCGCTGCTCGATGTGATCAAGGGTGGGATCGAGATCGGGGTGAAGTACCTGTCGGCGTACGCCTTCTCGACGGAGAACTGGGCCCGGTCGCCTGATGAAGTGCGGTTCTTGATGGGGTTCAACCGCGATGTGATCCATCGGCGGCGTGATGAGCTGGATGCGATGGGCGTGCGGGTCGTGTGGTCGGGGCGGCGGCCGCGGTTGTGGAAGAGCGTGATCGACGAGCTCGAGTACGCGCAGGAGCGGACCAAGAACAACGACACGATCACGCTGCAGTTCTGTGTGAACTACGGCGGCCAGGCGGAGATCGCGGACGCGATGCGGTCGATCGCCGCGGAGGTTGCCGCGGGCAAGCTCAACCCGGACCGGATCACCGAGAAGACGATCGCGAAGCACCTGTACCACCCGGAGATCCCCGCGGTCGACCTGTTCGTGCGGTCGTCGGGGGAGCAGCGGACGTCCAACTTCTTGGTGTGGCAGCTCGCGTACGCCGAGATGGTCTTCCTCGACACGCTCTGGCCGGACTTCGATCGTCGCGATCTGTGGCGCGCGATCGAGCTCTACGCCCAGCGCGACCGTCGCTACGGCGGCGCGATCCCCAACCAGGTCGAGCAGGCCTGACCACACCAGCCGGTACTACGTAACGCCGGGTGAGCCCGTCGAGGGTCTAGGCTCGCCAATCGACCGATGGATGTCGTCGCAGAAGGAGCCGAGGACCGTGCAAGAGCAGCCGACGGGTGAGACGCCGGAGCAGGCCCTGGCGCGGGAGTTGCAGGGTGCCCAGACGGAGATCCGCGGCGTCGGCTCCGTACTGGACGACGCCCTCGCCGAAGACGACCGCCTGGCCGCCCTCGCCGCCAACCCGCCGAGCAGCGCTGACACCGGGCTGGGCAACGTTGCGGCCGGCAACGGCGCGACAGCCGACAACGGTCAGGCGGAAGGTGGTTGGCGATGACGGTGGCGGAGGATCGGCAGCGGGCTGCGAGCCTTACTGATCAGACGGCGTCGGCGTTGGTGGCGGCGCGGTCGGCGATGATGTCGGCGCGGCAGGCGACGGCGGACTTCGATCGATTGCTCGAGGCGAGGCTGGAGGAGGCGGGGAGTCTTGGGGTGTCTGCGCAGCGTGCGTACGAGGGCGAGATGCTCGGCCGGCGGGCCGAGACGCCAGGCGCGCGGGACAACGCGACCGACGACATCCGGAGGGCGCTCTACAGCGCCGGTCTGACCAGCGATCAGCTCGACGGGCGCCTTCAGCGCGACATCGGCCGGCTCGACGAGATCGGGGACGACCTCGATCGGAGTTCGCGGGCGCTCACGCATGGCAAAGGTTTTCTCGACGAGCTGGAGCAGTTGCCCGTCGAGCGGGATGAGCACGGCGAGCCGACGCCCCAGGCCGCCGAGCAGCTCAAGCAGACGGCGATCCTGCGGCAGCGCGTCAGCACGATGGAGAACTCGATCGGCACCGCCGGTACCGGAGTCAAGAACGCCAAGACGCAACTGACGGCCGCCCGCGAGACGGCCCATCGCCTGGTCAACTCGCCGCCGAGCGTAGGTACCGACGGCCGGATCTCCAACACGATCGACCAGACCCGCACGGAGCTCGGCAGCAACCTCCGGTCGGCTCGTCAACGACTGGACGGCGCGAACGAGGATCTCACCGCCGCCCGCCCCGCCGCCGAAGACGCAGCCCAACGCAGCGTCGACCTCGCCAACGCCACCCGAGCCGGCCTCAACCCGACCCCACCCTCACACCAAGGTCCCCCCGGAGGCCCCTCCGAGTCAGACCTGAGCCGCCGCCTCAACGGCCCCACCCAAAACCCAACCCTGGAACGCTGAGACAGCATTCAGCGGCGGGGAGACGGGAGTAGGCCTCGTTCGATGGCGACGGTGACGGCTCGGGTGCGGTCGTCTACGTCCAGTTTGGTGAAGAGGCGTTGTAGGTGGGTTTTGACCGTCGCCTCGCCGATGAAGAGTTCTCGGCCGATTTCGGCGTTGCTGAGGCCTCGGGCCACGGCGGCCAGGACTTCCAGTTCGCGCGGGGACGGCTGGACGGCGGCGGGGGCGGCCGGCGTACGGAGGCGGGACATCAGGCGGGCGGCTACGGGTGGCGCCAGGACTGTTTCGCCGCGGGACGCCGCTCGGATTCCGTCCAGGAGTTCGGCATGCGGGGTGTCCTTCAGGAGGTAACCGGCGGCGCCGGCCTCGACGGCGTGCAGGATGTCGGTGTCTGTGTCGTAGGTCGTCAACACCAGCACCTTGGTCGCGGGATGGCCCGACACGATCGCGCCCGTCGCCGACACCCCGTCGCGGCGCGGCATCCGCAGGTCCATCAGTACGACGTCCGGCCGGGTGGACTCGACCAGCGCGAGCGCCTCCTCGCCATCACCCGCCTCGCCGACCACCTCGATGTCGTCGGTCACCGCGAGCATCCCGATCAGGCCCGACCGGACCACCGGATGGTCGTCCACCACCAGCACCCGTACCGTCATCAATCCTCCTGACCCGTCGCCGGGATGAGTACCTGCACCCGCGTACCACGCCCCGGCGCGCTGTCGACCGACACCGTGCCGCCGGACTCCTCGACCCGCCCCCGCATCGCCGCCAACCCATACCCACCCGTGGCCGCCGACGGCGAGAACCCAGCCCCGTCGTCACTGATCTCGATCGCCACCCCATCAGCCGACATCCCAAGCAGGATCCGCACCCGAGTGGCTCCAGCGTGCTTCCGTACGTTCGCCAGCGACTCCTGAGCCGCCCGCAACAAAACCACCTGCTGCCCCTGAGGCAACGCAGCAACCTCGTCGTCAGCCATGTCCAGCGAAACCTGTACGTCGACCCCGGTCTCCGCCGCGAACCGCTCACCCTGCCGCTGCAGTACTTCGGCCAGCGTCGCCCCACTCAACGCGACCGGCGTAAAGGCCGCCACCAAAGCCCGGGCCTCAGCCAGATTCTCGCGGGCCGTGTCCTCGATCGCCGCCAACCGCGCGGCCGCCGGCTCGACCGCACCACGCGAGAGCTCGACAGCGGCCGTTTGCGACAGCATCACGATGCTCGTCATCCCCTGCGCGAGCGTGTCATGAATCTCGCGAGCCATCCGCTCCCGCTCGGCCATCACACCCGCAGTGTGGTGAGCTTCAGCAAGCTCGTCCCGGGCGGCCTCCAACTGCTCGATCAGCTCGGCGCGCTGCTGGCTCTGGGTGATCACCTTGTCGATCCAGATGCCGAGCAGCAGGCTCACCACCAGGCTGATCACCATCCACGGCAAGATGTCCCAGAAGGCGGTCATGGTCCAGCCGGCCGCCCAGAGCTGAGCCGTGCCGACCGCGAACAGCAGCAGGAAGCTGAGCGGTACAGCGTCGTGCATCCGGTCGCTCAGCAGCCAGATCTGCGGTGAGACGATGAACAGGATGAACACCGACGGCGGGAAGAGCGCCACGGCCCCGCTGACGCAGGCGATCATCACCGCGCGGTACAGATGGGCCTGCCACCGGTTGCGCGAGACCATCGCCGGCATCGCGAGCAGCCGGTAGGAGAGGGCCAGTACTGCGACCAGAGCCAGGAAGGCGATCCGCCGTGGACTGGTCAGGTCGGAGGCGAAGAGAGCGGCGATCGCGGTGACGCCGAGCAGCCCGTAGAAGACGATGTGCCAGCCGATCAGGGTGCGCACCCAGATCGGCTGGTCCACCTTGGTCTGCGTGAGCTCCATGCGCACCATCTTCCTCCAGACCCACCGGAGGTCGCTCAGCGCGCCTCCGGTGGCCTGACCGGGGTGATGAGGCGGGGAAGGCATCGGCGCAGAGTCCAGGGTGCCGAACATCAGCCGGCGTCTCGCCGGGTCCAGCGGAACACCCGCTGGGCGACGATCAGCCCGGCCACCAGCCAGACGGCCAGCACGATCGCGCCGATGCCGAGGTGCCAGGACTGCCCCGGCTCGGTCTGGACGAAGTCGTCGGGCAGGAACACCGACCGCATGCCCGAGGCGAGCCACTTCAGCGGGAAGACCGAGGCGACGCCGCGCATCCAGGCCGGCAGGCTGCTGTAGACGAAGTACACCCCGGACATGAACTGCAGCAGCAGGACCACGGGCGTGACGACGGCGGAGGCCGCCTTGCCGGACTTCGGTACGACGCTGAACGCGATCCCCAGTACCGACCCCGACGCGGTACCGAGCACGAAGATCCAGGCGAAGTTGATCCAGTCGGACGGGTCGGTCGGCAGGTCGACGCCGAGCAGCAGCCCGGAGATGGCCAGCAGCAAGGCGATCTGCGCGACCGAGGTGATCAGCACCTGGCCGATCTTGCCGATGAAGTAGGACTGGGGCGGCATCGGCGTACCGCGCAGCCGCTTGAGCAGGCCTTCGTCGCGCTCCAGCGCGATGCTGATCGCGAGCGACTGGAAGCTGCTCAGGAAGATGCCGGACGCGATCATCCCGGGCGTGAAGTAGGTGGCGGCGTTGACGCCCTGGCCGAAATCGGTGTCACCGAAGACGGCCGAGAAGATGGCCAGGAAGATGATCGGGAAGAAGAAGGTGAAGATCAGCGCCTCCCGCTCCCGGAAGAACTCGCGGACCTCGAGCTTGGTCCGGGCGACACCGATCGCCATCGTCGACGGCAACGGCTTGTCGGTGGTGTTGTGCGAGGTGGCGGCCATCAGAGTGCTCCTGCTTCGATCGCTTCGACGTCGGCAGCGGCGGTAGCGGAGGCCTTGCCGATCAGGTCCAGATAGATGTCTTCCAGGCTCGGGCGCCGTACTTCGAGCTCCGGTACTTCGCCCCCGAAGCGCGCCATCAGCGCTGCGACCTCCGCCGTCGGCTGGTCGGTGCGCAACTCGTGCGGGCCGTCCGCGTCGGACCAGGAGACCCTCGCGGTCCGGGCGCCACGGCCGCCGAGCGTTTCCGGCGTACCGACCTCGATCATCCGGCCGTCCGCGATCACGCCGACCCGGTCGGCCAGGTGCTCGGCCTCGTCCAGGTAGTGGGTGGTGAGCAGGATCGTGGTACCGCCGGTGCGGAGGTTCTCGATCAGGGTCCAGAACTGACGGCGGGCCTCGGGGTCGAACCCGGTGGTCGGCTCGTCCAGGAACAGCAGCTCCGGGTTGCCGATCACGCCGAGCGCCACGTCGAGCCGGCGGCGCTGACCGCCGGACAGCTTGCGCGGGCGGGTCTTGCGCTTGTCCTCGAGCCCGACCGCGGCGATGACCTCGTCGGGGTCGCGCGGGTTGGGGTAATAGGAGGCGTAGTGCCGGACCAGCTCGGAGACGGTCGACTCGGCCTCGTCGCGCGAGGTCTGCAGCACGATCCCGATCCGGCTCCGCCAGGCGCGGTCGGCGTGGGCGGGATCGGTGCCCAGCACGCTGATCTCGCCCTCGTCCGCCTGGCGGTACCCCTCGAGTACCTCGGTGGTCGTGGTCTTGCCGGCGCCGTTGGGACCGAGCAGCGCGAACACCTCGCCGCGGTGGATGTCGAGGTCGACGCCACCGACGGCGACCTTGTCCGGGTAGCGCTTCACGAGCCCGCGGACCCGTACTGCGAAGTCTGTCTCTGTCATGGCTCAAGCCTCGCGTCCGGAGGGGGTCCCGCAGGAGCATCGGACGACGGACCGGCTGTCCCCCGACCGGTGGACAGACACCCGTAGTACGGGATGCCTACGGGACTTTTTCGGGTTAGCGTCTGGGCATGAGTCAGACCGTGCGTGGAGTCGTCGCCCTGAGCAAGGGCGCACCAGTGACCATCGAAGAGATCACCATTCCCGACCCCGGCCCGGGCGAGGCCGTCGTGAAGGTCCAGGCGTGCGGCGTCTGCCATACCGACCTGCACTACCGCGAGGGCGGCATCAACGATTCTTTTCCTTTCCTCTTGGGCCATGAGGCCGCGGGAATCGTCGAGTCGGTCGGCGAGGGGGTGACGGACGTGGAGCCTGGTGACTTCGTCGTCCTGAACTGGCGCGCCGTCTGCGGCAACTGTCGCGCCTGCCTGCGCGGGCGCCCGTGGTACTGCTTCAACACGCACAACGCGAAGCAGAAGATGACCCTGGCCGACGGGACCGAGCTGTCGCCGGCGCTGGGCATCGGCGCGTTCGCCGAGAAGACGCTGGTCGCGGCGGGGCAGTGCACGAAGGTCGACCCGGCGGCGAAGCCTGAGGTGGCCGGGTTGCTCGGTTGTGGCGTGATGGCCGGCCTTGGTGCCGCGGTGAACACCGGCAACGTGGGTCGTGGCGACACGGTTGCGGTGATCGGGTGCGGCGGCGTCGGTACTGCGGCAGTCGTCGGCGCGCGTCTGGCCGGGGCTGCCCGGGTGATCGCGGTCGACATCGACCAGCGGAAGCTCGACGTCGCGTTGGAGCTTGGCGCGACGCACACGGTCAACTCGAAGGGGCTGGATCACGACGGGGTCGTCGAGGCGGTGCAGTCGTTGACCGGTGGGTTCGGCGCGGATGTGGTGATCGACGCGGTCGGTCGGCCGGAGACATGGAAGCAGGCTTTCTACGCGCGCGATCTCGCCGGGACCGTGGTGCTGGTCGGCGTACCGACGCCTGAGATGACGCTCGACATGCCGTTGCTGGACTTCTTCGGGCGGGGTGGGTCGCTCAAGTCGAGCTGGTACGGCGACTGCCTGCCGTCGCGCGACTTCCCGTTGCTGATCGACCTGCACCTGCAGGGGCGGTTGCCGCTGGACCGGTTCGTGTCCGAGACGATCGCGCTGGACGAGGTCGAGGCGGCGTTCGAGAAGATGCACCACGGCGACGTCCTGCGATCGGTGGTGCTGTTCTGATGCCGGCCCGGATCGAACGCGTCATCACGTCCGGCACGTTCAGCCTCGACGGCGGCACCTGGGACGTCGACAACAACGTCTGGCTGGTGGGCGACGACGAGGAAGTACTCGTCATCGACGCCGCCCACTCGGCCGCCGCGATCGTCGAGGCGGTCGGCGACCGCCGCGTGGTCGCCCTGGTCTGCACCCACGGCCACAACGACCACATCAACGCTGCTGTGGACTTCCGCGACGCGGTCAAGGCGCCCATCTGGCTCAACCCCGCCGACCGCATGCTCTGGGACACCGTCTACGACGTCGCACCCGACCACGACCTGGCCGACGGCACCACCTTCGAAGTAGCCGGTACGACGCTCCGCGCGATCCACACCCCAGGCCACAGCCCCGGAAGCACCAGCCTGTACGCCGAAGCCCTCAACGCCGTCTTCACCGGCGACACCCTCTTCCACGGCGGCCCCGGCGCCACCGGCCGCTCCTACTCCGACAAACCCACCATCCTGGCTTCCATCCGCACCAACCTCCTCACCCTCCCGCCCGACACCACCGTCCACACCGGCCACGGCGACACCACCACGATCATCGCCGAAACCGACAACATCAGCTGACCCGCCCCGCCCGGCCGTCCCGCCCGCCCGGCCGTCCCTCCCGCTCGCCCGCCGTCCCGCCCGCTCGCCCGCGGGCTCGGCCGCTCGCCCGGCCGAGCCCGGCGCCGAACCCTCCGACCCCCACGCCATCAATCGGCCGCTCACGCCTCGGGGTCCCGCAGGAGTAGGCCTCCGATCCGGGAGGTTTGCGCCCATTGATGGGCTGGGGGTCGGCCCGCTCACCCGGCCGGGCTCGCCGGCCCAGCCTGGCTGCCCAGCCTGGCGGTCCAGCCCGGCGGTCCAGGCCGGCGACCGCCACGCCATCAATCGGTCGCGCAGGGCCCCGGGGTCCCGCGGGAGTAGGCCTCCGATCCGGGAGGTTTGCGCCCATTGATGGGCTGGGGGTCGGGCACCTCGCCTGGGCGCGACTACCGGCTCGCCTTGGCGACCGGGCACCCTTCGCCCCCGGCCCACCCCCCCGGCCCACCCCCGGCCCACCCCCGGCCCGCCCCGGTCCCACCCCGGTCCCGCCCGCGGGGAGGGGCGGGGGCGGGGTCAGCTTCGGGTCGCGGTGTTCCCTGCTACCCAGTCCATGTCCGGGTAGCGGGTGCCGACTGGAGTGAGCTTCGAGAGTGACGCGACGTCCTCGGGGGTGAGGTCGACTGCGAGGGCGCCGGCGTTCTCCTCCAGGTACGTGCGGCGTTTGGTGCCGGGGATCGGGGCGATGTCGTTGCCTTGGGCAAGGAGCCAGGCGAGGGCCACCTGGCCGGGGGTTGCGTCGTGGTGGGCGGCGATCGCGCGGATGTGTTCGACCAGGGCGAGGTTGGCGTCGAGGTTTTCGGCGTCGAAGCGGGGGAGGGTCTTGCGGAAGTCGTTGTCCGCGAGGTCTTGCTGGCCGGCGATCTTGCCCGTGAGCATGCCGCGGCCGAGTGGGCTGTACGCGACGATGCCGATCCCGAGTTCGCGACAGACCGGCAGCACCTCGGCCTCGATGTCTCGGCTGAACAGCGACCACTCCGACTGCACCGCGGCGATCGGGTGCACCGCATGCGCCCGCCGGATGGTGTCGGCCGACGCCTCGGACAGCCCGATGTGCTTGATCTTGCCCGCCTGCACCAGCTCCGCCAGCGCACCGACCGTCTCCTCGATCGGTACCGACGGATCGGCGCGGTGCTGGTAGTACAGGTCGAGATGGTCCACGCCGAGCCGCCCCAGCGAGGCGTCGAGCGCGGACCTGACGTACGCGGGTGAGCTGTCCAGCCGGATCACCTTGTACGTCGCCGGGTCCATCACGATGCCGAACTTGCTGGCGAGCACCACCTCGTCCCGCCGGCCGGCGATCGCCTTGCCGACGAGCTGTTCGTTCTCGCCGGCGGCGTAGATGTCCGCTGTGTCGAGGAACGTGATGCCCAGGTCGAGGGCGCGCTGGACGGTGGCGATCGACTCGGTGTCGTCGCCGGGTCCGTAGCCGAAGCTCATCCCCATGCAGCCGAGTCCGAGCCGGCTGACGTCAGGTCCGTTGGTACCGAGAATCATGGTGTTCTCCTGTGAGAAGGCATGGCTCCGCCACCCGACGGCTGCCTCAGCGCGTCGGTCAAGGGCAGAGCGGGGTTAGGGAGTGCAGTCGCCGCCGTAGGTGGCGATCTTGTAGTCGGTGACCGCGAGGGCCGCCTGCAGTTCGCGCAGCCGGCGCTGGATCGTGGCCCGGTGCTCCTGCATCAGCGCGAGCCGTTGCGGGGCGGTCGAGTCGCCCTGGAGCACCAGGTCCATGTAGTGGCTGATCGTGCTGATCGGCATGTCCGACAGCCGGAGCCGGGTGATGAACACGACCCGGGCGAGCGCCTGCTGGTCGTACTGCCGATAGCCCGCCTCGTCTCGCCCCGCGACGATCAGGCCGACGCGTTCGTAGTACCTGAGGGTGTGAGCGGTGAGCCCGGTCGCGGCGGCGGCCTCGGCGATCGTCAAGACGTCCGGCAGCCCGGCCGGGAGCTCGAGCAACTGCAGCAGCTCGTGATCCATCGGCGACGGCTCCGGCGCGTCGTAGTGCTCGGCGAGCGCATGCAGACGATCGGAGGAGCTGAGGACACCCGTTGTGTTCATGACTACGAACCTACGGGTTAGAGCGCGCTCTAACGCAAGCCTGGGATCAGGACGGCTGTTGGCAGTCCGAGCAGGTGCCGAAGATTTCGAGGGTGTGGCTGACGTCGGCGTAGCCGTGTTCGGCGGCGACCTTGTCGGCCCAGCGCTCGACGGCCGGGCCCTCGACCTCGACGGTGCGGCCGCAGTTGCGGCAGACCAGGTGGTGGTGATGACCCTTGGAACAGCGCCGGTACGCCGTTTCGCCGTCGGCGGTGCGCAGTACGTCGACCTCACGCGAGTCGGCGAGGGCCTGGAGGGTCCGGTAGACGGTGGTCAGGCCGACGGCCTCACCCGCGCCCCGGAGCTCCTGGTGGATCTCCTGGGCCGTCCGGAAGTCGTCGAGATTGTCGAGCGCGGAAGCGACCGCCGCGCGCTGACGGGTCGAGCGTGTTCCGATGGCCACCGTTCCTCCTGTCATCTCGTCACCGTGGTTTTCGCCGGTAACCCGCCAATTCTCTCAGAAGTCAGCAACTTAGTGCTCATCCCAGTGGTCGCCGTGTGCTGCATGGAGGTGGCCGTCGTGCACGTAGTCGACGTGGTCGCCGTGTTCGATCTTGGGGTGGCCGCACTTCGGGTCGTGGGCGTGCTGGTGGGCGGTGCTCACGACGTGCGGCTCCGGGGCGGGTAGGCCGCCCTCGGGCTCTTCGTCCGCGAGGGGAGCGAGGACGCCACGGCGACGGCGTACCAAGGTGCCGGCGATCGCGGCGACGACGAAGCCGCCCAGGGCCAGTACGACGATCGTGGCGCCGGGAGCGACATTGGCGTTGTACGACGTGATGATGCCGGCCAGACAGGCGGCGACGCCGATCGCGCAGGCGGTGATGAACGTACTGCGGAAGGACCGCGTGAACTGCTGTGCGGTAGCAACCGGCACGACCATCAGCGCACTGACCAGCAACAGCCCCACAGTCCGCATGGCGACGGTCACAGTCACCGCAGCCATCACGGCGATCAGGAGGTTGAGCAACTGGACCCGGAGACCGGTGACGCGAGCAAACTCCTCGTCCTGGCACACGGCGAACAGTTGCGGGCCAAGGCCGATCGCGATGACCAGTACCGTCACGGCCAGCCCGACTACGACGTACAGGTCGGAGGGGGAGACAGTGGTGAGCGAGCCGAACAAGTAGGTGTTCAGAGTCGCAGCGCCCTGCCCTGCCAGGCCTATGAGCAGCACACCACCCGCTATGCCGCCGTAGAACAACAGCGCGAGCGCCACGTCCCCACTGGCCTTGCCGCGCGCCCGGACAAGCTCAATCGCAGTAGCGCCGGCTATAGCGACCAGTACTGCGGTAAGCACCGGCGCAGTCCCGGTCAAGAGCCCCAGCGCCACACCGGTGATCGCGATGTGCCCGATCCCGTCGCCCATCAACGACAGGCGCCGCTGGACCAGATAGGTGCCGATCGCCGGCGCCGACAACCCGGTGAGCAGCCCGGCGATCAGCGCCCGCTGCATGAACTCGAGCTCGAACAACGTCATGACAGCCACCCCGGCTCGTCGTCGATGGACCCGTGCGGGTGGACATGAGCGTGCGTCTGCGAGGCGTGCGGGGGACCGTCGTACACGATCCGGCCGCGGCGCAGGACGATGGAACGGTCGATCAGCGCGTCCATCGGGCCGAGGTCGTGGCTGACCATCACCACCGTCGTACCGCGGGCGACCCGCTCCCGGATCGCGTCGGCGAAGATGGCTTGGCTGGCCAGGTCGACGCCGGCGGTCGGCTCGTCGAGGATCAGCAGGTCGGGATCCGACACCAGCGCGCGGGCGATCAGCACCCGCTGCTGCTGGCCGCCGGACAGCTCGGCGACGCCGTCCTTGCGTCGATCGGCCATGTCCACGATCTCCAGCGCTTCGTCGATGGCGGCTCGGTCAGCCGCCTTCAACGGGCGGAACAGCCGCCGCTTGGAGAGCAGCCCGGACGACACCACCTCGGCGACAGTGGCCGGTACGCCGCCCGCCGCGGTGATCCGTTGCGGGACGTAGCCGATGCGATTCCAGTGGCGGAAGCGCGGTACCGGCGTACCGAAGAGCCGGACCTCGCCGCGCGCCGCGGGCAGCAGGCCGACGACCGTCTTGATCAGCGTGGACTTGCCGGAGCCGTTGGTGCCGAGCACCGCGACGACCTCGCCGGCCCGGATCCGCAGGTCGATACCGCGCAGGACGAGACGACCGCCCAGGTCGACCGAGAGATCGGCGACCTGGACGGCATCAGAGGTTGATGGAGGTGTCACGCGCAGCTGTTCGCCTTCCGGAGCTCCTGCAGATTCTCGCGCATCAGCGAGAGGTAGGTCTCCTGGGAGTTCGCGTCCGACAGGCCCTCGATCGGGCTCAGGACCGCGGTCTTGACGTGGACGTCGCGGGCGATCGACTCGGCCACCTTCGGGCTGACGAGCTCCTCGTAGAAGATCGTGGTGACCTGCTGCTTCTGCACGATCTCCTGGACCTCCTTGATCCGCGTCGGGGTCGGCTCGGCGTCGGGGGTGAATCCGGCGATGCCGACCATCGTCAGACCGTACCGCTTCGCCAGGTAGGCGAACGCCTCATGGCTCGTCACGAAAGTTTTCAGTTTGCAGTCGGCCAGGCCGGCCTTGTACTCCGTGTCGAGCTTGCCGACCTCGCCGAGCAGGGTCGCGGCACGCTGCTTGTAGCCGTCCGCGTGGTCGGGGTCGGTCGCGACCAGCTTGTCCGTCACGGCCTGTACGACGGCCTCGTACCGGACCGGATCGAGCCAGAAGTGCGGGTCGAGACCCTCCGACGTGTACGCGGCGGGCTTCACGGTGCTGCTCGGGGTACCGGCCGCCTCGCCCTCGGGGTGCTCCTCGAAGTCGGCGCCGGTGGCCTCGAGCTTGGCGGCGGGCGCGACGTCGAAGCCGGCGCTCTTCGCGTTCTGCGCGACGGCCTCATCGACGGCCGGTTGCAGCCCGCCTTCGTAGACGACCAGCTTGGCGCCGGCGATCGTGCCGACCTGCTTCGGGGTCAGCTCGAGGTCGTGTGGCTCGACGCCGGGCGCGGTCAGGGTGGTCACGTTCACCGCGTCGCCCCCCACCGAGCGGGCGATGAACTCCAGCGGGTAGAACGAAGCGACCACGTCGAGCTTGCCGTCGGATCCGCCCGCGGCGTCGTCGCCGCAGCCTGCCAGAGTTACCACTGCCAGGGCGGCGAGCCCGGCGACGACAGCACGCGTACTAGATCTCATGACAATCATTTTCATTTAAGTGGGGATGGTTGTCAAAACAGGGAGTTGACGAATGGCCAAGCGGACCGTAGGACGGCGGCGCGCCGACACCAAGCCGAACCGCGGGCGCCGGCTCGAAATTCCGCGCGGTCACGGGCACGGGCACGGTCATGGGCACGGCTCCGAGGTGATCGACACGTCGGTCGTCGACTCGGATGCGGTGGTGGCCCGACGTGTCCGGATAGTGGTCGCGGGGGTGCTGATCCCGCTGATCGCGGCCGCCGTGATCGCCATGATCGTGCTCTGGCCTGGCGGTGATCTGAAGATCGCGGCGGCTGAGCAGACCGGGGCGAGCGGCACGGTCACGGCGCTCAAGGCCTGTCCCGAGACTCCCGCCGACTGTGACGAGGCGACGGTCAAGCTGCGGTCCGCGCCGGGCGCGGACAAAGGGCTGGAGGTGCCGGTCGAGGTCCCCAAGGGCAAGAACGCCGCCGTCGAGATCAAGGTCGGCGACCGGATCATCCTCGGGGTCCAGAAGGGCGCGGCGATCGCCGATCGGTACCAGTACGTCGACCACGACCGGTCGGTCCCGTTGATCTGGCTGGCGGTCATCTTCGCGATCGCGGTGATCGCGCTGTCGCGCTGGCGGGGAGTCGCGGCGCTGGGGGCGCTGGGCATCACGGCGCTGACGCTGACGCAGTTCATCCTGCCGGCCATCCTGAAGGGCTCGAATCCACTGCTGGTGGCGGTGGTCGGCGGCTCGGTGATCATGGTGATCGCGCTGTATCTGACGCACGGGATCAACGCCCAGTCGTCGGTGGCGCTGGCGGGGACGATCGCGTCGCTGGGGCTGACCGCCTTGCTCGGCTGGGGTTTCGTCAAGGTGAGCGCGTTCTCCGGGCTGGCCAGTGAAGGGGCGTCGGCGGTCAAGGCGTACGTACCGGGGCTCGATCTCACCGGTCTGCTGGTCGCGGGGATCGTGATCGGCTCCCTCGGGGTGCTCGATGACGTGACGGTCACCCAGGCGAGTGCTGTCTGGGAGTTGTCGGCGGCCAACCCGGCGGCCGGCCGGGCCTCGCTGATCGGGGCGGGGCTGCGGATCGGCCGGGCACACGTCGCCTCGGTGGTGAACACGCTGGTGCTCGCGTACGCCGGCGCTGCGCTGCCTATCCTGATGGTGTTCGCGATCGGCGGGGTATCCACGGGGTACCTCCTCAGCACCGAGATCGTCGCCGTGGAAGTCGTCCGAGGTCTGGTCGGCAGCCTCGGAATCATCGCTGCCGTCCCGTTGACGACGGCACTGGCCGCAATGGCTGTCGCCGATCGGTCGCGCGACCTCGTCGGCGTGCCCGAGTCCGTTGCCGGGGCAGGAGAATCTGCGGTATCCGGGTAATTCCGGGAATTAGGCGGTTGACCCAACAAAGTCCCCGGCAGGCTCTTCCCAAGCGGTCCTGAGGCGATCTAGAGTTCCGATCTGTCACGGACCGGCCGACCCAGTTCACTGTCCGTGGCTGGACTCGTGAGGAGCCGCGGATGACTCGACGCGTTGGTGTCTGGCTGTTCGGAGCAAGAGGATCGGTCGCGACCACGACCATCGCCGGTGCGGCAGCACTCCACCACGGCATCCCACCCGCCGGCGTGGTCACCGAGCTCCCGGCTTTCGCCGGAACCGACCTGATCCCCCTCGACGCCCTCGTCTTCGGCGGCCACGACGTAGTAGAAACCCCACTGGCGAAGCAGGTAGAACGCCTGATCGCCGGCGGCGTCCTCCCACCCGGCCTGGACCGCCTGATCACCGCGGAACTGGCCGAGGCAGAACGCAACATCACGCTCCTACCCACTGCTGAGTGTGCTCCCGCCGCCCCCTCCCACCAGCGCGACCTGGCCGGAGGCCAGCTCGCGCTGGTGCATCGGATGGCGGAGGACATCCGGGCGTTCCGCCTGCGCAACGACCTGAGCCAGGTCGTTGCGATCAACGTCGCCTCGACTGAGGCGCCGTACGAGGTGCCCATGACTACTGCGGCTGAGTTGCGGGAGGCGTTGGCGTCTCCAGAGGTGTTGCCGGCGAGTTCGATCGGGGCGTTGGCGGCGTTTGAGGCGGGAGCCGCGTACGTCGACTTCACGCCGTCGACGTCGATCCGGCCGGCCGCGGTGCGGGAGTGGGCGGTTGAGAAGGGGCTGCCGTACGGCGGCCAGGACGCCAAGACGGGGGAGACCCTGGTGAAGAGCGTGCTCGCGCCGATGTTCGCGGCTCGCGCCCTTCCCGTGCACGCCTGGTCCGGTACGAATCTGCTGGGCGGCGGCGACGGCGCGACCCTCGCTGACCCCAAGGCTGCTGAGTCCAAGAGCATCTCCAAGGAGCGTGGCCTGGCCGAGATGCTCGGCGACGTCGCCGGTGACGTACACATCGACTACGTCGACCCGATGGGCGACTGGAAGACCGCATGGGACCACGTGCTGTTCTCCGGCTTCCTCGGCGTACGGATGACGCTGCAGTTCACCTGGCAAGGCTGCGACTCCGCCCTGGCCGCTCCGCTCGTACTAGACCTGGCCCGCCTCTCAGCCCTCGCCCTCGACCGCGGCCACGTCGGCGCCATGCCCTTCCTCGGCTTCTACTTCAAGGACCCGATCGAGTCGACCGAGCACGCGCTCGCTCGCCAGTACGACGAACTGCTCCGCTGGACCCGCTCATGCTGAGGCGCACCACCAAGCGCTCCCGCCTCGCCGACCTGGCCGAGCTAGTCCGAGCCCCAGCCGCCCTGACCGTCCCCGGCGACGTCCTAGCTGGCGCAGTAGCCGCAGGCAACCTCCGCCCGACCCGCGTAGCCGGCCTCGCAGCCTCCTCCATAGCCATCTACTGGGCCGGTATGGCCCTCAACGACTGGTCCGACCGGGACCTGGACGCAGTAGAGCGCCCAGAACGCCCCATCCCCTCCGGCCGCGTAACCCCCGGTACTGCGCTCTCCCTAGCCTCATCCCTAACCGCAGCCGGCCTAGCCCTCTCAGCCTTCGCCGGTGACCGCCACACCTTCCGCACCTCAGCAGTCCTAGCCGCAACCGCCTGGACCTATGACCTCAAGGCCAAAAACACCCCACTAGGCCCAGCCGTCATGGCAGCAGCCCGCTCCCTGGATGTCCTGGTCGGCGCCGGCAACAACCGCCGAGCCGCCTTGCCCGCAGCCGCCGCCATCGGCACCCACATCCTCGCCACCACCTACATCTCCCAAGGCGAAGTCCACGGCAGCACCCCCACCTCCTCCCGAGCAGCCCTAGCAACCACCACAGCCATAACCGCCGCCACCGCCCGCCCCACCTCCGTCCGGCCCAGCACCGGCTCCGCCTCCACCCGGCTCAGCGCCGGCTCCGCCTCCACCCGGCTCAGCGCCGGCTCCGCCTCCACCCGGCTCAGCGCCGGCTCCGCCTCCACCCGGCTCAGCGCCGGCTCCGCCTCCACCCGGCCCGGCACCGGCTCCACCCGGTTGGGCGCTGGCCCCGCCTTGCGCAGCGCTGAGCCGAGCACAGCCGGCGCGTTGCTTGCGGCGGTGTTCGCCGGGCTCTTCGCCCGCTCGGTTGGGTCGGCTCAGTTGGTCGCCGCAGGTGATCCCAGCGCGGCTAACCTCCGCAAAGCCGTCGGGGCCGGCATCCATGGGCTGGTGCCGTTGCAGGCTGCTTGGTGTGCTCGGGGTGGGAAGCCGTTGGTGGGGGCCGGGCTGATGGCTGCGCTTCCGATGGCCAAGGCGCTGGCGAGGAAGGTGTCGCCGACATGAGGTTCGGTTACGGGACCAACGGGTTTGCCAATCATCGGTTGCCTGAGGCGTTGAAGGTGATCGGGGAGCTTGGGTACGACGGGGTCGCGCTGACCCTCGACCACAACCACCTCGACCCGTTCGGCCCGGACCTTCGTCAGCGCACCGCCGAGGTCGGCAAACTGCTTGCCGACAGCAACCTAGCCGTCGTGATCGAGACCGGCGGCCGCTACGTCCTGGACCCCTACCGCAAGCACGAGCCCACTCTCCTCCACACCAACGGCGCCGCGTGGCGCATCGCTCTCCTCGAACGCGCCATCGAGGTCGCCGCAGACCTCGGCGCCGAAGCGGTCTCCTTCTGGTCCGGCATCCTCCCGCCAGACGTATCACCCGAACTCGGCTGGCAACGCCTCATCGCCAGCTGCAACCAGTTGGTCGCCTACGCCTCCGACCGCGGCGTCCAACTCGGCCTCGAACCAGAACCAGGCATGCTCATCGACGACCTGGCCGGCTACCTCAAACTCCAGGCCGAGGTAGGCAGCGAGACCCTGGGCCTAACCCTCGACATCGGCCACCTGGTCTGCAACGAGCCGCAATCCCCACCCGCCTGCATCACCGCCGCGGCGCCCTACCTCGTCAACGTCCAGATAGACGACATGCGCCGAGGCGTCCACGAACACCTCGAGTTCGGCACCGGCGAGGTCGACTTCCCACCCGTCCTCCAAGCCCTCAAAGATATCCAGTACGAAGGGCTGGTCGCAGTAGAACTCCCACGCCACTCCCACGCCGCCCCCACCGTCGCCAGAGACTCGATCGCCTTCCTTCGGAAGGCCGAAAGATGACAGGCGAAGGCGTGCCGCCGGCGGGCGCTGCCGATGAGCAGTCGGGGCGGCCTGTCGTGGGTGTGCTGTCGGAGGCCGGGACGCCTGCGGTCGAGTTGGAGTTGTTGCTGCCTGCAACCGCTCGGGCGTGGTTGGCCGCCGCTCGGCAAGGGCCTTTGGCGACTGCCTTTCCCGCTGCCGCGCGGAAGGTTGGCCATGAGCGGTTGAGTGCGGCCTGGACTACTGATCAGGCAGTGCGCGCGCTGCTGCTGGTCGGCGCGCCCGCGGACGAAGTACTGGCTGTCTACCGCTACGGCGACACTGCCGAGAAGCTTGCCGTTCTTCATGCGCTGTCCGTCGTCGACATCGCGAACGGCCTCCAGGACCAAGCGGTGCCAGTCGTCGAGGACGCGCTCAGGACCAACGATCAGCGGCTGGTGGCCGCGGCGTTGGGGCCTTATGCGACCGAGCACCTTTCCCAGCACGCCTTCCGGCACGCGGTGCTGAAGTGTGTGTTCGCGAACATCCCGCTGGCCGTGGTCGACGGCCTGCCGAAGCGGGTGGATCCGGAGCTGATCCGGATGATGACCGATTTCGCCGCCGAACGGAGCGCAGCCGGCCGGGCCATCCCGGCCGACTTGGAGGCGTACCTCAACACCCCGCCCTAAGAGGTGTCTATGCGCATCTTCGATCCGCACATCCACATGACGTCGCGGACGACCGACGACTACGCCGCGATGGCGGCCCACGGAGTGCAGGCACTGGTGGAGCCTGCGTTCTGGCTGGGGCAGCCGCGGACCAGCGTCGGCTCGTTCGTCGACTACTTCGACGCGCTGATCGGCTGGGAGCCGTTCCGCGCTTCGCAGTACGGGATCAAGCATCACTGCACGATCGCGCTCAACCCCAAGGAGGCGAACGACCCGCGCTGCCGCGAAGTACTCGAAGTACTGCCCCGGTACCTGGCCAAGGACGGCGTCGTCGCCGTCGGCGAGGTCGGCTACGACTCGATGACGCCCGAAGAGGACGAGGTCTTCAGCCACCAGCTCCAACTGGCCGAACAGTTCGAGCTGCCGGTACTCGTCCACACCCCGCATCGCGACAAGGCAGCCGGTACGACGCGCACGCTCGACGTCGTCAAGGAGTCCGGCCTCGCCCCCGAGTGGGTCGTCGTCGACCACCTCAACGAGGTGACCGTCAAAGAGGTCGCCGACTCGGGCTGCTGGATGGGCTTCTCCATCTACCCCGACACCAAGATGGACCCCGATCGCATGGTCGCGATCCTGCAGCAGTTCGGCACCGAGCGCATCCTCGTCAACTCGGCCGCCGACTGGGGCAAGTCCGACCCGCTGCGCACCTACGCCACCGCCCAGGCGATGCTCGCGGCCGGCTTCACCGAGGACGACGTCGACCAGGTGCTCTGGCGCAACCCGGTCGCCTTCTACGGCCAGTCCCAGCGGCTCGACCTGGGAGACGTACAGGCCGCGGACTCCTTCGAGGGCAACTCGATCCTGCGGGGAGCCAGGCCATGAGGTTCCGGCACCCCGACGGCTCGATCGTCCATCTCGCCTACTGCACCAACGTCCACCCCGCCGAGGACCTCGAAGGCGTCATCGCCCAGCTCGACGGCTGCTCCGCCCTGGTCCGCAAGGAGCTCGGCGTCCCCGTCCTCGGCGTCGGCCTCTGGCTCGCCAACACGCTCGCCGATCGCCTCGCCAATTCGTCGGTGGCGCTCAACCGCCTCCGTCGCGCGCTCGACCGCAACAACCTCGAAGTCGTCACCCTCAACGGTTTCCCGTACGCCGGGTTCCACGACCGCGTCGTCGGCAAGAAGGTCTACTCGCCGGACTGGACCGAGCCCGCGCGACTCCGGTACACGCTCGACCTGGTCGAAGTACTCGCCGAGCTCCTGCCCGCCGACGCGTCGTACGGATCGATCTCGACCTTGCCCCTGGCCTGGCGTACGCCATGGGACCGGACCCGCGACGCCGCCGCTCGCGACGCCTTCAACCGTCTGGAGCTCCGGCTGGCCAAGACGCATGAGACCACCGGCCGCCGCATCCGCGTCGCGATCGAACCCGAACCCGGCTGCATCCTCGAAATGATCCCGCAAGCCGCCGACTGGCTCACCCCGTACGCCGCTCAGTCGCTGGTCGGTCTCTGCCTCGACACCTGCCATCTCGCCGTGCAGTTCGAGCAACCCACCGAGGCGTTCAGCACGCTGCAGCGGGCCGGCGTCGAAGTCGTCAAGAGCCAGGTCTCGGCCGCTCTGCACATCCCCGACCCGGAGGACCCGACGGCTCGCGAGCTGCTCAACGAGTTCGCCGAACCCAAGTTCCTGCATCAGACCCGTGAGTACGGCGGCCCCGGTATCGACGACCTCGACATGCTCGACCAGCTGTCCGGCCACGCGTCCTGGCGAGTGCACTTCCACGTACCGGTGCACGCCGCTCCGCGACCCCCGCTGACCAGCACGACGGACGTACTCGACGAGAGCCTCGAGCACCTCGTCGGTGGCGCGCATCCGCTGACCCACCACCTGGAGTCCGAGACCTACACCTGGTCCGTACTTCCGAACGCACCCCAAAACCAGCAGGAACTCGCCGAGGGCATCGCCGGAGAGCTCGCCTGGCTCCGCGACCGCCTGGTCGGCCTCGGCCTGGAGGAGATCAAGTGAGCAAGCAAGTCGTCGTCATCGATGTGGTCGGACTGACTCCGAGGCTGCTGCGCAGGATGCCCAGGCTGCGCCAGCTGCCACTCAATCGCGAGCTGGGCACGGTGCTGCCCGCTGTCACCTGCTCGGCTCAAGCCACCTTCCTCACCGGGGAGCTGCCGACGGAACACGGGATCGTCGGCAACGGCTGGTACTTCCGTGAGCTCGGTGAGATCTTCCTCTGGCGGCAGCACAACCGGCTCGTCCAGGGGGAGAAGGTGTGGGACGTCGCCCGGCGCGAGAACCCGTCGTACAAGGTGGCCAATGTCTGTTGGTGGTATGCGATGGGCGCGGAGACGGATCTGCTCGTCACGCCGCGGCCGATCTACTACGCGGACGGGCGCAAGGCGCCGGACTGCTACACGCGGCCGGTCGAGTTGCATGATCGGCTGACCGGCAAGCTGGGGGCGTTTCCGCTCTTCCAGTATTGGGGGCCGACGGCATCGATCAAGTCGAGCAAGTGGATCGTCGCGGCGTCCCGGCAGATCCTTGCGGAGGACAATCCGGATCTGCTGCTCACGTACATTCCGCATCTCGACTACGACCTGCAGCGGTACGGCGCTTCGTCGGTGGAGGCGACTCGGGCGGCGATCGCGCTGGATGCTGTTCTTGCGCCGCTGCTCGACGATGCGGAGGCGAAGGGCGCGACGGTGATCGTACTGTCGGAGTACGGGATCACTGATGTCTCGCGGCCGGTCGACATCAACCGGTTGCTGCGGAGCGAGGGGCTGCTGGAGGTGTACACGCAGGATGGGATGGAGTATCTCGACCCGTGGGCCTCGCGGGCCTTCGCGGTCGCCGATCACCAACTGGCACACGTGTATGTGAAGGACCCGGCCGACATCGACCCCGTCGGCAAGTTGCTTCAAGGGTTGCCGGGCGTGGCGGAAGTACTGGATGCCGAGGGCAAGCGCGCGCAGGGTCTCGACCACGAGCGAGCCGGCGAACTCGTCGCGGTAGCCGAGCCGGACTCTTGGTTCACGTACTACTACTGGCTCGACGACGCCCGGGCCCCCGACTTCGCCAAGGGCGTCGAGATCCACCGCAAGCCCGGCTACGACCCCGCCGAGCTGTTCTTCGACCCGTCCGACCGATTCGTGAAGCCTCGCGCGGCGTCGTACTTGTTGCGCAAGAAGGTCGGCCTGCGCTACGCAATGCAGGTCGTCCCGCTGGACCCGTCGATCGTGAAGGGCTCCCACGGCCGCCTACCAGCCTCGCCGGAGGACGGCCCGGTCTTCCTCAGCACCGACCCAACGCTGGCGCCAGAGGGCAAAATCGAGGCAACCGCCGTACGAGACCTGATCCTCAAGGCAAGCGCCCTCG
The DNA here is from genome assembly GCF_039525325.1 of Kribbella koreensis. Taxonomy (NCBI): domain Bacteria; kingdom Bacillati; phylum Actinomycetota; class Actinomycetes; order Propionibacteriales; family Kribbellaceae; genus Kribbella; species Kribbella koreensis. Next base: position 26,353 of record NZ_BAAAHK010000014.1, read on the forward strand.
CCTGACGTCGACCACCTGGCAGAGGACTGTGGATCGCGTCGCCGGGCGGCCGGTGATCGCTGTCGCCCGGTTCAGGGGACTGTGGACTGCGGTGCCGGGTGGCCGGTGATCGCTGTCGCCCGGTTCAGGGGACTGTGGATCGCGGCGCCGGTCGACCGGTAACCGCTGTCACCCAGTTCAGGCGACTGTGGATCGTGGTGCCGGGTGGCCGGTGATCGCTGTTGCCCGGTTCAGGGGACTGTGGATCGCGGCGCCGGGTGGCCGGTGATCGCTGTTGCCCGGTTCGGGGGGCTGTGGATCGTGGCGTCGGGTGGCCGGTGATCGCTGTAGTCCGGTTCGGGGGGCTGTGGATCGTGGTGCCGGGTGGCCGGTGATCGCTGTTGCCCGGTTCGGGGGGCTGTGGATCGTGGTGCCGGGTGGCCGGTGATCGCTGTTGCCCGGTTCAGGGGACTGTGGATCGCGGCGCCGGGCTGCTTGAGTGTGCTAGTCGTGGTGGTGGGTATCAAGGGCGCTTCGCGTCCCTTCGGGATCGAACAAGTTCGACCCTTGACACCCACCACCACGACCAGGGAAGGACGCAGCTGTCCCGGAGCCGCTCGGAAGTACGGCAACGATGGACAGGGTCACCACCAACGCCCGGCGCCCCCGTATTGCAGCCGAGGACGAGCGCGGCCGGAGACGAGCACGGCCGGGAACGAGCACAGCCGGGGACGAGCGCGGCCGGTCCCGTTGCGTGGCTCGACAGACCCGTTTCGCGGCTCAACCCCGGCGCCGTTACGCGGCTCGACCACGGTCCGTTGCATGGCTCGACCCCGGCCCCGTTGCGTGGCTTGACCCCGGCCCGCCCTCCGCTGTCCTGAAATCACCGTGCTGAACCGGTTTGGGGAGGATTCTCTGCGGGGGTGGGGAGGAAAGTCGGCCGGTTTGGGGGTAAGAACCGCCCCAACCCCGGTTGGCCACCCTCGCCATGACCACCGACAGCACCGGCCCGACCAGCGCCGGCCCGACCAGGGCCGGCCCACCAGCGCCGGCCCGACCAGGACCGGCCCAACCAGGACCGGCCTCACCAGGACCGGCCCGACCAGGACCGGCCCGACCAGGACCGGCCCCACCAGGACCGGCCCGACCAGGACCGGCCCCACCAGGACCGGCCCGACCAGGACCGGCCCCACCAGGACCGGCCCCATCAGGACCGGCCCACCAGCGCTGGCCCCACCAGGACTGGCCTTACCAGACTGGCCCCACCAGGACTGGCCTCACCAGCGCCGGCCTCACCGGGACCGGGCTTACCAGGGTGCTGTGGTTGCGACGGATGGGGGAGTGGACCGCCAGGCAGGCACAAACTCGGCGCGCTGGTCCGACGCGCCGGGGTGAGCGGTTGCTGCGGCGGGTTGGGTATGCGTGGGGAGGCGGCTCTTGCCTTTGGCAGCTGCTTGGAGGCGGCCGGATCTGGGGGGATGGGCGGGTGGTGGGTGAGGGGTCAGGCTGATTCGCGGATGATGAGTTCGGTGGGGAGGATGACGGAGTCGGCGGAGCCGTTGGCCAGGAGGTTGAGCAGTAGGCGGACTGTGCTTGCTGCTTGTTCGCCCATGGGGCTGCGGACTGTGGTGAGTGGGGGAGCGGTGTAGAGGGCGGCTTCGATGTCGTCGAAGCCGACTACTGCTACGTCGTCGGGGACTCGGCGGCCGGACTCGCGGAGGGTGCGGAGGGCGCCGATCGCCATCAGGTCGTTGGCGGCGAAGACCGCGTCCAGGTGCGGATCGTCCTGCAGGAGTTGGCGCATCGCGTCCGCGCCGGAGATACGGGTGAAGTCGCCCAGGGCGACGATCGAGCGGCGGTCGGTGTCTTGCAGGGCTTGGCGATACGCGTTCAGACGCTCTTGCGCGGCTTGCATGTCGAGGGGGCCGGAGATGGTGGCGATCCGTTGGCGGCCCTGGTCGAGGAGGTGCTGGACGGCTCTGGTCGCACCACCGACGTTGTCGTTGTCGACGTACGGCATCAAACCCGGTGTGGCGAGGCGGCCGTGTGAGACGACCGGCAGGCCGGTGCGAGCCAGTACTGCGGGCAGCGGGTCCGAACCGTCCATCGACACCAGCATCGCGCCGTCCACATGACCCGCTGCCAGGTACTGCTCGACTCGCAACCGGCTCTCGGCCGACCCGGCCAGGACGAGCGACACCTGCTTGCCCGCCGCCTCCAGCGCACGCGACGCCGCCCGGACGACCATCGCGAACATCGGGTCGTCCGACACCAGCCCGGCCGGCGGATCGGAGACGATGATCGCGATCGTGTTGGTCTTCTGGGTGACCAGATTGCGCGCCGCCCCGTTCGGCACGTAGCCGAGCTCGGTCACCGCGGCCATCACGATCTGCCGGATCTCCGGCGCGACCGTCGGCTCGCCGTTGATCACCCGGGAGACGCTGGACTTCGACACCCCGGCCCGGGCCGCCACGGCATGCAGGGTCGGTCGTCGCACGCAGTACCCCCTCAGGTCTGGGGGAGCGCTCCCCACGACTGAGCATCCCGGCGGTTCCGGAACCTTGTCAAGGCGTACCTCCGTGTTACGCCAAGGTTGCTTCCAGGTGACCGCGAAGTCTTGACACCGTTCCCTCAGCACGGTTTTCTCAGACTCAGGGAACGTTCCCCCGCCCCGAAGCTTCGAGGAACCACAGTTCGACTGCGCAGTTCATCGTCCCGCCCCAGGAGATGCCCATGCCGTCCCTTTCCCCGCCCCTGCCCAGAACCCGAGCGCCCAGAAGCAGAGCGCGCCTCAAGATCGCAGCCCTGCTGGCGATCGCGACCAGCTTCGTCGTCGCGCTGATCGTCAGCCCACCCGCCGGCGCCGCCGACACCTTGCTGTCCCAAGGCAAGACCGCCACCGCCTCCTCGACAGAGAACGCCGTCTTCCCAGCCTCGTCAGCAGTAGACGGTGATCAAGGCACCCGCTGGTCGAGCGCCCACGGCGTCGACCCGCAGTGGATCCAGATCGACCTCGGCCAGACCGCCACCGTCAACCAGGTCGTCCTCAACTGGGAGACCGCAGCCGCGAAGGCCTTCCAACTCCAGGTCTCCGCCGACGGCTCTAACTGGAGCAACATCTACACGACCACCACGAGCACCGGCGGCAACCAGACCCTGACGGTCTCCGGCTCCGGCCGGTACGTCCGGATGCTCGGCACCCAGCGCACCACCCAGTGGGGCTACTCGCTCTGGGAGTTCAAGGTCTTCGGCACGACGGGTGGCACCGGCCCCGGCCCGGGCAGCAAGCTGCTCTCGTACGGCAAGACCGGAGCCGCCTCGTCGCAGCAGAACGACGGCAACTGCTGGGAGTGCACCCCGGCTCGCGCGTTCGACCTCGATCCGGCCAGCCGGTGGGCGACCACGACCGACAGCGGCTGGGTCGACCCGGGCTGGATCTCGGTCGACCTCGGCGCGACCGCCCAGATCGACAAGGTGATCCTGCAATGGGATCCCGCCTCGGCGAAGTCATACCAGATCCAGGTCTCCAACGACAACGTCAACTGGAACCCGATCTACACCACCACGAACGGCCCAGGCTTCAAGGAGACGCTCAACATCTCCGGCACCGGCCGGTACGTCCGGATGTACGGCACACAGCGCAATACGCCGTACGGGTACTCGCTGTGGGAGTTCCAGGTCTATGGCACCGGTGGCGCACCCACCACACCGCCGACCCCGCCGGCCGACCCCGCGAACCCGCCGCAGCTGATCTGGTCCGACGAGTTCAACGGCGCCTCCGGTACGAAGCCTGACATCAACAAATGGCGCGCTGATCCGGGCAACGGCCAGAACGGCGAGCTGCAGGTCTACACCAACCACAACAACACGCAGATGGACGGCGCTGGCCACCTGGTGCTGGAGGCGCGTCGCGAGGTCACGCCGGGTTCGGCCTGCCCGATCGACCCGGTCACCGGCAGCGGCACCTGCCAGTACACGTCCGCCCGGATGAACACCGGCACCAAGTTCGACACGACGTACGGCAAGATCGAGGCGCGGATCCAGGTGCCGAAGGGCAACGGGCTGTGGCCCGCGTTCTGGATGATGGGCTCGGACTTCCTGACCGGCCGGCCGTGGCCCTACAACGGCGAGATCGACATCATGGAGATCCTCGGCCGCGAGACCACCAAGGCCTACTCGACGCTGCACGCTCCGGCGTACAACGGCGCCGGCGGGTACGGCGGTTCGTACGGGCTGCCGGGTGGGGCCGACTTCTCGGCCGGCTTCCACACCTGGACGATGCTCTGGAACAGCACGAGCATCACCTACCAGGTCGACGGCACCACGGTGTTCGTCGTCGACAAGGCCCAGCTCGAGGCCACCCGAGGGCCGTGGATCTACGACCACCCGTTCTACCTGATCCTCAACCTGGCCGTCGGCGGCGACTTCCCCGGCCCGCCCAACGCCGCAACGCCGTTCCCGGCTCGCATGCTTGTCGACTACGTACGGGTGTACCGATGAGGCGCGCGCGGTTGGGCACGCTGTTCGTAGGGCTGCTCGCATTGTTCGGCGCCTACCTGGTGACGACCGGACAGCCCGCGCAGGCAGCCGAAACGCTCTTGTCCCAAGGGCGTCCGACGCTGGCTTCCTCGGTGGAGAGCGCAGCCTTCCCGGCCGCTGCCGCTGTCGATGGTGACAACGGCACGCGGTGGGCCAGCAGCTTCGCCGACAACCAGTGGCTTCAGGTCGACCTGGGTTCGTCGCAGGCCGTCAACCGGGTCCTGTTGCGCTGGGAAGCGGCGTACGCGCGTGGGTTCCAGATTCAGACGTCCGACAACGGCACCAGCTGGACCACGATCCAGACCACCACGAACGGCACCGGCGGCGAGCAGAATCTCGTTGTCAACGGCAACGGCCGGTACGTGCGGATCCTGGTCACCCAGCGCGCGACCCAGTGGGGCGCCTCGCTGTTCGAGTTCCAGGTGTACGGCGGTACGCCGGGTGGCGGCCCGATCGTCCGGGTCGCCGAGTTCCTGGCCGACTGCGCGTACACGCACCGGCTGCCGGACGATCCGATCGTGTTCCCGAACATGCCGGGCGCCTCGCACATGCACAGCTTCTTCGGTGCGACGGTGACGAACGCCAACACGACGGTCGACGACCTGGTCAACTCGCCGACCACCTGCAACCCGGCGGAGGACAAGTCGTCGTACTGGGTGCCCACCCTGTACGTGAACAACCAGCCGGTCGAGCCGACCGGGACGACGTTCTACTACCTGGGCGAGGGCGTCCGGGACGACGTCATCGCAACGACTCAGCCGCTGCCGTTCGGGCTGCGGATCGTGGCCGGGAACGCGAAGGCGGCCGGGCCGAACGACAACACCATCTCCCGCTGGTCCTGCCTGCACGCCGGTGACGCCGGTTCGGGGCACGACTTCATCAACTGTCCGGCCGGCACGATGCTCGAGTCCTACCTGGACTTCCCGCAGTGCTGGAACGGGCGCGACCTCGACTCGCCGGACCACAAGAGCCACATGGCCTACCCGGTCAACGGCGAATGCCCGGCCAGCCATCCGGTGCCGGTACCGAAGCTTCGCCAGGTACTCCGGTACCCGGTGAACGGCCCGACGGCCGGCTTCCGGCTCGCTTCGGGTGGCGGCTTCACCATGCACGGTGACTTCTTCAACGCTTGGCCGCCGGCCGAGATGGAGCGCCGCGTCAACGACTGCATCCGTCCGATCATCAAGTGCGGGGCCAACGGGCGCCCGTAACAATCCCTCGACTGCCGGGCGGGTCCCCCGTCCCAGGACCCGCCCGGCCGCTGTTCGTAGTACCCGGATCTCTGCTTTGCTGGTGGGGAGCTCTCCACCGCCCCCGTTTGTACGAGGAGTTCACCTCATGAAGGCTCTCGCCTGTGCTGTATTACTCGTGGCCGCCCTGACCGGCTGTGGCTCCTCAGCCGCCAGTACGCCGCCCGCGGCCGCACCGCCGCCGACCGTCAGCAAGTTCGCGGTCAACCCGTCGTTCAACGCGACCGACCTGGCCTGGATCGAGCTGATGATCCCGATGGACGACCAGCTCATCCGCGTCCTCGGAATGGCGCAGAAGCAGGCCGCCGACCCCGCGGTACGGACGTTCGCGACCCAGGTGAGCAGCGGCCACAAGACCGAGGTCGCCCAGTTCGTTGCCCTGCGCACCCGCGCCAACTGGCCGGCGAAGAACCCGCACGAGGGCCATGACATGCCGGGCATGATGACCGAACCCGAGATCGTCACCCTGGGCAAGACCAAGGGTGCCGCCTTCGACCAGCTCTTCGAGAAGAACCTCAAGGAGCATCTCGACCAGTCGATCGTGCTGGCCCGCAGCATCACCACCGACGGCAAGGACGCCGAGACGAAGAAGCTGGCCGCCTCGATCATGACGAGCCGGGCCGCCCAGCTGAAGCAGCTCGCCGCGCTCTGACTAAAGTACTGAGGTGAAGATCGTCGACGCCTCAGTCATCGTCACCAGCCCCGGCCGCAACTTCGTCACGTTGCGGATCACCACCGACGACGGCGTGACCGGGCTGGGGGATGCCACCCTCAACGGCCGCGAGCTCGCGGTGGTGGGCTACCTGCGCGACCATGTCGCGCCGCTGCTCATCGGGCTCGATCCGCACAAGATCGAGGACACCTGGCAGTCGCTCTACCGCGGTGCGTACTGGCGGCGCGGGCCGGTCACGATGGCGGCGATCGCTGCGGTCGACGTGGCGTTGTGGGACATCAAGGCCAAGGTCGCGAACCTGCCGCTGTACCAGCTGCTCGGTGGGGCGAGTCGCGATCGCGTACGGACGTACGGGCATGCCAGCGGGCGCGACGTACCGGAGCTGTTCGACTCGGTGCGGGCGCGGCTCGAGCAAGGCTACAAGTCGATCCGGATCCAGACCGGAATCCCTGGCCTGCAACGGGTCTACGGTGTCGGCGGTTCGCCGGACGTCGCTCCGGACGGGTGGGTGCGACCGCTCGTCGAGGACTGGGACACGGCTGCTTATCTGCGGCACATGCCGACGGTCTTCGAGGCGGTTCGCAACGAATTCGGTCCCGAGCTGCCACTGCTGCACGACGCGCATCACCGGCTCACGCCGCAGCAGGCCGCTCGATTCGGCAAGGACCTGGAGCCGTACGACCTGTTCTGGCTCGAGGACTGCACGCCCGCCGAGAACCAGGAGGGGCTGCGACTGGTCCGCAGCCACACCACGACGCCGCTGGCGATCGGCGAGGTCTTCAACACCGTCTTCGACTTCCGGACGCTGGTGAACGAGCAGCTCATCGACTACGTCCGCGCCGCGGTCACCCACTTCGGCGGCGTCTCGCCGATCAAGAAGCTCTTCGACTTCGCCGCCCAGCAGCAGATCAAGAGCGCCATCCACGGGCCGGAGGACATCTCCCCGGTCGGGATGGCCGCCGCGATCCACCTCGATCTGGCGATCCACAACTTCGGCATCCAGGAGTACGCCGGCTACACCGCTGCCACCGAGGAGGTGTTCCGTCACGCCTACACGTTCACGGACGGCCATCTCCACCCCGGCGAGGCTCCGGGCCTGGGTGTAGAACTGGACGATGAGCTGGCCGCCGCTCATCCCTACGCCCCGGCGTACCTCCCCGTGAACCGCCTGGCCGACGGCACAGTCCACGACTGGTGATCAGGCCCTGACGAGATCGGCGTAGTCCGGGAGCTGGAGCGATCCGAGCGCCTTGCCGATGCCATTCTGGGCCCAGATCAGGCGCTGCAATCCGGTCGGCAGATGGGGGAGTACCGCGAACGCCAGCGGTACCGCCCGCATCGCCAGTGGGCCGCCCGGGATGAGGGTCTTCATCACCTTCGGCGCGAGCGCTCGGCTCGCGTCGACGGACTGCCGGATCATGCGCTCGTAGTTGCGCAAGCCCGACGGCAGGTCGCTGCGAGCTGCCGCCAGCTCGCCCGCGAGCACGTACGCCGCGATGACGGCGAGGCTGGTACCACCGCCGACCGCCGGTCCTGGGCAGTAGCCCGCGTCGCCGACCAGCCCGATCCGGCCCTTCTGCCAGGTGTCGAGAGTGATCTGAGCGATCGAGTCGAAGTAGAAGTCGCCGGCCGCGTCGAGGTGCTTCAGCAGCCGCGGTACTTCCCAGCCGTACTCACGGAACTCGTCGGCGAGCAGTTGCTTCTGCTGGTCCTTGTCGCGGTAGTCATACCGCAGCTCCGACGCGCTGTGGAACATGAACGCGGCCCGGGCCTGGCCGGTCTGGTGCACTCCGTAGAGGCCGATGAGCCGGCCGATCTTCATGTGGGTGAGCATCCGGTTGCCCAGTTGGAGCTCGTCGGGCATGGAGTAGACGGCGAGGTAGCCGCCGAGCGGACGCTGCATCGACTCCTCGGGCCCGAACGCGAGCCGGCGGACGGTGGAGTGCATCCCGTCCGCGCCGATGACGAGGTCGAACCGACGGGGTTCCCCGTGCTCGAAGGTGACGTCGACGCCGGTGCCGTCGTCGGCCAGGGTGGCGATCGAGTCGCCGAAGAGGTATTCCACTCGGTCGCGCGTGGCGTCGTACAGGAGTCTGGTGAGTTCGCCGCGGAGGATCTCGACGTGCCGGTCGGAGATGCCCGCGTTGAGCCGGTCCAGATCGACGTCGATCGGGCGCTTGCCGTCGCGGTAGAGGGTCAGCTGCTGGATCCGGGTGCGGGCCTCCCGGATGGCGTCGCCGAGGCCCATCCGCTCGGCGACCTCGACGGCGTTGCTGAACAAGTCGACGGCATGACCGCCGAGCCCGTGCCGCAGTTCCGGGGTCCGCTCGACCACCGTCGGCTCGAATCCGTACCGCTCCAGCCAGTACGCGAGCACCGGGCCCGCCACACTTGCCCCTGAGATCAGTACCTTCATCACGACCGCCTCCCGCCCGAAAGTTTGTTTACTTAACGGAAGGTAAGCTAACGTCATGCCAAGAGCAAGGAGTGGCGACACCAAAGCCCGGATCCAGGCCGCGGCGCTGGAGCTGTTTGCCGAGAAGGGCACGCAGCAGACCAGCCTGCGCGACATCGCGGACCGGCTCGGCGTCACCAAGCCCGCGCTCTACTACCACTTCGCCTCGCGCGACGAGCTGGTCCGCAGCCTGGTCCAGCCGATGAAAGAGGCCTTCGACGAGTACGTCGACGCGCAGGAGGCGGCCGCGCCGGTCGAGGCGCGGGAGCTGTTGTCGTCGTACTTCGATCTGGCGTACGAGCACCGGGGGCTGATCCAGCTCGCGATCAACGACCTCACCGTGCTGCAGGAGACGGGTCTCGCGCAGCGGTTCGTGGACTGGCGGACCCGGCTGATCGCGCTGATCATCGGGGACGACCCGCCGCTGAGCGAGCAGGTCCGGGGGATGGTTGCCTTCGGCGGGCTGTCCGACTGCGCGGTGATGTTCGACCACGTCGACCGTTCGGAGCTCAAGCAGGCGTCGGTCGACGCGGCCTACGACACCTTGAAGCCTTAGCTGTTGGCGATGCGGGAGACCGCGAAGAGCAGGATGACCAGGACCGAGAAGATCCGCATGCCGCGGGCGCCGGTGCTGACCACCGGCCAGGAGAGGAAGCCGAGCCAGGCGAGCAGCAGGGCCAGCAGGATCAGGGCGGGGATGCCGACGCTGACCGGGGCGAAGACGCCGATCAGGGCGAGGACCAGGGTGATGCCCGGCAGGGTCAGCTTCGGCATGGCGTGCAGCCGGGCCACGATCGGGTAGCTGGCCTTGGTGATCCGTGCCCGGAGCGGGCTGACCGGCTGACTGCTGGGTGTGCTGCTCATTCGGCCATTGTTCCAGGTCGGCAGAGCAGGGCCGTTCGAGTAGGGCCAGCGGACGGTGACCCGGCGTGACGCCGTACGCTGTCGCGGGTGTTCGTGGTGATCAGGTTCCGGGTCGAACAGACCGCGCAACCGGAGTTCATTGGCCGGCTGGAGACCGCTGTCGAGGTGCTGTCGCGGCAGAAGGGCTTCGTGGCGGCCAGGACCGGGCGGAACGCCGACGATCCCGAGCTGCTCGCGCTGAGTATGGAGTGGGTGAACATCGGCAGCTACCGCCGCGCGCTCTCGCCGTACGAGGTGAAGCTGGCGGCCGTACCGCTGCTGTCGCAGGCAATCGACGAGCCCTCCGCCTATGACGATCTCGGGGAATTCGCACCGCACCGCTGACCCGATAGCCTTGACCTTTGCCGTACCACCAATCTGGAGTCGAAAAGTGCCCGTGGATACCGTCGATGCCGTCGTCAGCCTCAGTAAGCGGAGAGGCTTCGTCTACCCGTGCGGCGAGATCTACGGCGGTACCAAGTCGGCGTGGGACTACGGCCCGCTCGGCGTCGAGCTGAAGAACAACGTCCGGACCCAGTGGTGGCGCTCGATGGTGACGAGCCGCGACGACATCGTCGGGCTGGACTCCTCGGTGATCCTGCCGACCCGGGTCTGGGAGGCGTCCGGCCACCTGCAGGAGTTCGTCGACCCGCTGACCGAGTGCCAGTCGTGCCACAAGCGGTTCCGCGACGACCACCTGCGCGAGGACTTCGCCCGGCGCAAGAACAAGGACGCCGACGACGTCAAGCTCGACGAGATCTCCTGCCCGAACTGCGGCAACAAGGGCACCTTCACCGAGCCGCGGATGTTCAACGGCCTGCTGAAGACGTACCTCGGCCCGGTCGAGTCCGAGGAAGGCCTGCACTACCTGCGGCCGGAGACGGCGCAGGGCATCTTCATCAACTTCGCCAACGTGATGGGCACGGCGCGGAAGAAGCCGCCGTTCGGCATCGCCCAGGTCGGCAAGAGCTTCCGCAACGAGATCACCCCGGGCAACTTCATCTTCCGGACCCGCGAGTTCGAGCAGATGGAGATGGAGTTCTTCGTCGCGCCCGGCTCGGACGAGGAGTGGCACGAGTACTGGCTGAAGGCGCGCTGGGACTGGTACACCGGCCTCGGGCTGAACCCGGACAACATGCGGCTGTACGAGCACCCGAAGGAGAAGCTGAGCCACTACTCGAAGCGCACCGTCGACATCGAGTACAAGTTCCACTTCGGCGGCAAGGAGTTCGACGAGCTCGAGGGGATCGCGAACCGGACCGACTTCGACCTGTCCACGCACTCCAAGCACTCCGGCGTCGACCTGTCCTACTTCGACCAGGAGAAGGGCGAGCGCTGGACGCCGTACGTGATCGAGCCGGCCGCCGGGCTGACCCGCAACGTGCTCGCCTTCCTGCTCGACGCCTACACCGAGGACGAGGCGCCGAACGCCAAGGGCGGCGTGGACAAGCGGACGGTACTGCGCTTCGACCCGCGGCTCGCTCCGGTGAAGGCGGCCGTGCTGCCGCTGTCCCGCAACGCCGACCTGTCCCCGAAGGCGAAGGACCTGGCCGGCGAGCTGCGGAAGAACTGGAACGTCGACTTCGACGACGCCGGCGCGATCGGCCGTCGCTACCGCCGCCAGGACGAGATCGGTACGCCGTACTGCATCACCGTCGACTTCGACACCCTCGAGGACCAGGCGGTGACGATCCGCGAGCGCGACTCGATGAAGCAGGAGCGGGTCGCCCTGACCGAGGTGACCGGCTACCTGGCGCAGCGTCTGGTGGGCTGCTGACGATGCCTGCTCTGTCGCTGCGGGGGATCATGACGCCCAGCCGGACCAAGTTCGGCGTGGCCGTCTTCGGGCTGAGCGCGTTGCTGGTCTTCCTGGTGGCAGGCTGCTCGGACAGCGCGCCGGATGCTGGTAGCACCCCTTCGGCGACTGGCTCTTCGGGGCCATCCTCGGCTGCGCCGATCCCGACCGCGTCGAAGCCGACGCTGACACCGCTGCCGGTTCCCTCGAAGCCCTGGCCGACGCCGTCGGTGAAGGGTGAGCCGGCCTCGGACGCACCGCTGGCCCAGCGGATCCGTTTCGCGATCTCGAAGCAGGCGCAGATCACGGCCGGTCGCGCCGCTACGACGACGGTGAACTGCCCGGGGATCGACAAGGCCGAGACGGCCGGCAAGCACACGCTGACCTGCACGGTGACGTACGCGGGCAAGTCGTACACGGGTCAGCTGACGGTCGACGCCAAGCAGTACTCGGCCTCGTACAAGTTCACCTCCGACTCGGTCGCGATCGTTCGGGCGAAGGTCGTCGACGCTGTGCTGCGGACGGTGCCGGGTGCCGCGAAGGTGACTTGCACGATGGACGACGTCGCGGTCGTGAAGCACACGGCCGATGGCATCGCCTGTGACGTGACGACGACGGCGAACGCAGTACAGCCCTACAAGGCGCAGATCTCCGGCAACGGCCAGGTGCTGGTGGCGAAGGCCTGATGCTGAAGCTCGGTGACCTGACGATCGACACGCCTGTGGTGCTCGCGCCGATGGCGGGCATCACCAACGCGGCGTACCGGCGGTTGTGTGCCGAGCAGGGCGCCGGGCTGTACGTGTGCGAGATGATCACGTCGCGCGGGATCGTCGAGGGCGACCAGAAGAGTCTGGACATGCTCACCTTCGACGAGCTCGAGACGGTGCGGTCGGTGCAGTTGTACGGCGTCGATCCGGTGTACGTCGGGCGCGCGGTGGAGCTGTTGTGCTCGGAGTACGGGGTGGCGCATGTCGACCTCAACTTCGGCTGCCCGGTGCCGAAGGTGACGCGCAAAGGTGGTGGCGGAGCCCTTCCCTGGAAGCGGAATCTGCTCGGCGCGATCCTGCGGGCAGCGGTGAAGGCGGCTGAGCCGTACGGGATCCCGGTCACGATGAAGACGCGGATCGGGATCGACTCCGCGCACCAGACGTATCTCGACGCGGGCAAGATCGCCGAGGAGTCGGGCGCGGCCGCGATCGGGCTGCACGGCCGTACCGTGGCGCAGGCGTACTCCGGCCAGGCCGACTGGACCAAGATCGCCGAACTCGTCGAGCACGTGAACATCCCGGTCCTGGGCAACGGCGACATCTGGGAGGCGTCCGACGCGCTCCGGATGGTCGCCGAAACAGGCTGCGCCGGCGTCATCGTCGGCCGCGGCTGCCTCGGCCGCCCCTGGCTGTTCCGCGACCTGGCCGTCGCCTTCGCCGGCGGCGAAGCCCTGAACCTGCCGACCCTCGGCGAGGTAGCCACCGTCATGCGCCGCCACGGCGAACTCCTGGCCGGCCTGATGGGCGAGGCCCGCGGCCTCCGCGACTTCCGCAAGCACGTCCCCTGGTACCTGAAGGGCTTCCCCGCCGGCGGCGAACTCCGAGCCGCCCTAGGCATGGTCGACTCCCTGACCCACCTGGACGAACTCCTCTCTCAGTTGGACCCCACCGCCCCCTTCCCAGTCCAAGAGCTGGGCTCCCCCCGAGGCCGCCAAGGCTCCCCCCGAGACCACGTAGTTCTCCCACACGGCTGGCTGGACGACACCGACGGCCTCAACACCGACCTGGCCGACGCCGAAATCGGAGTCTCCGGCGGCTGACCTCGGCCGGGTGTCTAGACCCCACCCGAACCATCTGCGGAGTGGCTCGGGTTGTCAGTCGAGTAGGGGGCCGGCCCAGCGCCAGTCGTGTTGGGGGCCTGGGTCTTGGTATTCGACTCGTTGGATGTCTTCGTCGTGGTCGCCGGCTCTTGCCCAGGCCAGGGCTGTGGCGTGGTCGGCGAAGTCGGCCTCTTCGACGACGGTGCCCATGGCGTCCAGGAAGCGGTAGGAGGTCATCTTCGGGATTGTCCTCCGCCCGCGTGGAGGGTCAAGACGATCGGGTGGCAGGTCGCCGCGGGATCGGTAGGAGTGATGGTTGCGGTGTGTGTGGGGTTGGTTACCGTGGGGCGAAGCGCTTGAGGGGCAAGGGTTCTCATGCTCGCGTGGGTGGCGTACGAGGTGGTATGACGGCGGGATGCAATTGCCTTCAGCACCCTTTCTTTCGGCTTTCGCGGAGCCGCTTTATCGGGCGGCGGTTGTGGGTGGGCGGATGAGCCTGGACACCCTGGCTGAGCGGGCTGGTGTCGAGCGGGGCGTCGCTGCGGACGAGGTGAAGGCGCTGGCCGCGGTTGGGCTGCTCGAGGTGAGTGACGAGGGGATCGAGGCGGTTGCGCCGCGGATTCCGTTGGAGCAGGTGGCGGCTGAGCATGCGCGGGCTGCTGATGCCACTCGGCAGATCGCCTCGGTGTTCGCCGGGATCTGGAGTGAGGTGGGCGACCGGTCGAGCTTCGTCGAGGTGATCGCGGACGAGGCGCGGTGCACGGTGGTCGAGACCAAGCTGATGGATGACACCGCCTCGACCGTCGACGGGTTGTGCATCGGGCCGGTTTCGCCGCGGCGGGTGCAGAGCGGGATGCGGATTCCGCGACCCGGTATCGCGGTCGGATTCCTGGCCGCGATGGAGCGTGGGGTGCGAGCGCGCGGGCTGTACGGCGTATCGGTGCTCGAGGACATCGAAGGACTCACCGCGGTTCAGCAGTGCATCGCGGTCGGCGAACAGGCGCGGGTCTTCGCCCAGGTACCGCTCAACCTGATGCTGTACGACGGCAAGCGCGCGATGTTGTCGGTGCCGGGCCAGAAAGGGGCGCGGCGGTCGCTCATCGTCGTCCACGAGTCCGGCCTGCTCGACTCCTTGATCAGCCTCTTCGAAGTCTTCTGGCAGATGGGAGTGCCGCTGTCGGCGGAGTCCCAGGTGGTCGACGCGCTGGATGGTCCGGGTTCGGACGAGCAGCAGTTGCTGTCCTACCTGGCGGCCGGTCTCACCGATGAGGCGATCGCCCGTGACCTGGGCGTGAGTGCTCGCACGGTCGGCCGGCGGATCGCCCGCCTCGAGGAGGTACTCGGAGCCCACAGCCGGTTCCAGCTGGCCACGCAGGCGAGCCGCCGGGGCTGGATCTGAGCTGACGCGGCAGCACCTCTCCGAGGCCGAAGCGCTCGAAGAGGTGCCACCGGCGAATCAGGTCAAGGTCACTCGGACACGGTGGCCGTGAAGGCGCCCGATCCGGAGTCGGACTTCACCACGAGCCGGTAGTTGCCGGCCGTGTTGTTGTAGGTGAACGACTCGTCCGGGTTCGGGGTGATGCCCTGGGCAACCGTCACCCAGGAGAATCCGGACTGCTTCTGCAGGTAGACGTCGAAGTCGCTACCGGTCGGCCCGTCGAGGCAGACCTTGAGCTGGCCGGCGTCGCTGTCGCTGAAGGCAGCGAACGTCTTGCTGCCGCCTGAGGTGAGGCTGCCGTTGTACGTGAGTGCGCCGGTGCAGGTCCCGCCACCGCCGCCGGAGACGACCCACGAGAACGACACGGTGCCCGTCTTGCCCGCGGCGTCAGTGACCTTCGCCGTCACCGTCGAGGTGGCGGCAGCGGTCGGCGTACCGGAGATGAGACCGGTTGAGGCGTTGACCGTGAGGCCCGCGGGGAGACCAGTCGCCGACCACGAGTACGGCGTGGTGCCGCCCGTCGCTGCGAGCTGCAGCGAGTCAGCGGTACCTGCCGTGCTCGTCTGCGCGCCGGGGTTGGTGACCGTCGGGGAGCCGGGGTCCGGGGTGCCCGTGCCACACGTCTCGGCCGTCGCCGCGACGGCGATGGCCGTGAACGCCTTCTCGACCGCTTGGCACTCGGCCGAGCCCTGGCCGTAGAGGTCCTTGGCGGACTTGATCGCGCCGGTCCGGGCGTCGGAGTACTTGCTCGAAGACGTCAGGTAGGTCGCCAGCGTGCGGTACCAGATCTTCTCGGCCTTCAGGTGACTGATGCCGGTCACGGCCGCGGCGCCGCCACACGTGGGCGAGTTGTAGCTGACCCCGTTGACCGTCTTGGCGCCCGAGCCCTCGGACAGTAGGTAGTACCAGTGGTTGAGCGGGCCCGAGGAGTAGTGCGGGTTGAGGCTTCCGAGCGTCGAGGACCAGCAGTCCTTCGACAGCCCGTCCTTGCTCGGCTTGTCCATGTAGCGCAGCGGCGAGCCGTTGCCGTTGATGTCGATCTCTTCACCGATGAAGTAGTCCGGTACGTCGTTCGGGTTGTTCACGTAGAACTCGACCGCGGTACCGAAGATGTCGGAGTTCGCCTCGTTGAGTCCGCCGGCCTCGCCGCTGTACACGAGTCCCGCGGTGTTCTCGGTGACGCCATGGCTCATCTCGTGCGCGGCGACGTCGATCTCGGTGAGCGGGGCAGCGTTCCCGGCGCCGTCGCCGTACGACATCTGGGTGCCGTCCCAGAACGCGTTGACCATCGCGTTGGCGAAGTGGACGCGCGAGCGGGCGCCGCGGCCGTCGTTCCAGATGCCGTTCCGGCCGAGCTGGGTCTTGTAGTACTCGAAGGTCTTCTGCGCGCCGTAGAGAGCGTCGACGGCGGCGGACGCGCGGTCAGAGTTCGACCCGGTGCCCCACTTGTCGTCGGCGTCGGTGAAGATGTCGCCGTCGGGGCCCTCACCGGTGTTGGGATCGCCCTGGTTGTGGACGTCGGTGGCGGTGTTGCCGGTCGCGTCCCGCATCTCGAAACCGCCGCCCGACTTCGCGGTGGTCTCGATGCTGACGTTGCCGGTGAAGATGCCGGTGCCGGTGCCGGTCTTGATCTCGTCGTCGGTCAGCAGCACGGCGCCGGTGGCGGCGTCGACGTAGGTGTGCAGCCGGGTCGGGACCTGGTTGGCGCGAAGGCCGGTGGTCAGTACGTCGTACGCCAGCTTGGGACCCTGGTCGGTCACCAGAACGACCAGTTCGTTGCCGACGGTCTTCTCGTCCTTGGTGGCCTGCGCCGTGGCGAGCCCCTTGGCCTGTGCGGCCGCCTTGGAGATCTTGGGGGTCCGCGAAGCGGGCGTGACGCTCTTGCGGCCGAGGTTGTACGTGACGTCGTCGACGACGCCCTTCGCGTCCTGGTGGGTGACCAGGTCACCACCGATGACGCGCAGCCCGTCGAGCGTGCGCTGGTACCGCACGTGCTTGGCGCCGTCCGCGTCCTCGATGACCGCCTTGACGGTCAGCTTCTCGCCCGATGTCAGACCCAGCGCGGAGGCACTCGCGGGGGCATGTGCCTGCGCGTCGGCAGCCAAGGAGCCTGGCTCGTGGGCGACGGCGCCCGGAGTGGTCTGGTCGGCGTGCGCCGCGAAGAAAGGCGTCATCACCAGCCCAGCGGCGAGGAGACCGCTGACGGCGGCCACCCTGGTCTTGGTTCGATTCACAACTGCTCCTTGGGGCGGGGGTCGACGGTCGGCCGACCTGTACTGCGCCGGTCGCGTCCGAGACGTCTCGGCCGCGGCGGCGTTTGGGTGCTCTGAGTTTGAGCAAGCCCCTGTACCAGCGGAAGGCATCTCGCTGTCGGAGATCGGCACCGCCGATTTAGGACATCACCCGGAGCGGAACGACATCGTTGAACTCGGTCAGCGCTTAGGCTCCTGTCATGGCGAGCAAGCCGGACGAGACGCGTGACGGAGTACCGCTGACCAACCTGGATCAGCCGCTGTTCGACGGGGCCGACGCGACCAAGCGGGATCTGGTCGACTACCTCGACGCGGTGCACGAGCAGATGCTGGTGGGGTTGGCGGAGCGGGCGTTGTCGGTGGTCCGGATTCGCCCGGGGCAGCCGTCGTTCATGCAGAAGAACGTGCCGAAGTACCCGCCGGAGTGGGTGCGGACGGTGCAGGTGTGGGCCGAGGCGTCGAAGCGTGAGGTGTCGTACGCCGTGTGTGACGACCGGCGGACGTTGCTGTGGTTCGCGAATCAGCGGGCGGTCGAGTACCACCCGGCGCTGATCCGGCTCGACCGGCCGGATCGGGTCACGCAGTTGGTACTGGACCTGGACCCGCCGGAAGGCGACGACACGTTCGCGCTGGCCGTGCAGGCGGCGCTGCTGGTCAAGCAGGCGCTGGCCAATCTCGGGCTGGACGGGGCGGTCAAGACGAGCGGTGCCAAGGGGGTGCACGTCTACGTACCGATCGACGACTCAGCCAGCATCGAGGATGCAGCCGCCGCGACCCGGGCGATCGCCGCCCGCGCGGCCCGAATCGACCCGGTGCTCGCGACCACGGCGTACGTGAAGGAAGAACGCCACGGCAAGGTCTTCATCGACTCCACCCGAGCCGGCGGCGCCACCGTCATCGCCGCCTACAGCCCCCGCATCCGCCCCGGTACCACGGTCTCCTTCCCCGTGGGCTGGGCCGACGTCGAGCAGGTCACCCCCAGGGACTTCACCGTGAAGACAGCACCCGGCCTACTCAAAACCTCCTGGCCGGACCAACTCCCCGCACCGCAAACCCTCCCCGCCGACCTGATTGCCGAAGGCCACGAAATCCCCATCGCCCGGGTAGTGGCCATGCACGAAGGCAAACGCCGCAAAGCCGCCGCCCGCAAGGCCGCCGAAGACAGCTGACGCTCAGGACTCCAAGGCTGTTCTCAGGTCCAATGCGGCATAGCGGACGTCGGCGACCGGGTGGGTTCGGAGGTTGATGAGCAAGGCGCGCCACTCGGGTGACCAGCCCGCGTAGTCGGTGGAGGCTGCGATCAGGGCCAGGGCGAAATGACCGTCCACTGCCCGACCGGTGGCAGCGAGTTGGGTGGCTGGGGCGAGTAGTGCGCCCGGAGGCAGGTGCCCTTGCGCGGATCCCAGTCGTCGGTGGAGTTGATCGGCTGCAGCTGCGATCACCGTCGGACGATCGGCGACCAGGTCGGCGATGGCAGTGAGGTCTGCGATCGGCGCTGTCGTCTCCATCGCCCAGATCAGCGGGGGTACCCGCAGCGCCAGGTACTCCGGTGCCACAAGTTCGGCGGCCGCGTCTACCAGCGGTTGCTTGCTGTTCCAGTCAACGGCGTCCTGCACCCTGCTCATCAGGACCGTCAGGCGCAGCCGGGCGGGGTGGTCGCGGTCGGCTTCTGCGTTCGGTACGTCAGGGTTGCTCTCCAAGCGGATCAGCAACCGGACAACCGAGATCAGTTCATCGCGGCCCTGTCCGGTGGCGATCATCGCCGATAGCGCGGTGGCCGCGTCGTTCCAATTCTGGCTGCGGTTGGTGAGGTCGGTGATGAAGGCGGCGCATACCGGTGCCACTGCCGGGTTGTAGGGAGCCCAGCCCGCCAGCGACCGCAGAGCCGCTCCCACAGTCGGTGACTCTGGCCGGTTGGTCACTGCGATCAGCAGGTCGGCATACCGGGACCTGTACTGCGCAGCGATGCTCAACGGCGCCCGCTGTACCAGGGCCTCCGCGGTAGCCGGCGAATCGTGCACAGCCTCCTGCAGCAACGCCCACGCCTCCGGCTCGTGCAGCAGGTGCTGCGAGGCGGCACTGGTGATCGCTGCTCGCACATCCCGATGCGCACCGACCCAGGCCTCATCCAGTACTGCGCTAGCGCCCTCCGCCCGCAGTACTCCGAGCAGCCGCGCCGCCTCCTTGCGCGACGTCACCTTCACGCCCTCACCCAGCAGTACCGGCTGAAACGTCTCGGCCAGGGTGCTGGGCTTGGCGAACCGGGCAGCCCGACTGGCCGCGTAGAGAGCCACCCGCGCTCGGTCATCACCCGCATGGCTCAGCAGCACCGGCAGTGCGAGCTCCGGCTGGTCAATCCAGGCCAGTGCGCCAAGCGCCGCCTCCTGCAGCACCACCAATTCGCTCGCGAGGAACGGCTCGAGCGCGGCCCGCCCGACGCCCGGCAACCGGCCGAGCGTCGAGACGGCCCGGGAGCGCGCCCACTCGGGCATGCGGGCGTCGTTGGCGGCGGCTGCCACCAGTTCGGCGTACCGGCTGTACTGGCGGGGGAGCCAGCGTTGCAAGGCGACCGGCGAGACCTGCCAGGCGGGGTGGTTGCGGGTGAAGCGGCGGATCCGGTCCGGCGCGGCCAGTACCGGGTCGAGGAGGTCGGTGCGGACCTCGGTGACGGCCGCCCAGACAGCGTCCCAGCGGGCCATCCCGACCTCGCGGTCGATGATGCGACCGACGCGTTCCGATCGGGTCGCCGGGGGAGCGAGCCAGAGCCTGGCGGCCTGGTCGACCGTGTACTCCTTGTTGGACCAGACGGCCTGCTCGAGAACCAGATGCAGCTCCTCGATGGCCCAGCCGCGGCGGCCGAACGCTTCGGCGATCGCGAAGGCCAGTCCGAACTCCTGACGCTTGGCCGCCGCCTCGACGTACGGCTTCAATGCTTCGTAGACGGCGACCTCGCGACCGCGCGGCAGACCGTCGATGAGTCCGTACAGGTTGACCGAGCCGCTGCTGTCGGCGAGCCGCGCCTGAGCCTGCAGACCCCAGTCGAGCACTGCGGATTGGTTGCCTAGGGCCCCTTGCCGGACCGCGGTCTCGGCGAGCTGGTTGAGCGAGGCGCGGGAGCTCCAGGAGAGATCGCGGGCTTCGAGGGCATCGGTCAGCAGGGTCTGCAGTGCGTCGACATGGAGGTTGGTGAGCTGCGATGGCGGCAACGACGCAGCGGCGTCGAGCACTGCCTCACGGACCGGGTCCTGATCGTTGCGGACCCTCGCTGCCCAGCTCAGCGCCTTCTCGATCGACTCCGGGTCGCGCGAATGACCGGCGCTGGCGATGACGGCGCGGTAGATGACGGCACGAGCGCGTGCATCGGGCTGGCCCACCTGCGGGCCGAGGTGCGCGAAGGCCTCGTCGTACGGGAGGTAGGCGCTGTACTCCCACTGCCGTTGTGGGTCCCGGTCCTGGTAGAGCTCGATCATGCGACGGGACTGCTCGTGTCGGAGCGCCCTGGGGAGGACCGCCAGGAGGTCGTCGGACAGCTCGGTCCGGCCGAGTTCGATCGTGGTGGTGACGCCCTCGAAGATGGTCGCTCGTCGGGCGGGCGGGAGGTCGGAGAGCAGGTCGGCGAGATTCGGCCAGAGGACGCGGCCGAGGGCGATCAGGTCGTCGTCGGCGAACCGGTACAACCTCCGCCGGAGCGCCGGGGTGAGAGCGCGGGAGAGCGCCCGAGCTCGGTCGGGGGCGAGCAGGAGCTGGAGCAGACCGGCCGGATCGAGGTCGGCGAGCCGTCCGATGATGCTGACGACTCGCGAGGGGAGGTCGTAGCGCGGCATCGCCGTCTTGATCAGTTCGAGCACGCGCTCGGGGTGACTGTCGATCGCCGCGACCACGCCGTGGGCGACGCTGTTCCACCACTCGGTCCGGTAGATGGTCTCGGCCGGCATCGTTCGGGCGGCGTGGTCCAGGACTGCTTCCGGGTGACGAGCGGCCAAGCGGCCCCAGTCGCCTGACGAGAAGGTATAGGCCAGGTCGGGCAGGAGGCGTTCGACGGTGGCCGAGTCGGTGCTGCTGAGCAGGCCGGCGGCGGCGTGGTCGCCCCAACGCTCGCGCTGTTCCTCGATCAGACGCGTGGCGAGTGCTTGCCGACGGGTCCGCCGGATGACTCCGAGGATGCGGGTGCGTAGGGCTGCAGGCGCATCGGCGTACAGGTTGTAGAGGGCATCGTCAGAGACCGGTACTCCGCGCCCTGCGGCGGCCAGTGCGCGCCATTGGAGTTGCGGGTCGCTGAGCAGCTTGGTGACGTGCTCGACGTCGCCGCCGATCTGCGCGAGCTGGAGGCCGATCGTGCGGGCGAAGGTGTCGCCCGCGTCGAGCTCGGTGATCAGCGCGGTCAGGTCGGGGGAGTGGCGTGCCTCGTGGGCGACCAGGCGGACGCGTTCGCCGTACGGGAGTCGGTCGAGGGCGGTCAGCAGTTCGGTCGCTCGCATTCCCACATCCTGCCCAACGGGGGAGTCAGCGGGCGGCCGAATCGCAGGGTCAGGCAGGGAGTTGCGCCGCCATCAGGAGCTCGGCCGCCTCGCGGGCGCGGGTCGCGGGGGCGGCGGACTCGGTGAAGACGGAGGTGGTGATCGCGCCTTCGCTGAGCAGGATCAGATAGTCGGCCAGGCGCTGCGGGTCCTTCGCACCGGCTGCTTCGGACAGCTCGGCCAGCGCGTCGCGGAAGCCGGCCTTGTGCTTGCGGGCCATCGCCGCGACGGCGGGGGAGACGGTGCCCAGCTCGCCGAAGGAGTTGATGAAGGCGCAGCCGCGGAAGCTCTTCTCCTGGAACCAGTCGTCGAGGAAATCGAAAACGGCGAGAATGCGCTCGCGTGGCCCGGTCTCCGCCTCGACGTGCTCGGCCAGCATCGACTTCCACTGCAGGTCGCGCTTGTGCAGGTAGGCCTCGATCAGGTGGTCCTTGGACGGGAACAGCTGGTAGAGCCGCTTGAGCGAGACGCCGGACGCCGTCCGGATCGCGTCCATCCCGACCGCCTGGACGCCGCGTTCGTAGAAGAGCGCGTCCGCCGCATCGAGCACCTGCTGCTGCGCGGTCGCTGTGTCGATCGTCATATCGCCTTCCTCGGACTTGCCGCTTGCGCGGAGAACCAACGTTCTCCTAGAGTACTCGACATCGGCGGAGAACGATCGTTCTCCGCAATCTCGAGTCAGAGGGAGTACTGCGATGACCGTTCTGGAGCCTGCTGCCCAAGCCTTCGCCGACGCGACCAGCGTGCCGCCGTTCCTGTTCCAGCTGCCGCCGGACGAAGGCCGCAAGGCGGTCGACGACGTGCAGACCACCGACTACCCGAAGCTTCCGGTCGACGAGGAGTGGGTGACCGTCCCGGCCGGCGACGGTTCGGTGAAGGTGCGGATCATCCGTCCGGCCGGTGTGAGTGGGCCGTTGCCGGTGATCCTTTACATCCACGGCGCGGGCTGGGTTTTCGGTGGTTCGCACACGCATGACCGGCTGGTGCGGGAGCTGGCGGTCGGGGCAGGGGCGGCGCTGGTCTTCCCGGAGTACGACCTGTCGCCGGAGGCGCGGTACCCGGTCGCGCTGGAGCAGAACTACGCGGTGGCGCGCTGGATCGTTGCTGCGGGCAAGGATCACTCGCTGGATGCGAGCAGGCTGGCGATCGCGGGCGACTCGGTCGGCGGCAACATGACCGCGGCCGTGACGTTGCTGGCGAAGGAGCGGGGTGACGTGCGGTTCACCCAGCAGGTGTTGTTCTACCCGGTCACGGACGCGTCGTTCGACACGGCGTCGTACAAGGAATTTGCCGTGGGCTACTTCCTGCAGCGGGACGGGATGAAGTGGTTCTGGGATCAGTACACGACCGACGAGGCACAGCGGAACGAGATCACCGCGTCCCCGCTTCGGGCTACCCTCGAACAGCTCCGCGGCCTGCCCCAGGCGCTCGTGATCACCGGCGAGGCGGACGTACTGCGGGACGAAGGCGAGGCGTACGCCGCCAAGCTCCGCGAGGCCGGCGTCGAGGTCACGGCCGTCCGGCTTGGCGGCATCATCCACGACTTCGTGATGGTCGACGCTCTCCGCGACACCCACGCCGCTGAAACCGCCATCAACCTAGCCATCACCACGTTGCGCAAGGCCCTCGCCTGAAACCCTCTTGTACTACCGGCCGCCGGCGCTGACCTTCTCCAACTCAGCGTAGGCGGCCGCAAGCTTGGGCAACGTGTAATGCGCATTCAGCCCACTCGGATTAGGCAGAATCCAAACCCGGGTCTCCCCGATTCTTCTGCTCTGCTCACCCATCCCCGCCTTGCGCTCGCCAAACGCATCCCGGTAAGCCGTAACCCCCACCACCGCCAACCATCGAGGCTGGTAGGCGAGCACCTTCCGCACCAAGTTCTCACCTCCAGCAACCAACTCAGCCTTCGTCAACTCATCAGCCCGAGCCGAAGGCTTGTCCACCACATTCGTAATCCCCAGCCCCAACCTCAGCAGCTCGCCCTGCTCATCCGGCCGAAGCTGCCGAGGCGTAAACCCAGCCAAATGCAACGCCGGCCAAAACCTGTTCCCCGGCCTCGCGAAGTGATGCCCCGTCTGAGCCGACACCAGCCCCGGGTTGATCCCACAGAACAGCACCCGTAGACCTGGCTTGATCACATCACCCAATGCCTGCACCCCAGCACGGTAGCCACCCACCCACCACCCCGGGGCGGAGGGGCGGTGGGCCGATGGGGCGATGGGTGCACTTTGTGCACGACGTGAGCATCTGAAGCCGGCCAAAACGCCCAGGCGGAGCACAAAGTGGGGTCTGGCATCGGTGGGGTGGTCAACCCGGGGTTGACGCAGTATGAAAGTCAACCTAGCGTTGACGCATGACTCCTGGGCCGAACCTTCAGCAACTCATCGACACGATCCGCGAGGACGCCGGCTCCGACGACGTCCTCGACCAGCTCGGCGCCGCCGCCGGCACGATCAACGAACTGACCAGCACCAGCGACGCCGCCCTCGGGTACTTCGTCGATCGCGCCCGTGGCGCCGGCAAGTCCTGGGTCGAGATCAGCGCCGTACTCGGCGTGAGCAAGCAGGCCGCGCACAAGCGCTTCGCCGACTCCTGGACCGCTGAGGCGGTTCTCGGGCACTACACGCCGCGGACCAAGGCAGTGCTGGATGCCGCGAAGGATGTTGCCCGCGGCCTCAACCACCCGTTCGTCGGTACCGAGCACCTGCTGCTCGCCTTGTACAGCCAGCCGGAAGCGCTGGCCACTCGCGTCCTCGTTGCTCGTGGCATCGCCGAGGAGGCGGTCGCCGAGGCTGTTGCACCGCTGAGTCCCGCCAAGGGCCCGTCGAAGGATGTCGAGGCCGCGTTGTCGGCCGAGAATCCGCCGTACACGCGGAAGGCCGCGCATGTGCTCCAGGGCGCGGTCGCCGAAGCGCTCGTGCTCGGCCACAACTACGTCGGTACCGAGCATCTCCTGCTGGCCTTCTACCGCGACTCGGCCAGCGTCGCCACGGAGGTCCTGACCGGCCTCGGCCTCGACGAAACGGCTGCCTGGGCAGACGTCCGGGCCGCGCTCGAAGAGGTCACGAAGGCCAAGTAGGTTTGGCCGCATGCCTGACTGGAGTTCCCGCCTGGAAGAGTTGGCCGCCGGGGCCGCGGTACCGGGCGCGGTGCTCGGGATCTGGGCCGACGGTGAGCAGAGCATCACGCCGTACGGCGTCCTGAACCACGCGACCGGTGTCGAGGTCACGGCCGGCTCGCTCTTCCAGGTCGGGTCGATCACCAAGACCTGGACCGCGACCCTGATCGCGCAATTGGTTGCTGAGGGCAAGCTCTCGCTCGATGACGCGGTCGTGAAGGTGCTGCCCGAGGCGCCGGTCGACGGCCGGATCACCGTCCGCCATCTGCTTACGCACCAGAGCGGTATCGACGGCGATCTGTTCACCGACACGGGCCGCGGCGACGACTGCGTCGAGCGGTACGTCGCTTTGCTGGGGGACGCGGATCAGCTGTTCGAACCCGGTACGGCGTACTCCTACTGCAACGCCGGATTCGTCCTGCTCGGCCGCCTGATCGAGGTCCTGGACAACCGCAGCTGGGACGAATCCCTGCACGCCCGGCTGATCGAGCCACTCGGCCTGACCCAGACGACGACGCTGCCCGAGCAGGCCATCCTGCACCGCAACGCGCTCGGCCATACCGCGGACGGCGTACCGGTGAAAACCTGGAACCTGCCCCGCAGCATCGGCGCCGCCGGCCTGATCACCCAGAGCGCGGCCGACCTACTGACCTTCGCCGAACTCCACCTCGATGGCTATGCCGAGATGCGCGATCCCCAGGTCGCCGTCCCCGGTGCGGCCGGCGGCTTCGAGGCGGTCGGCCAAGCGTGGCGGCTCTACGACTGGTCCGGCCGCAAACTCTTCGGCCACGACGGCACGACCGTCGGCCAACTCGCCTTCCTCCGCATCGACCCAGAGGCCCGCCTAGCCGTCTGCCTGCTGACCAACTCGGCCAACGCGCCGGCTCTCTTCGACCAGCTGGTCTCCGAGGTCTTCACGCACTACGTGGGCGCCGCCGTACCGCTCCCGCCGGAGCCGATCGAGGGTGTTTCCGCAGGTGAGGCGCATGTTGGCGTCTACGAGCGAGCAAGCGTCCGGATGGAGGTCGTCCGCCGCGACGACCGCCTCGTCCTCACCTCCCAGGCCACCGGTGATCGGCTGGCCTTCGCCGAGGAGCCCGTCGTCGAGTACGACCTCTACCCGACCACCCCCGCCGACGGCAACCACTTCGTCACCCGCAGTGCACCCGACCAACCCTGGACCACGGTCACCTTCACCCCGACATACTTGTTCAACTCGGGACGGGTCACTCCGCGGTCTGTCCCGACCGACAGGACATAGTCGGCATCTCGGCCGGGCGTCACGCTCACGGGAACGGCGCGCTGCCGCAGTTTGGGGACTATGTCCTGTCGGTCGGGACGAGATATCGCGGGCGTGCTTGGCAAGAGCGAGCTAACGTCGTCTGAGTGACCAGTGCACCTGTTGAGCTTCCCCGTAAGGCCGGCGAGCTGCGCGCCGCCGGATTCGTCCCCCGTTCGATCAAGGCCGAGCTCCGCGACAACCTGCTGACAGAGTTGCGCGCGGGCCGCAACCCCTGGCCCGGCATCGTCGGCTTCTCCCGCACCGTGATTCCCCAGCTCGAACGCGCCCTCATCGCGGGGCACGACGTAGTACTCCTCGGCGAACGAGGACAAGGCAAGACCCGCCTGCTCCGTACCCTGATCGGCCTGCTCGACGAGTGGACCCCGGTGATCGAGGGAGCCGAGCTGCCCGAGCACCCGCTCGACCCGATCACGCCCGCGTCCAAGCGCCGCGCCACCGAGCTCGGTGACGACCTGCCGGTCGCCTGGCTGCACCGCAGCCTCCGGTACGCCGAGAAGCTCGCGACCCCCGACACCTCGGTGGGCGACCTGATCGGCGACGTCGACCCGGTCAAGGTCGCCGAGGGCCGCAGCCTCGGTGACCCCGAGACGATCCACTTCGGACTCGTACCGCGTGCGCACCGCGGCATCGTCGCGATCAACGAGCTGCCGGACCTGGCCGAGCGGATCCAGGTCGCGCTGCTCAACGTGATGGAGGAGCGCGACATCCAGGTCCGCGGGTACACCCTGCGGCTGCCGCTCGACGTGTTGCTGGTGGCAACGGCCAACCCCGAGGACTACACCAACCGCGGCCGGATCATCACGCCGTTGAAGGACCGGTTCGGTGCGGAGGTGCGGACGCACTACCCGCTCGACATCGACGCCGAGGTGGACGTCGTACGGCAGGAATCGCATCTCACCGCCGAGGTGGGCGAGCCGCTGCTCGAAGTACTGGCCCGGTTCGTCCGGCACCTGCGGGAGTCGACGGCTATCGATCAGCGCTCGGGTGTTTCTGCGCGCTTTGCGGTCGCCGCGGCCGAGACGGTTGCGGCTGCTGCGCTTCGGCGTTCCGCGATCACGGGTGAGGAACCGGCTGTCGCCCGGCCGGTCGATCTCGAGGCTGTTCCCGCGGTACTGCGGGGGAAGCTGGAGTTCGAGCCAGGTGAGGAAGGGCGCGAGACGGAGCTGCTCGAGTACCTGCTGCGTCGGTCCGTTGCCGACACCGCTCGTGAGCGCTTCGCCGGTCTTGATTTGACCCCTCTGGCGGATGCCGTTGCCGAAGGCCACATGGTGACGACCGGCGAGCGGATCCCGGGTCGCGACGTACTGTCCGCTCTGCCCGAGCTGCCGGTACTGCACGACGTGGCGGCGCGTGCCGGGGTCTCGCCCGACGACTCACCTGGCCGAATCGCGGCGGCGGTCGAGCTGGCGCTGGAGGCGCTCTACCTGTCCAAGCGATTGGCCAAGGACGCCGACGACGACACGACCGTCTACGGAGCCTGACATGTCGCAACTACCGGAAGGCTGGTCGTACGGGCCGTGGCACGACGGTCCTGACCCGCTCGCCCCGCCGGTGGATCTGCGGGACGCGTTGGACGAGCTCGGCCGCGACGTGATGGGCGGCTCGTCACCGAGGTCCGCGCTGGAGGAGTTGCTCCGGCGCGGCACTCGCAACACGCAAGGGCTGGACGATCTGACTCGCCGGCTGTGGGAGCGGCGGCGTGAGATCCAGCGGCGGCACAACCTCGACGGGACGCTGCGCGACGTACAGCGACTGCTGGACGAGGCGCTTGAGGCTGAGCGGCATGATCTGTTCCCGAACCCGTCGGACGATGCGCGGTTCCGTGAGATGCAGTTGGATGCGCTGCCGTCTGGGACTGCCGCGGCGGTGCGGGAGTTGGCTGACTATGACTGGCAGTCGAGTGAGGCGCGGCAGAAGTACTCGGAGATTCGGGAGTTGCTCGGTCGTGAGCTGCTGGGGTCGCGGTTCGAGGGGATGAAGGAGGCCCTGCAGAACACGACGCCGGAGGATGTCGAGCGGATCAACGAGATGCTGTCCGATCTCAATGCGCTGCTTGCTGCGCATGCGCAGGGGCATCCGGAGATCGACTCGCTGTTTGGTGAGTTCATGGCCAAGCATGGCGAGTTCTTTCCGGAGAATCCGCGGAATGTGGATGAGCTGATCGACGTACTGGCGGCTCGGGCGGCGGCCGCGCAGCGGATGCTGAACTCGATGACGCCGGAGCAGCGGGCTGAGTTGGCGGAGCTTTCGCAGCAGGCTTTTGGGAATGCGCAGTTGTCGCAGCAGTTGGCGAATCTCGATGCGCAGTTGCAGGCGTTGAGGCCGGGCGAGGACTGGTCGGGGTCTGAGCGGATGAGTGGTGAGGACCCGCTCGGGTTGGCCGAGGGCGCTCGGGCGATGTCGGATCTGGCCGAGCTGGATGCGCTGGCGGAGCAGTTGGCGCAGTCGTATCCGGGGGCTCGGTTGGAGGACATCGATCTCGATGCGCTGACTCGGCAGTTGGGTGACGAGGCGACGGTCGACGCGCGGCGGTTGTCGGAGCTCGAGCGGGAGCTGCGCAACCAGGGGCTGCTGGAGCGTGCGCCTGACGGCACGTTGCAGTTGTCTCCGAAGGCGTTGCGGCAACTCGGGCAGACGGCGCTTGCCGACGTACTGCGAACCGCCCGCGGCCAGTCCGGCGAACGCGACGCGGCGTCGGCTGGAGCGGCCGGCGAGCTGAGTGGGTCCAGCCGGCCGTGGCAGTTCGGCGACACCCAGCCGTGGGATGTACCTCGCACGGTGCGCAACGCAGTACTGCGAACCGCCTCACGTGACGGCTCGGTGCGGCTGGACGTAGCCGACGTCGAAATCGCCGAAACAGAACACCGCGCCCGGGCTGCCGTCGCGCTGCTGGTGGACACCTCCTGGTCGATGGTCCAGGAAGGCCGCTGGCTACCGATGAAGCGAACAGCCCTCGCCTTGCACCAACTGATCTCCACCCGCTACCGCAACGACGCCCTCCAACTGATCACCTTCGGCCGGTACGCCGGGGTCGTGGAACTACCGCAGCTGATCGGCATGGAAGGGACCTGGGAACAAGGCACCAACGCCCACCACGCCCTCCTGCTAGCCGGCCGCCACCTACGCCGCCACCCCGACGCCCAACCCGTAGTCCTGATGGTCACCGACGGAGAACCAACAGCCCACCTGGAACCAGACGGCACGGCGGAGTTCGACTACCCACCCCGCCCAGCAACCCTCCGCAAAACCATCTTCGAAGTAGACCGCCTAGCCAAACTGGGCGCCACCGTCTCCATCTTCCGCCTTGGCGACGACCCCCGCCTGAACCAATTCGTAGACCTCTTGGCCCGCCGCAGCGGCGGCCGAGTCCTAGCCCCCGACCCAGACGGCCTAGGCGCAGCCGTAGTAGGCGACTACCTGAGAACCCGCCGCCGCCTCTAGCAAAGAACAAAGAGGATGGTCGCGGCACCGCGTGTGGTTGGCGCGGTGCCGCGACGTAGGGATGTGCGGTGATGGACTGTCTGATCCTCGGTCGCGTCGAGGGTCAGCCGGCGAAGGCTATTGCGTTGCCGTCTGGGTCGCGGAGGATGAAGTCGGTGCCGCCCCAGGCTTGTTTGGTGAGCTTTTGGGTGATGTCGGCGTTGGCGGCCAGGTATTCGGTGTAGAGGTCGCGGACGTTCGGTGTGTTGATGAACGCCATGATCAGGCCTTCCCGGGCCGCGGCGCCGGGGGTGAAGACCGGCTCGTGTACTTGCTTCAGGTGCAGAGTTGCGCCGTTGCGGGAGACCGAGCCGTAGAACGGTGGGTTGCCGTGGAGGAAGTCGGTTTGGAAGCCGAGTTGGTTACGGTAGAAGGTGGCCGAGGCAGTTACGTCGGCGACGTACAGGACCGGTTTGGCGCTTGCGGGCGTCGGGTGCTGGGGAGCCGGTTGTGCGTTGGTGGGCGCGGCTTCCGTGCTCGCCTTGAGTTCGGCCCAGGTGGCGTGGCCGGCTTCCAGGGCGATGATTTCTTGGGCTTCGGTGAGGGGGAACTTCAGGGCGAGTGCTTCGCGGTCGGACAGGGTGCGATAGCGGGCGAGTTGCCGGATGCGGCCGCCGATCGAGAAGTTGCCTTCGCGGTGCCAGCGGACGAGCAGTTTCGCCTGCTTCTTGTACGTTTCCAGCTTGGGCATGGCGCTCCCTCTTCGGTGGTGAAGTAGGTGGGCCTTGCCCTTTCGGCTGCTGTGCCGTTGCGCCCTACGACCGGGTTCGAACCCCGCGCCTGCGGCAAAAACACTAGCACTCCGGCGGGTCGGTGAAGGAGATCGGTTTGCCGGTGGTTCGGGCGTGGGCGATTTCTCTGGTGGTGGATTCGCCGAGGTAGCCGCCGGGGTTGACCACCAGGACGCGGTCGGCCAGGTCGATCTTGCGGAGGTGGAGGGCGCCCAGGGCGGTCTTCTGTTCGGGGGTGAGGGGATCGTCGGGGCGCGCGGAGACGGCTGGGGCGAGGACGATGGCGCCTGCGATGGTCAGGGCGCGGTTCGCCGCCTGCATCTCGTCGGCGAATCGGATCGAGCCGCAGATGCAGACGATCTCAGGTCGGTCGGGCGCAGCGAGAGGTCGGTCGGGCGCAGCTCGAAGTCGGTCAGGCGTCGCAGGGCGGAGGCCGGTCAGCAGGAGGTCCAGGAGGCGGGCCGCCATTGGTTGCTGGTCGGGGGAGCCGGCGACGGTGAAGATACCGATGAGGGTGGCGGCGATGTCGGTGGCGGGGACGTCGGGGCGGAGTTGGCCGGTGGCGCGACCGGCTTCGAGGAGGTGGTCGATGGCGGCCAGGAGTTCGGCGCGGGTGTCGGCGTGGGGGAGATCGCCCGATTCGATCATCGTGACGAGGGTGTCGATCATGCCGTTCTTGGTGGCGATCCAGTCTCCGAAGAGGTCCATCCAGCGGCGCAGGGCTGTGGCTGGGTCCAGTTGAGTGAGTAGCTCGCGGGCGCCGGTGGTCAGTCGGGAGACCTGGTCTCGGTAGACCGCGTCGACGAGCGACTCACGGGTGGGGAAGTGCCGGTACAGAGTGGCGATGCCGACCCCGGCTTCCACAGCGATCGCCCGCATGGACGGCTCGGTCTCCGCTGCGGCGAACATCCGGGTCGCCACGTCCAGCAGCTGCTGGCGGTTGCGGGTCGCGTCGGCCCGCGGTCGACGGCTCTCGGCGGCAGCCAAAACGGATCACGCTCCACTTATGCTAGCTTGGATATAGAAACGGAGCATACTCCGTTTATGAGGCCAGCTGCAGGAGAGAGACGAGCATGAGAGAAGCGAGCATGAGCCGGGCGGTCCAGTTCGAGTCGTTCGGTGGACCGGAGGCTCTGATCATCCGCGAGGTGCCCGTGCCGCAGGCCGGAGCAGGACGGATCCGCGTGCGGGTCACTGCGGCCGGCCTGAACCCGATGGACTGGTTCATGACCTCCGACGCCGAGACCGCCGCGCGATTCGGCTTGAGCCTGCCCTGCGGGTTCGGCACTGACTATGCGGGCGTGGTTGATCAGGTCGGTGACGGCGTCAGCGAGTTCGCTGTCGGCGACCGGGTGTTCGGCGGCGCCCTGTCCCGCGCGGTCGCCGACTACGTTGTTGTGGACGAGGTGGGTGCCATCGCTCAAGGCGGCGAAGCGATCCACACCCCGGACGGCGTCGACGATCGCACCGCTGCCACGCTCGCCATTGCGGGCCGTACGGCGGCCGCGGCTCTCGCTGTGATCAACCCCGGTCCGGGCGACACGGTGCTCATCGGCGGCGCGGGCGGCGGAGTAGGTGTGTTCGCCGTCCAGCTCGCAAGGCTTGCCGGTGCCCGAGTGATCGGTACGGGCTCGGCGACCTCCGCCGATGCCCTGCGTGCATTAGGAGCCGAGCCAGTCGCGTACGGCGATGGTCTGGTGGACCGTGTCCGGGCGCTGGTCCCCCAAGGCATCACCGCAGCCATGGACCTGCACGGAACGGACACAGTGCAGGCGGCGCGCGAACTCGGCGTACCGGACGAGCGCATCACCACCATCGCTGCTCAGATCGACGGGATCACCCCGGCGAACGGCGCCAACACGACCCGGGCCGCCGTCGAAGAGATCGCCGAACTGGTAGCGGCAGGTCAGCTCCGGGTGCCGATCGCTAAGAGCTTTCCGGTCGAGCAGATCCGCGCCGCGGTCGGGCTGCAGGCCGAGCGGCACGTGGCCGGCAAGGTCACCATCGACCTCTAAGAACACCTCGAAGGCAGGCCTGTACCCAGCACCGAAGGCGGGTATGCGCCTGCTTTCGCTTTTCCTCGGAAAAACCCGCCGTTGTCCTGCGTTGTCAACGTGGCAAGGGTTTTCCGGCCGATGGATGTGGGCAGCATCACCCGTCTCAACGTGAGACCAGTGTTCAACTGGACTGGTTTTCTGGCTTACTCTGAAAAGACGCCGTCGCCATTGGAGTCGTCGGGCCAGCGGTCACCACGCCGCGACAAGTCGCCGTCCAATCTCGGGCCCACACCTCAGGGAGCCACCGTGCCGAAACTCGTCTACGACTTTGCCGAAGGCAACAAATCCATGAAGCAGCTTCTCGGCGGCAAGGGGGCCAACCTCGCCGAGATGACCAATCTGGGTCTGCCGGTACCGCCCGGCTTCACCATCACCGCCGATGCCTGCAAGGTCTTCCTGAAGACCGGTTCGGTACCGCCGGAGCTGGCCGACGAGATCGACCACCACGTCGCCGAGCTCGAGCAGAAGATGGGCAAGAAGCTCGGCCAGGCCGACGACCCGCTGCTCGTCTCGGTCCGTTCCGGGGCGGCCGTGTCGATGCCCGGCATGATGGAGACGGTGCTCAACGTCGGCCTCAACGACGACTCGGTGAACGGTCTCGCGCACCACTCCGGCAACCCGCGGTTCGCCTGGGACGCCTACCGGCGGCTGATCCAGATGTTCGGCAAGACCGTGCTCGGGATGGAAGGCGACATCTTCGAGGACGCGATCGAGGCGGCCAAGCAGGCCAAGGGCACCAAGAACGACCTCGACCTGGACGCCGACGACCTCAAGGCGCTGGTACAGACCTTCAAGGCGGCCGTGCACGAGCACACCGGCCGCGAGTTCCCGCAGGACCCGCGGGCGCAGATGGACCTCGCGATCGAGGCCGTCTTCGGCTCCTGGAACTCCGAGCGCGCGATCCTGTACCGCCGCCAGGAGCGGATCGCCACCGACCTCGGCACGGCGGTGAACATCTGCTCGATGGTCTTCGGCAACCTCGGGATGGACTCCGGGACGGGGGTCGCGTTCACCCGGGACCCGTCGAGCGGCCAGCCCGGCGTGTACGGCGACTACCTGCAGAACGCCCAGGGCGAGGACGTCGTCGCCGGCATCCGCAACACGGTCCCGCTGGCCGATCTGGAGCAGATCGACAAGGCGTCGTACGACGAACTGATGACGATCATGGCCAAGCTCGAGGGCCACTACCGCGACCTGTGCGACATCGAGTTCACCGTCGAGCGCGGCAAGCTGTGGATGCTGCAGACGCGGGTCGGCAAGCGGACCGCCGGCGCGGCCTTCCGGATCGCGACCAGCCTGGTCGACGAAGGCGTGATCGACACCGACGAGGCGCTGCGCCGGGTGAAGGGCGCGCAGCTGGCCCAGCTGATGTTCCCGCGCTTCGACGGCGACGCGGCCACCGACCTGCTCACCAAGGCGATCGGCGCCTCGCCGGGTGCCGCTTCTGGCAAGGTGGTCTTCACCTCCGCCGCCGCTGTCGAGGCCGCCGACCGGGGCGAGAAGGTCATCCTCGTCCGCCGGGAGACGAATCCTGACGACCTGCACGGCATGATCGCCGCCCAGGGCATCCTGACCAGCCGCGGCGGCAAGACGTCGCACGCGGCAGTCGTTGCCCGGGGCATGGGAAAGACCTGTGTCTGCGGCGCCGACGAGCTCGAGGTCGACGTCGCCGCGCGCTCGATCAAGGTCAACGGCAAGACGATCGCCGAGGGCGACATGATCTCGATCGACGGCACCACCGGTCAGGTGTTCCTCGGCGAGGTACCGGTCGTGCCGTCGCCGGTCGTCCAGTACTTCGAGGGCACGCTCGCGGCCGACGCCGGCGACGAGCTCGTCGCGGCCGTGGACCGGCTGATCACGCATGCCGATGAGACCCGGCGTCTCGACGTACGGACGAATGCCGACACCGCCGAGGACGCGGCCCGGGCTCGCCGGTTCGGTGCCCAGGGCATCGGTCTGTGCCGGACCGAGCACATGTTCCTGGGTGAGCGCCGGGAGGCCGTCGAGCGGCTGATCCTGGCGGACTCGGCGGAGGAGAGCGACGCGGCGCTCGCAGTACTGGAACCCCTTCAGCGTAAGGACTTCCTCGAGCTGCTGGACGCGATGGACGGGCTGCCGGTGACGATCCGGTTGATCGACCCGCCGCTGCACGAGTTCCTGCCGCCGCTGACCGAGCTGGCCGTCAAGGTCGCGCTGGCGAAGGAGCGCGGCGAGGACCCGGGACGCGACGCCCTCCTGCTCACCGCGGTCGAGCGGCTGCACGAGCAGAACCCGATGCTGGGTCTGCGCGGCGTACGGCTCGGGCTGGTGATCCCCGGTCTGTTCAAGATGCAGGTCCGGGCGATCGCGTCGGCGGCCGCCGAGCTGAAGAAGGCCGGCAAGGATCCGCGGCCGGAGATCATGATCCCGCTGGTCGCCGCGGTCCAGGAGCTGCAGTTCAGCCGCGACGAGGTCGAGGCGGTGCTGACCGAGGTCGCCGCGGCCGAGGGCGTCGAGTGGTCGACACCGATCGGCACCATGATCGAGCTGCCCCGGGCGGCGGTGACGGCGGAGCAGATCGCGGAGGCAGCCGAGTTCTTCTCCTTCGGTACGAACGATCTGACCCAGATGACGTGGGGCTTCAGCCGTGACGACGTCGAGGGCTCGTTCTTCTCGACGTACCTGGAGAAGGGCATCTTCGCGGTCTCGCCGTTCGAGTCGATCGACCGCGAAGGCGTCGGCGCGCTGGTCAAGATGGGCGCCGAGCGCGGCCGGACGACCCGCCCCGACCTGAAGCTCGGCATCTGCGGTGAGCACGGCGGCGACCCGGACAGCATCCACTTCTTCCACGAGGCCGGGCTCGACTACGTCTCCTGCTCGCCCTTCCGCATCCCGGTCGCCCGCCTCGAAGCAGGCCGCGCGGCTCTGGACTGACCTCTCACCTCTCCGTACGTCGGGTGCTAGTGCGCCGTGTCGGAAGTTCAGTTGCGCTACTCCCGACACGGCGCACTAGCCTTCAGCAATGAGCCGGGAGAGCTTGCGCCAGACGTTCGGGGAGGACGCGGAACTCTACGACCGGGTCCGGCCGACGTACCCACCTCGCCTGTACGACGACATCGCCACCCTGCTGCAGGAGCCGCAGCGGCCGCGGGTGCTGGAGATCGGCTGTGGGACCGGTCAGGCGACCAAGCCGATGCTGGAGCGTGGCTGGTCGGTGAAGGCGGTCGAGCTGAGCCCGGAGCTCGGCCGGGTGGCGCGGACGAAGCTGCCGGAACTCGAGGTGATCACGGCCGCCTTCGAGAGCTGGCCGTTGCCGGCCGAGAAGTTCGACCTGGTGCTGTCGGCGACGGCGTTCCACTGGATCGACCCGGTCGTCCGGGTGCCGAAGTCGGCCGACGCGCTTCGGCCGGGTGGGCTGCTCGCGATCGTCTCGACGCATCACATCGCCGGTGGCTCCGAACAGTTCTGGATCGACGTACAGGACTGCTATCGGCGCTTCACCGACGATCCGGTCGAGGTCGAGATGCTCACGGCGGACGAAGTGCCGCAGGAGGACACCGTCGAGATCGACGCGAGTGGGCGGTTCGGGCCGGTCGTCGTCCGTCAGTACGAGTGGGAACAGCGCTATTCGGCCGCGGAGTACCTCGATCTGCTGAGTTCTTATTCTGGTCATCGGGTCTTGACATCTGAACGGCGTAACGGACTGTACGAGTGTGTAAGCGCTCTCATCAACGCCGCCGGGGGGTCGATCACGAAGGGTTACCTGACGAGACTGACCGCTGCAAATCGCCTTAACCAACCTCTTGCATCCGGCTGATCCGGTGGTCAAAATAACCGAGCGGGAAGGGCGATCACCGTCGACTTTAGGGTCCGACCTGAACCAGCCGCTGTGGCGGCTCGTGACTCCCTTCCCGCACCAACGTTGAGATGGCGAGCGGGCCGTGACCTCCCTGAGTAGGGTTGAGGTCATGGCCCTTTTCGCGCTCCAGCTGAAGTTCACCGACCCGGCCCGCCGGCTGGAGGTGATGCCGACCCACCGCGAGTACCTCGCCGAGCTGTACGCCGCGGGCAAGCTGCACGCCGCCGGACCGTTCGCCGACGCGAGCGGCGCCCTGCTGATCTACGACGTCGCCGACGAGGCGGAGGTCCGCGAGATCATCGCCAACGACCCCTACACCGCGGCCGACGTCTACGAGGTCGTCACGCTGCAGGAGTGGGACAAGAGGTTCCCGCCGGCCTGAAGGCCGGCGGGACGTAGTACAGGTCCTCAGACCTCGGTCGGCTCGAGTTCGAGGTAGTCGACGTAGGCCCACAGCCAGACGAGCGGGGCGAGCACCATCTCGGGCTCGCCCGTCTCGTCGTCGGCGACGAACAGCATCGACGCGTCGCCGTTCGAGATGTCCTCGACGACGGCCGGGCAGACCGCGACGGCGGCGTCGAACGGCACGATCTCCGGGCCGTCGTCCCACAGCGGCGCGGGCAGCGGCAGGACCGGCGCCTCGTCGGTACCGTCCATCTCGACCGAGACCTTCTGCAGCATCTCGTACAGGTCGTAGGAGATCAGGCCGGCCAGCGGGCTGCCGCCGATGCCGATCAGGTACGGGTCGTCGGCGCCCGAGCGGAACGCGTCCCGGACCTCGGGGAACGCGGCCGGCAGATCGTTCACCTCGATGTACGGCGCCTCGGTCCCGTCGTCCTCGTACTCGTCCTCTTCCTCGGCGAGCTCGCCGCTGCGCATCTGGTCGAACGAGTGCAGCAGGTCGTTCAGCTCGTCGTACGCGCCGCCGCCCGGAGCCGCCTGGGCCCGGTTCTCCAGGTCGCGCAGGTGCTCGACCAGGTCGTCCTCGAAGTGCAGGTCGTACTTCGGGAGTCCCGGCTCGCGTCCTGCGTTGATCCGCGCGACGAGCTGGGTGGAGATCGGCCCGAGCCGCTCGGCCAGCACCTCGAGCGGGGTGGTCGGCTTCTCCTCCTCGTCGTGCGCGCAGGAGTCGTCCTCGGTCTTGCCGTCGCTCTCCATCGCGAGCAGCACCGAGAACGCGGGGAACGCGATCAGGGCCGCGGTGGCGAGCATCCCGTCGCCGATCAGCATCAGCGGGTTGCCGCCGGCCTCGGTCCGTCGCAGGTGGTCGGGCAGCAGCAGCGCGGCCTGCTCGACGTTGACCTGGCTGGCCAGGGAGGACAGGCCGTGGTCGGCGTCCACCCCGAGCTGCTCGACGAGGGTCTCGGAGCTCATGTCGAAGGTGGAGCGGAGGTAGTAGCGCAACCAGCCGGCGTCGACCGGGTTGCCCAGCAGTTCGGCGATCCGGGCCCGGAAGTCGGCGAGATCGGCGATCGCCAGCACGACCAGCACCGGCTGGTCGCCGTCACCGATCACCAGCGGCCGGGTGTCACCGTTCTGGAAACCGTCGATCACTTGGTGCAGGCCTTCGGCCGCTGCCTCCAGCGGCCAGGACTCCGCCTCGAACTCGGTCACACCCGCGGTGTGAACGTCGTCGGGCATCTTAGTGTCCCGTCAGCGAGGTAGCTCGACGCTGGAGGCGCCCAGGCGCGCACCTCGCGACACTTGAGCAGCATCCACGATGCTCCGCATCGAGGACGCTCCTCAAGCGCCGCGATGCACGCACCTGAACACCTCCATCGTTCGAGCTACCTCGCTGACGGGACACTGGTGTTCCTCTCCGGGCGGTCGGAATGGCTAAGACTATGACGCGGGGGACGCACCGGGGGTTGGCGGGCGGTGCGTCGTGACGTTGGCTACGCTGTGAGCGGCGGGTCGGTGCAGGGGTATCTCACATGTGAGATAAGGTCCGGCGCATGACTGATGACTACCTGAGCCGGATCGGCAATCTCATCCGGGACGCCCGCAAGCACCGTGGCTGGACGCAGACCCAGCTCGCCGACGTGCTGGGCACCAGTCAAAGTGCGGTGAACCGGATCGAAAAGGGTCATCAGAACCTCACTCTCGAGATGCTCGCCCGGATCGGCGAGGCACTCGACTCCGAGATTGTCTCTCTCGGTGGCGGTCCGGTCCACCTCCGTGTCGTCGGTGGACGCCGGCTGTCCGGATCCATCGACGTGAAGTCGTCCAAGAACGCCGGTGTGGCGCTGCTCTGCGCCAGTCTTTTGAATAAGGGCCGCACGACGCTGCGCAAGGTCGCGCGGATCGAGGAGGTCAACCGGCTGCTCGAAGTACTGAACTCGATCGGCGTGAAGACGACCTGGCTGAACGACGCCGGCGACCTGGAGATCGTGCCGCCGGCGCACCTCGACCTGGCCGGGATGGACGCCGAGGCGGCCCGCCGGACCCGCAGCATCATCATGTTCCTCGGCCCGTTGCTGCACCGCGAGGACACCTTCGCCCTGCCGTACGCCGGTGGCTGCGACCTCGGCACCCGGACCGTCGAGCCGCACATGTCGGCGCTGCGCCCGTTCGGCCTGGAGATCAAGGCGACCGCGGGGGAGTACCACGCGCTGGTCAACCGGGCGATCACGCCGGGCAAGCCGATCGTCCTGACCGAGCGCGGCGACACCGTGACCGAGAACGCCATCATGGCCGCCGCCCGGTACGACGGCGTCACGGTGATCCGCAACGCGTCGTCGAACTACATGGTCCAGGACCTGTGCTTCTACCTCGACCTGCTCGGCGTGAAGATCGACGGCGTCGGCTCGACCACGCTGACCGTGCACGGCACCCCGGACATCGACGTCGACGTCGACTACGCGCCGTCCGAGGACCCGATCGAGGCGATGAGCCTGCTCACCGCGGCGATCGTGACCAGCTCGGAGATCACCATCCGGCGGGCGCCGATCGAGTTCCTCGAGATCGAGCTGGCGCTGCTGGAGGAGATGGGCTTCGACTACAGCCGCAGCGACGAGTACCTGGCCGAGAACGGCCGGACCCGGCTGGTCGACCTGACCACCCGGCCATCAACGCTGCACGCGCCGATCGACAAGATCCACCCGATGCCGTTCCCGGGCCTGAACATCGACAACCTGCCGTTCTTCGCGGTGATCGCGGCCACGGCGACCGGGCAGACGCTGATCCACGACTGGGTCTACGAGAACCGCGCGATCTACCTGACCGACCTGAACAAGCTCGGCGGCCGGGTCAAGCTGCTCGACCCGCACCGGGTGATGGTCGAGGGCCCGACGCACTTCTCCGGCGCCGAGATCATGTGCCCGCCGGCGCTGCGGCCGGCGGTCGTCACGCTGATCGCGATGATGGCGGCGAAGGGTACGTCGGTGCTGCGCTCGGTCTACGTGATCAACCGCGGCTACGAGGAACTCGCCGCCCGGCTCAACTCGCTAGGCGCCCAGATCGAGACGTTCCGCGACATCTGAGTCCTGCACACTCTGCTCGTCCTGGACGAAGGCGACGGCCTCGGTGACGACCTCTGGATCAACCATGATCTGGCGGTGGCCGAGGCCGTTCGTCTGCAGGAAGTGCGCCTTCGCTCCGTATCTCTCGAGCAGGATCGGCGCTTGACCCGGATCGACCACCTCGTCCTCGTCGTTGTGGATCGCCAGTAGCTCCGTCGCGCCTTCCGATACCGAGTACTTCGTCCAGATCGTCTCGTCGCCCTCGAACAGCCCGCGCTCGATCGCCTTCCTCAGCTCGGCGTTGACCTTGGCATCGAGTTCGAGCTCGCGGCAGAACGCATCGACCAGATACCCGAACTCGGCCGGCCCGCTGATCGTCACTACCCGCTTGGCCCGCACCCCCTCGCGGAGCGCGTACAGGACGAACGGGACGCCGAGCGAGTGCGCGATCACGCCCTCGAAGGTCCCGTACTCGTCGGCCAGCTTGTTGATGATCCGCTGGTGATCGAGGATCGTGCCCGCCTTGAGCATGGTGTCGCCGTGCCCGGGAGCGTCGTACGAGACGGGGCTGTAGCCGAGCTCGACCAACCGCTCGACGAACGCGTAGTACCGCGAAGCCCGCGACCGCCAGCCATGCACCAGCAGGACCGGCCGCTCGCCATCACCCCACGCGTACGTCACTACCCCGTCGACCACTCGGGTCTTCGCCGCCTCGTTCACCGCGCGCTCAACCGTCCGCACCTTGCCCCGCGCCAACGGCCGCCGCCACAACTCGAACGCCACCCGCCCCGCGATCCTCGGCGGCAACACCTTCAAACTCGCCCGCACCACCTCGACGATCACCGCGCACTCCACTCCGGATCGCGCCCGGTCAGCGCCAGCAACCGCTCGACCGCCCCAGCCCCTTCACCCACCGGTACTACGGCCGCGAACGCCCCACCCACGGGCCGCGCCGCCGGAAGCAGCGCGCTCAACCTCAACGCCGCGGCAGCCAGCTCAACCGGAATCGGGTTGGGCAGGTCGATCGCCCGAGCCACATCCCAGGCATGCACGAGGTAGTCGAGGAGGTGCATCGCCGCGGCGACCGGCCCCGGGAACACGCCGAACTCCCGCACCTCGACCATCCGCTGCAGCACCTCGTCATCGGCGAACGCCTTCGCCAGCAGTTCGACTGATGCTGGGAACTCGACCAGCGCGACCTCCGGCGGACCCGGCTGCCAGGCGAGCCGGTCGACCACCCCGGAGGCGTTGCTCGCGAAGCCGCGGTTCTCGGCCACGAGGTGGGCGACCAGTTCGCCGAGGTTCCACTCGTCGCAGGGGGTCGGATAGGAGAGCTGGGCGGGCCGGACGGCGCTCACCTGGGTGAGGCAGAGGTCGGTGGCTGCTCGATCGAGGCTTCGGGGATCGAGGTCACGCAGTACAGAGGTCATCGGAAGTCCGATCCTAGGAAAACTATACGAACGGTCGTATTATTAGATCGTGAATGCGGTGGCGTCAAGCGAACTAAGATCTCCGGCACAGGAGGTGGCGGTGGAGACGCGTGTCGACGGACGGCTGGTGCGTGGCGACCAGACCCGGCGGATCGTGCTGGCCAAGGCAGTCGACATCGCCTCGGTGGACGGGCTGGAGGGCCTGTCGATCGGACGGCTGGCCAAGGAGCTGGAGCTCAGCAAGGGCGGGGTTTTCGCTCACTTCGGGTCCAAGGAAGAGCTGCAACTGGCGACGGTCCGCGCGGCTCGCCGGATCTATGCCGAAGCGGTGGTCGAGCCTGCCTTCGCGGTTGAGCCGGGCCTTGGTCGCGTGTGGGCGTTGAGCGAGGCTTGGCTCGACTACTCCGAGCGCCGCGTCTTCCCGGGCGGCTGCTTCTTCGCGAAGGCCTCCCATGAGTACGGCGCGCGGACCGGAGCCGTGCACGACTACTTGGCCGAGGTCAATCACGAGTGGATCGGATTGGTCGAGCAGACCATCTCCGAGGCGATCGCGGCGGGCGAGCTGGCGGCGGATCCGGTCCAACTCGCCTTCGAGTTGAACGCCTACTACGACTCGGCGAACCTCGCCTCACTACTCCGCACTGACGACGGCGCCATCTACCAGCGCGCCCGTCACTCGATCCGCGCCCGACTCGAGTCCGCCACCACAGCCGGCACTCCACTGCCGTGGTGATTCCAGCTCCGCCGACCTGCCGTGAGTTGCATTGTGCTGGGCCCGAGGGCTGCGGCTTGCGTGGTGCCGAGCCAAAGGGGCTGTGGATTGCGTGGTGCTGAGCGTGGTCCTGGGGTGCCCCGTCATCGCGAGTAGCTGTCCGCGCATCGTTCGGCGTCGGCTGGACGGCGGGCCGATGGCTCCGTCGAAGCTAGCGTCGGTTGCGACCAGGAGCTGTGGTTGCGTGGTGCTGAGCCGAGGGTGCTGTGGTTGTGGAGTGCTGGGCCTGAGGGGCTGCGGATGGCGTGGTGCTGAGCACCAGGGGCTGTGGTTTGGGTGGTACTGAGCACCAGGGGCTGTGGATTGGGTGGTGCTGAGCTGAGGGGACTGTGGTTGCGGGCTCCCGCTGCGGGAGTGTGCTAGTCGAGACGGTGCGCGTCAAGAGCGCTTCGCGTCCCTTCGGGATCGAACAAGTTCGACTCTTGACCCGCACTGTCTCGACCAGGGAAGGACGCAGCTATCGGGATCCCGCGCAGGAGTCTGGGCCCAAGGGTCTCTTGGGTGAGGCGGGTCGTGTCCCGGGGTGCCGATCGCAAGGTAGGCCGGGTCGCGGGGTGAGGACGGCAAGCGCGGCGGGGTGGCGATGGCGGGGTTGCGGGGTGAGGGCGGCAAGCGCGGCGGGGTGGCGATGGCGGGGTTGGCCGGGTTGCGGGGTGAGGGCGGCATGGGTGGCGGGGTGGCGATGGCGAAATCGGCCGGGTTGCAGGGTGGCGATGGCGGGGTCGGCCGGGTTGCGGGGGTGATGGTGGGCGGCGCGGGGGGTTGGGAGGAAAATCCTTCAGGGTAAGGGGGTTGGGGAGGGTCTTGCTCTCGAATTGGGGTAATTGTCTCCCCGGTTTCCAGATAATCCTCTCCAAGTTGCCGTCGGGGCCCAGTGCCACACCGGCACGAAGGATCGGGCACGGTGAGGTAGGGGGCTGGGGTGGGACGGGGCTGTCGCGCGGGGCCGTGGCCTGATGTGGGCCTTGACGGTTGTCAGTGCATGCACAACTCCCTGGGCGAGCGGTTACCCCCGGCGTGGCGGGGTTATTCCTGAGGGTTGTGCGTGCATGGCGGTCCGGGCGCTGCCGTCCGCGCTGTCCCCGCAGGGCCGGCCGTCCCATCTAGGGCCGTAGCGCGGGTCCGCTGGGCGACGGGCGCCGACCTGCTGGACGCCGACTCGCTGGGTGACGGGCGCCGACCCGCCGGACGCCGACTCGCTGGGCGATGGGCGCCGACTCGCTGGGCGGTGGACGCCGACCCGTCGCTCCTTTGTTGCGGTGGTTCTCAGTTGCGTGTCGTCCAGGACACTCATGCAGCCCGGTCGCGGGATCCGCAGTTCCTCAGTTGGGCGACCCCGGATTCGCTGAGCCGACCGCGACCAACTCGCTGGCAGGCAGGTCGCGTTGATGGCGGATGGGGGAGAGGAGCAGTATCAGGCCGGCGAGGGGTATGCCGGCTGTTGTGATCCATAGGGCGGTACGGAGGCCCAGTACTTCGCCCAGGGTGCCGCCGAGCAACGCGCCTAAAGGGATCGTGCCGTAGTTGAGGAAGGAGGTGCTGGCGGCGAGGCGGCCGCGGAGTTCGGGTGGGCAGTAGGACTGGTGGAAGGTCTGCTTGATCGTGTTGCCGGCGACCACGCCGACGCCGATGCAGAAGGCGCCGACGGTGTAGAGGGCGAGGCCGGGACCCCTTGTGGTCAAGGGGACCAGCAGGGCGAGGGCCGGCAGGGCCAGCTCGAAGAAGAGGGTTGCGCGGGCGGTACCGATGGCTGTGGCGACCCGGCGGCCGAGGAACGCGCCGGCGACTCCGCCGCTGCT
Organism: Kribbella koreensis; assembly: GCF_039525325.1. NCBI lineage: Bacteria > Bacillati > Actinomycetota > Actinomycetes > Propionibacteriales > Kribbellaceae > Kribbella > Kribbella koreensis. Next base: position 69,953 of record NZ_BAAAHK010000014.1, read on the forward strand.
GGCGATCGCGATCAGGGCGCCGACGACGCCGGGGGAGATGCCGACCTCGCGGACGAGGAAGACGACGATGATCGACTGGTATCCCATCAGCGCGAGGTTGGAGATGCCGCCGAAGATGGTGAGCGTACGGAGCCAGACGTCACCGGCGACGAGTCGCAGGCCGGCCAGCACCTCGGTGGCGAGTGGGGTGTGGGCGACGTCGGGGCGGCGCGGTTCGCGGTACCGGATCGCGGAGATGCAGAGCAATGCGATCAGGAAGGTCGAGGCGTCGACGTACATACCGTTGACGGCGCCGGCTGCCTGCACGATCACGCCACCGCAGCCGACTCCGGCGATCTGTGCGGCCGAGGCGCTGCCGTGGAGTTTGGCGTTGCCCTCGGCCTGATCCGCGTGGGGGATGAGGTTGGGCAGGTAGGCGGTGTAGGCGGTCTGGAAGAAGACGGCGGCAGCACCGGTCAGTACTGCGATGGCGAGCAGCAACTCGATCGTCAGTACGCCGGTATGCGCGGCGATCGGAATGCTTGCGAAGAGGACCAACGAGGTCGCCGAGCTGAGCCGCATGATCGGCCGACGCGACCAGCGATCGACCCAGGCGCCGACCGGCAGCCCGATCAGCAACCACGGAAGCCAGGCGGCCGCACTCAACAGCCCGACCTGGAATGTCGTTGCCTGAAGCACCGAAACCGCAATCAACGGCAACGCCACCGTCGACACCGCGCTACCGAACCGATTGACCGTCTCCCCAACCCAGAACCAGCGAAAATCCCGATGCCTGGTCAGCAGGCTGTTCATGCCGGGCGCCGGGGGAAGGACTGGAGCTGGACTATGACTGGAAGGGCGTCATCGCTGGGTGCTGTTTCGGTGTAGCGGTCGATGACCTGGCCGAGTTCTTCGTTGAGGGCGAAGAGTTGTTCGGGGGTGAGCTTGAGGTCGCGCCAGTCGGACAGCGCGGCGGCGTGTTGCCATTCGCCGGGCCAGTTCTCGTCGACGTACCGGCGTACCCGGTCGTAGTAGCGCTCGACCAGATCCTCCAGATAGACCTTCAGCGCGCCGCTCGTCTCGGGATCGTCGCGGAAGTCGGCCGGATTGAGGACCGTACGACCCGGCGGGATCCGCCACCAACGCTCCCGCTTGGTGCCGCGCTCGACCTCCTCCTCGATGTACCCGTGCTCAGCGAGCAACCGCAGATGCCAGCTGATCGTCCCCGTGCTCTCACCCAGCCGCGCCGACAAACCGGTCGACGTTGCTGCCCCATCCAGCTCGAGCGCCTCGATGATCCGCATCCGCAACGGATGCGCGAGCCCTCGCAGACTCCGCGCGTCGATCCTGCGCATCGGCTTCTCCATGCCCGCGACGCTAACATGCAGAGACTCCTCTGCAAAGACTCCTCTGTAAACATTTCTGTCGGTGGTCACTCCTAGCGTCGAAGACATGCGACCTCACGTGGTGGCTCAACTGGCGGTCTCACTCGACGGCGCGACAACCGGCTTCGAGGCCGATCACGCGCGCCTGTATGCCCTGGCGACCCTCTGGCAAGAGGACGTCACCCTCATCGGGGCAGACACCTTGCTCGCCCAAGAGAGCTCAGTCCGTACTGCGCTACGCCCCGGCCCCCGCGACGCCGGCCCACTCCTCGCAGTCGTCGACAGCAGGCACCGAGTCCACAACCTCGAAGCGCTTCGCGAGCTCGGCTACTGGTCCGACGTACTGGCCCTGTACTCCGAGCTGACACCGGCCCATCGAGCCGACAGCCTGATCCGCGAGCTCGTCACCGGCTATGACCACGTCGACCTGGCCGAGTGCCTCGACCATCTCGGCCGCCGAGGCGCCAAGCTCGTCCGCGTCGACAGCGGTGGCGGGTTGCTCGGGGCAATGATCGACCAACGCCTCGTCGACGAGCTCTGCCTGCTCGTCCATCCCGTCCTGATCGGCGACGCGCCGCGCTGGCACGACTCCTTCACCCGCCACCTCGACCTCTCACTGGCGAACGTCGAGACCTTCCTCCCCGGCGTCACCTGGCTCCGGTACTGCGTGGCCGAGAGTTCCGTCGAAGTTGGCGAAACTGTCGGTGGCGATGGCTAGTGTGACTAGTAATGAGAAAGCAGCACGAGTGGTACGACGAGCACGACGCCGAGCGCTGGGTCGCGGAGCCGGTCAAGCGGCCGGGCCGGACCGCGTTCGCGCGTGATCGAGCGCGCGTGCTGCACAGTGCCGCCCTGCGCCGGCTGGCGGCCAAGACCCAGGTCGCGACCGCCGGGAGCGACGACTTCGTCCGGAACAGGCTGACCCACAGTCTCGAGGTCGCCCAGATCGGCCGCGAGCTGGCCAGCACGCTCGGCTGCGATCCGGACATCGTCGACGCGGCCTGCCTCGCGCACGACCTTGGCCACCCGCCGTACGGGCACAACGGGGAGCGGGCGCTCGACCAGCTCGCCGAGAAGATCGGCGGATTCGAGGGCAACGCGCAGACGCTGCGGCTGCTGACTCGGCTGGAGTCCAAGACGTTCGACGCGGCCGGTCGAAGCGTCGGGCTGAATCTCAGTCGCGCGACACTCGACGCAGCGACGAAGTACCCGTGGCTGCGGCAGCCGGGGCAACGGAAGTTCGGCGTGTACGACGACGACGCGGCGGTCTTCGACTGGCTGCGACAAGGCGTCGAGGCGGGCGGGTCGACGTCGGTCACCTTCGCAGCGCCGGCGGCTGACGTGCAAGGAACACAACGACGCGATTCTGGCGAAGCCGGCGCGCGATCCGGGCGGGACCCGGGCGGCGAGCGGCGCTGTCTCGAGGCGCAGGTGATGGACTTCGCCGACGACGTCGCGTACTCGGTGCACGACGTCGAGGACGGGATCGTCGCGCACCACATCGACCTCGGCCAGGTGGACGCCGAGCGGGCGCCGTACTGGGAGACCGTCCGGCGGATCTACTTGCCGGAGGCAACCGACGCGGAGCTGGACGACAGCTGGGAGCGACTGACCGCCCTGCCGTACTGGCCGCGCGCTGCCTTCGACGACAGCCGCCGCGCGCTCGGCGGGCTGAAGGACTTGACCAGCCAACTGATCGGCCGGCTCGTCACGGCGGCGGAGCAGGCGACGCACGCGCGGTTCGGGCGATCGCGGCTGATCCGCTACGAGGCGGACCTGGTCGTTCCCGACGGCGTACGCACACAGATCGCGTTGCTGAAGAGCATCGGTATGTTCCACGTCCTCAACTCGCCCGAACGCCAAGCCCGCCGCGCCAGCCAACGCGAGCTGCTCACCGAACTGGTCGAGGCCCTCTGGGACTCAGCACCCCGGGACCTGGACGTCGCCTTCGCCGCCGACTTCAAGGACGCCCCCGACGACGACGCCCGCCTCCGCGTCATCATCGACCAGGTCGCCTCCCTGACCGACCCGTCCGCTCTCAGCTGGCACACCAGGTTGGTCGGCCCAAAGCGCTGAGCCCGCGCCTCGACGTCAGGACGCCGTGGTGCTCGCGGCCGCAGCCTCTTCCTCTGCCCGGCTGATCCGCGCCCGGACATCACGGAAATGCAGCCGCATCGCATCACGAGCAGCCTTCGAGTCGCGATCACGCAAGGCGTCAACGATCCGCCGATGGTTGGCGATCAGGTCACCGGTGCGGTCGGCCGGCTCGCCGAGCAGATGCTCGACCTCGTGGTACGTGTCCCAGAACAGCCCGATCAACTGCAGCACCAACTCGTTGCCGCAGTTCTCGTAAAGCAATGCATGAAAGGCCCGGTCAGCCCCCGAGTCGTGCGCGATCGCCGTCACCAGCGCCTCCAGCGCCGACAGCTTCGGCTCGCTGGTACGAGCCTTCGCAACCTCGCCGATCAGCCCGGTCTCCAGCAACTCCCGGACCTCCACCAGATCGCGGATCGCCCGGATCCCATCACTGGACCGCACCCGAAATGCCAGCGAAGTCGTCAACCCGGTCAGCGACGCCTGCCCGACGAAAGTCCCGTACCCGTGCCGGATATCCACGATCCCCAACGCCTGCAGCGCCCGGATCGCCTCCCGCACGCTGTTCCGGCTCGCGCCGAGCAACTCCATCAGCTGCGGCTCGGTCGGCATCGCGGCCCCCGGCGCCAGCTCGCGCTCATGGATCAGCTCGATGATCCGCTCCTCCAGAGCAGCCCCCGCCCGCACCCGCATCGCGCCTCCCGTAGTACGCCGAACCCCGGCCGATTCATCCTATGTCCGGCGCCTGCCGTCACCGCTCACATACCGGACATGTACGCCGACGCGGCTGCCTGACGCGAGCGAGCCGGAAGGCTTAATCTCAGTGCCATGACCGACTCGGAACGCATTGTCATCATCGGAGCGAGCCTGGCCGGCGCCAGGGTTGCGGACACCCTGCGCAAGGAGGGCTGGACCGGGCAGATCGTCTTGATCGGCGACGAGCCTGAGCTCCCCTACGAACGCCCGCCGCTGTCCAAGACGGTTCTGCTCGGCAAGGAGCAGCCCGAGGTCTCCCAGCTGCACGACCAGGCCTGGTACGACGAACGGAACATCGAACTCCGCCTGGGTGTCGCGGCGACGGCGATCGACACCGCCGCGCACAAGGTCACCTTGGCCGACGGGACCGAGGCCGGATACGACAAGCTGCTGATCGCAACCGGAAGCCGGGTGCGCAAGCTCGACGTACCGGGTGGCGAGCTGACCGGCGTGCACTACCTGCGGACCGTGGCGGAGTCGAAGGCGCTCGCCGAGGCGTACGCCGCGAAGCCGCGGGTGGTCGTCGTCGGCGCCGGATGGATCGGGTTGGAGACCGCCGCGACCGCGCGGGAGCGGGGCTGCGAGGTCACCGTCGTCGAGCCCCAGCCGACTGCCCTCGCCTCCGTGCTGGGCCGGCAGGTCGGCGACCTTTTCGCCGAACTGCACCGCAGCCACGGCGTGGAGTTGCGGTTCGACACCGGCGTCGAGGGCTTCGAAGGCGATGACAAGGTCAGCGGCGTCCGGCTCTCGAGCGGTGAGGTACTGCCCGCGGATCTGGTGGTCGTGGGTGTCGGCATCCAGCCCAACACCGAGCTCGCGGAGGCCGCCGGGATCAAGGTGGCCAGCCGCGAGGAGGGGCTGGGCATCCTCACCGGCCCGGACCTGCAGACCTCCGTACCGGGTGTGTACGCCGCCGGCGACGTGGTCCGCTGGGACCACCCGTTCCTGGGCCGGTCGATCCGCGTCGAGCACTGGCAGAACGCGATGGACAGCGGCAAGGCGGCCGCGAAGGCGATGCTCGGTCAGGACGTGTCGCAGGACGCGCTGCCCTACTTCTTCAGCGACCAGTACGACGTCAGCATGGAGTACACGGGTGACGTGCCGCGCGATACGTCGTACCAGGTCGTCCTGCGCGGCGACCCCGCCTCTGGCGCCTACCTGGCGTTCTGGCTGGCCGACGACAACCACGTCCTGGCCGGCCTGCAGATGAACAGCGGCTGGGATGTCATCGACCCCATCAAGGCCCTGATCCGCTCCAAGAAGCCCGTCGACCCGGCGCGCCTCGCGGACACCTCAGTGGAACTCGCCGACATCTGACCGTTCCCCTGCCGCCCGGACCCGCTCAGTCGGGTCCGGCGCGCTGGGGTTGTTCAGTCGATCGGTGATCAGGAAGTCCGGCAGTTCGAACGCCGCGGCATGCTCGTGCTCGGTTAGTACGAAGGTTCCGCCGACCTCGTCCGTCTCCCAGCCGTTGACCAGTGCGTAGTCGACGATCGCCCGGACATCCCCGGACGTCGGATAGGCGGTGTCCGTCGCGCAGGCACCCCACGGCCCGGGTGGTGTGGTGGACAGCAGGTCCACTTGCAGCGTGCGGCTGTTCGTGCCGTTGCCCCAGACCCGCAGCCGAATGGCTCGATGACAGTCGTGCTCGCCGGCCGCATGCGTGATCCGGGCGGTCCAGGCACACCGTCGAGCGCCGATCCGCAGCGTCCGTAGTCTCGTCTTCATCCGGTTCCACCTCACCTCGCAGGCGAGTATCTCTTGGTCGGCCCGCGATCCGAACTGCTTTTCGGGTGGTCGTCGTACCGTCGTTGTACCTCCGTTGTGTCACCGGCTTCCGGTGGACCGTAGACTCGGCGCGTGGCGGGCAGGATCAAGGAAGAGGACATCGCGCTGGTGCGCGAGCGGGCTCGGATCGACGAGATCGTCGGCTCCTACGTGACCCTGAAGAACGCGGGTGGCGGATCGCTCAAGGGGCTGTGCCCGTTCCACGACGAGAAGTCGCCGTCGTTCAACGTCACCCCGGCCCGCGGCTTCTTCTACTGCTTCGGCTGCCAAGAGGGCGGCGACGTGATCGACTTCATCCAGAAGATCGATCAGATCAGCTTCCACGAGGCCGTCGAGACACTGGCCGCCAAGGTCGGCATCCAGCTCCGGTACGACGAATCCGGCGCGCCGATCCAGCGCTCGCAGAACAACCAGCGGCCACGGCTAGTCGAGGCACACAAGGTCGCCGCGGAGTACTACGCCGAGCAACTCTTCACCGCACCCGAGGCGATGCCCGGGCGGCAGTTCCTCGACAAGCGCGGCTTCGACCGCGACGCTGCGGCGACCTTCGGCGTCGGCTTCTCGCCGCGCGGCGGGGAGTCGCTGGTGGCGCATCTGCGCGGTCGCGGCTTCACCAACACCGAGCTGCTCGCGTCGGGTCTTTGCTCGGACGGTCAACGCGGGTTGTACGACCGGTTCCGCGGCCGGCTGATGTGGCCGATCCGCGACGCCGGCGGGGACGTGATCGGGTTCGGGGCGCGGCGGCTGTTCGACGACGACAAGATCGAGGCGAAGTACCTCAACACGGGTGAGACCGCGATCTACAAGAAGTCGAAGGTCCTGTACGGCGTGGACCTCGCGCGCCGGGAGATCGCGAAGGGCAAGCAGGCGGTCGTCGTCGAGGGGTACACCGACGTGATGGCTTGCCACCTGGCCGGAGTACAGACCGCTGTCGCTACGTGTGGCACGTCGTTCGGTGAGGATCACTCGCGGGTGCTGCGGCAGCTGTTGCTGGATCATGACCAGTTCCGTGGCGAGGTGATCTTCACCTTCGACGGGGACAGCGCGGGGCAGCGGGCCGCGTTGAAGGCCTTCGAGGGGGATCAGGCGTTCGCGTCGCAGACCTATGTGGCGGTGGAGCCGGACGGGCTGGACCCGTGCGATCTGCGGCTGCAGAAGGGCGACGCGGCGGTGCGGGAGCTGATCGGGCGACGGGTGCCGCTGTATCGGTTCGTACTGTCCAACGTGCTGTCGAAGTACGACCTGGATCGGGCGGATACCCGGATCGATGCGCTGCGGGACGCGGCACGGCTTGTGGTGAGCATTCGGGACCGGTCGAAGGTGGACGCGTTCACGCGCGAACTGGCCGGGCATCTGGGGATGGAGGTGGATCAGGTGCGTACCGAAGTACATCGTGCTGCTTCTCGTCCTGCCCCGGCTCCGGCTGCCGTGGTCGACCGTGGGCCGGTGCAGACGACGAGCGAGGCGCCGGTCGCGCCGCCTCGGGTGGATCTGCCGTCGCCGCGGGACCAGCGGTTCGTGATCGAGTGGGACGTGCTGAAGATCGCGATGCAGTATCCGCACTTGATGGGGACTGCTTTCGACGAGCTGGACGACCAGGACTTCACCCATCCGTGGCTCGCGGCCGTGCGTGGTGCGATGGCCAAGACCGGTGGGCCGGCGAACGCGGCGCCGGGGGAGGCGTGGGTGGTCGCGGTCCGCGAGGCGATGGGGATCGATCCCGCGGCGGCCGTGGTCAGCGCGCTCGCTGTCGATCCGGTACGTCTGGATCGCGACCCGGACGAGATCTACGCGCGGGCGCATCTGGCGCGGCTGCAGGAGCTCACCTGTCTGCGGCGGATCGCCGACCTGAAGTCGAAGCTGCAGCGAACGAACCCGATCGACCGGGCCGACGATTACAACCGGATGTTCGGCGAGCTGATCGCTTTGGAGCGGTACCGCGCCGAGCTCCGCGAACAGGCGATCAGCGGCGCGATCTGAGCTTCGTCGGCGGGCTGTTATCCACAGCTTCTGAATTACAAGCCGGTCACCCCCGGTGATCACGGCACTATCCCTAGTGACAGAGGGAGACTGCCATGCCTGACCTGGACTGCGACCCGGCCGACCTGCACGCCTTGATCGCTTACCTCCGCGACATCGGCCGCCACGAACTGCTGACCACCGAGGAGGTCACCGACCACGCCACCTGGATAGAAGCCGGCCTCCTGGCCGCCGACCGCCTGGACCACCTCACGCCCTCGGCCGAGCTGCGCGATGACTTGCAAGCCATCGTCGTGCTGGGAGAGCAGGCACGCCGGCGCATGATCGAGGGCAATCTGCGCCTCGTGGTGTCACTCGCAAAGCGATACACGAACAAGGGCATGTCGTTGCTCGACCTGATCCAAGAAGGCAACCTCGGGCTGATGCGCGCGGTGGAACGGTTCGACCACAAACTGGGCCACCGCTTCTCGACGTACGCGATCTGGTGGATCCGGCAAGCCATCGGCCGAGCCATCTCCGACCGCTCCAGACTCGTCCGCATGCCCGCCCAGGCCTACACCGACGCCGGCCGCGTGATCGCCGTCCAACGCGACCTCACCCAACGGCTCGGCCGCGAACCGACGACCGCCGAGGTAGCCGCCGGCGCCTGCCTCACCGTCGCACGCGTGGAGCGCGCGTACGCCTGGAAGGTCCGCCCCGAGGTCCTCGACCTGGAGGAGACCGACCAGTACGTCGACGACGAGGCGATCGTCCTGCAAGCCGCGCTCCGACGTGATCTGCATTACCAACTGGAGTTCCTGGACGACCTGCAACGGGAGGTCCTGACCCTCCGCTTCGGCCTCACCCGCCCAACCGCCGCCTCAGTCGAGGAGACAGCCCTGGCCCTTGGAATCACCCCTGAGGAGGTGCACACCCTCGAGGCCGAAGCCCTCCGCGCTCTTCGCCCCCGCTGCGCGATCGGCCTGCGCGACTACGCCGCCTGATGGGACGGTTCTGTCCGGTGGTTGGAGCGGGCTGCGATCATGGCGGTGTGCTGAGACTTCGTCGTACGTCATGGCCGCGCGAGCTGACCGAAGCGGTTGCAGTCGCCTCCAGGCATTCTCCGGGCGGCAAGGAGGACGTCCTGGCCGCCGTCCAGCTGATCGACGGCAACTGGGTCGCCGGCAGCCGTGCGGCCCTCTACCTGCCGACCGAGACCGAAGGCGCAGTACGCCGCGTCGGCTGGGAAAAGATCGAGCGAGCCGGCTGGGACTCCGAGGAATCAGTCCTGCGCGTCTACGAGACCACCTCCTTCGGTACGCCGCTACGCGCCACCGAACTCAAGGTCGAAGACCCAGGCCGCTTCGGCCAGCTGCTGCGCGAACGCATCGACGCCAGCGTCCTGGTCCAGCGCCACGTCCCACTGGCCGGCAAGAAGGGCGTCCGCGTAGTAGGCCGCCGCAACCCCTCCGACCCCAACGCCCCCGTGAGCTGGAACTTCGTTCTGGACAAGGGATTGGAGCCCACCCAGCCCGGCCTCGTCGACAGCGCCGAAGCCGCCCTGGCGGCAGTCCGGGACGAGTTCGGAGTCTGACCCGGAAGCCACCCCAAATCCCATTTTTGTACTTCGTCCCAGTCCTGCTAACCTACTCAAGTCCTCGGGATCGAGCACAAAGAAGCACCACGATCCCGCGTAGCTCAATTGGCAGAGCAGCCGGCTGTTAACCGGCAGGTTACTGGTTCGAGTCCAGTCGCGGGAGCAACAATCAAGGCCGGTTCCACACCAGGAACCGGCCTTTCGCATGTCTACTGCGCTCTGCTCACATCGCAACCCGCGCTGACCCCGCCGCTGCAGCACGCTGCCGCAGCCCTCCGCGGAGCAACCTGCCGGCTACGCAGCAACCTGCCCGATGTCGCGGTGCTCTTTGGTCAGCGCCGCTTGTTCTCCTTACGCCGCTCAATCGCCCGCTGAATCCGGTGCTGCGGCTGCCCGGTCAGCTTCGCGATCAACGGCACCCGGAACTTGTAGGCCGCCACCGCAACCACCACAACCACCAGCAAGATGAAAAAGCCCATCGAACTTCCTTCCATCGGACCTAGCCCCCATCATCCCGCACCCCCACCCCAAAACCCCTCCGTCATCCCCCTGACCTACCCCTGGAATCCGATACCATCACCACGCACGGGGGCGGTAGCTCAGCCGGTTAGAGCAAGGGACTCATAATCCCTGGGTCGTGGGTTCGAGTCCCACCCGCCCCACCAGCACCACCCACTCAGAGCACCCCCCAGCCAAAGACCCCACGCGCCCTCCGCCGCAGGCTCCTACGTCGCCCCCCGCTCCGGTCGCTCCCGCCCGCCCGTTTCTTGCCGCTTCTCCGTCGCGGTGACTACGGCACGGTCTGGTACCTCGCGATACCGGCTCACCCCAATCGGGTTCGCTACGCGTCCGCGTGCACTCGGGCTGGGATCCCTTGAACAACAAGCGGTTCGACATGGCAACGGTCGCCCTGCTCATCGAGTGGTGCTTGGATGTGGCCGATGTTGACGGGCAAGCGAATCTCGGAACCACAAGCCGCAAGGCCCAGGCAGCCGTTCGTTAGGTGTCCTTGTGCTGTTTGACGTAGGTGAGGTCGACGTCGCCTTGCCATGACTCGCCGTCGGCATTGCTCGGTTCCTCGGTCTGTTGCTAGCTCTGACCCACCACACCGCGGCGGCGGAGGAGGTCGGGAAAGTGTCGGTGAAGGGTAGACATCCGATCTCGGATTCGGCATTCTCGCTCGGAAGTCTGGGATCTGTGCAGAAATGGGCAGATTCACCCGATCTCCTGGAGAGGCCGCCATGCCTGAGTTAAGTCGTCGTGCTGTTCTTGCTGCTGGTGGTCTGGCGAGCGCGGCCTGGGCGGGTGGGGTGGGCGTGGCGTCGGCTCGACCGGTGTTGCCGACGGTTCGGCCAGGGCGGCTCGAGTACGACGGGCCGGCTCGGGCGTGGGAGTCGGGGGCGCTGCCGATCGGCAACGGCCGGCTGGGAGCGATGCTCTTCGGGGGCGTTGGCCGCGATCGCGTCCAGTTGAGCGAACAGAGCTTGTGGGGTGGCGTCAACGACTACGACAACGGTCTGGCCGGAGTCGGCGACGACGCGTTCGACACGTCGATGAGTGGCTTCGGCTCGTACCGGAACTTCGGTGACCTGTACGTCGAGCTGGGCGGTGGAGTCACCGAGCTGACCGCGCCGGGCGGGCCGTACGAGACGTCCGCCGCCGAGACGGTGCAGCATACGATCGACGGCCGGAAGGAGACCAAATGGTGCGTGATCTCACCGCCGGCGACGGTGGTCTGGCAGTTGGCGTTGCGGTCGGCGGCCAGCGTCAGCGGCTACAGCCTGACGAGTGCGAACGACGTCCCGGAACGGGACCCGCAGGCATGGGTGCTCGAGGGATCGAACGACGGCCGGGTCTGGACAGTGCTGGATCGGCAGCAGTTGGCTGGTCCGTTCGGCGCGCGGCTGGAGACCAGACACTTCGGCGTCGCGGCCCCCGCGTCATACCGGCTCTACCGTTTCACGTTCACACCGGTCGCCGGGGTAAGCCACTTCCAGGTCGCTGAGATCGCACTTGACGGTGTGGATCCGCACGACACGCCGCACGTCACGCAGTACCGGCGTTCGCTGGATCTGGTGAGTGGTGTGCACAGCACCGAGTACGTCGACGAGCGTGGTGTGCGGTTCCGCAGTACTGCGTTTGCCGGTGATGTACTCGTGCTGCGGTACGTCGGGCAGCTGTCGGGCCGGGTGACGTTGCTGGCCGGGCAAGGCGCGCGAACGACCGCGGACCGGACGACGCTGAGATTCAGTGGTGCCATGGGCAACGGACTGCGGTACGCCTGCGAGGTGCGCGTTGTACCGCGGGGTGGGTCGGTGACGACAGATGGCACCTCGATCGAAGTACAGGACTGCCGGGAGCTGGTGCTCTACGTGGACGGCCGCACCGACTACGCGATGTCCGCGGCGAACGGGTGGCGTGGGAGCGCCCCAGGACCTGCGGTGCAGCAGTCCGTTGCGACTGCTGTCCGGCGAGGCGCGGATGCCCTGTTGAGCAAGCATCAGGAGGACTTCAGTGCGCGGATGAACCGCGTCGCCGTGGACTGGGGGACCACGTCTGCCGACATCGCCGCACTTCCGACAGACCAGCGACTCACCCGGTACGCCGACGGTGCGGCAGATCCCTCACTCGAGCAGACTCTGTTCACCTACAGCCGCTATCTGCTGACCTCCTCGTCGCGGCCGGACGGACTGCCGGCGAATCTGCAGGGACTGTGGAACGACCAGGACCAGCCTGCGTGGGCGTCGGACTATCACACGAACATCAACGTGCAGATGAACTACTGGGGTGCGGAGACGACGGATCTGCCGGATTCGCATCAAGCCCTCACCCGCTTCATCGGTCAGGTCGCGGTTCCGAGCCGAGTCGCCACCAGACACGCGTTCGGCGCGAACGCCCGGGGGTGGACGGCCCGAACCAGCCAGAGTGTGTTCGGCGGCAACGCCTGGGAATGGAACACGGTCGCGAGTGCCTGGTACGCGCAGCATCTCTGGGAGCACTTCGCCTTCACCCAGGATCTCGATTATCTGCGCAAGGACGCCTATCCGCTGATCAAGGAGATCTGCGAATTCTGGGAGGACCGGCTGGTCGAGAACGCCGACGGCCGGCTGGTCTCGCCCGACGGGTGGTCGCCGGAGCACGGCCCGCGTGAGGACGGCGTGATGTACGACCAGCAGATCATCTGGGATCTGTTCCAGAACTACATCGACGCCGCGGGAGTTCTGGGTGTCGATGGGCAGTATCGCCGGACGGTCACGGACCTGCAGGCCCGGCTGGCGCCCAACAAGGTCGGCCGCTGGGGGCAGCTTCAGGAATGGCAGACCGACCGTGACGATCCGGCCGATATCCACCGGCACACCTCCCACCTGTTCGCTGTCTACCCAGGTCGGCAGATCACGCCGGCTGGTTCGCCGGAGCTCGCCGCGGCGGCCCTGGTGTCGCTGAAGGCGCGCTGCGGCGAGAAGGAAGGTGAGCCGTTCACCGCGGCCACGGTGTCCGGGGACAGCCGTCGTTCGTGGACCTGGCCGTGGCGATGTGCGCTGTTCGCACGTCTTGGGGACGGCGAGCGTGCGGCGATCATGCTCCGTGGGCTGCTGACCTTCAACACCCTCCAGAACCTGTTCGCGACCCATCCTCCGTTCCAGATCGACGGCAACCTGGGCGTGTCCGGTGCGATGACGGAGATGCTGCTGCAGAGCCACACTGGCGAGATCTCGCTCCTGCCCGCACTGCCGGCCTCGTGGGCCGACGGGTCGTTCCGCGGCCTTCGTGCCCGCGGTGGCTATCGGGTCGACTGCAGGTGGGCCGCAGGCAGGGTTCAGTCGTTCCGGATCACGGCCGACCGTGCAGCCTCGCGCCGTCCCGTCCAGGTACGAGTGAACGGGACGGTCCGGACCGTCCGCCCGGAGGCGCCCTGACCGGCAAGCGGCGGACGATGAGGAGGCGGCCCGGCCCGGACTGTTGTGCTCGGCACGCGGGCGCCGACCTCACTGGGTCAGGGCGGTGAGTCGCTGCTGGTGCGCGTTTCTTCGGCGTTCGGCCGAAGCGGCGGCGCGGGTGGCTTTGTCGAGTGCGCGTTCCAGTTTTGAGGTTTCGCGCTGGGTGGACTGCAACTGCTGCCTGGTGTGGTCGAGTTCGTCGGTCAGCCGTTGGAGCGTGGCTTGGAGGTCTGCGACGTGGTGCTGGTTGGCGTCGAGCGCGGCTTCGGCTTCGGAGCGCTTCTGTTCGGCTTCGCGGTAGTCGGTCTCGACCTCGTTCGCGCGAGTTTGCAGTTCTGCCCGGCGGCGCTGCAGCGCATGCTCGGCTCCGGAGTGGTCTGGGCCGGCCTCTGTCCGGGCGGTCCTCGTCTTCTTGGCCGGCGTGCTGCGTACGGCGCGGGGCTTCGTTGGAGGGAGTTTGGCCGGCTGGCCGGTTTCGTCGATGACGCCGAAGCCGATGTGTCGTAGAGCGCTCGTCAGCTGGCCGCTGCGGAGGAGTTGAGCCGAACCGGGATCGACGAGCGCTGCGTCGAGGGTCTCGGTGAGGCGGTCGGCGACCGTAGGGGTCACGGTCCGGCCTAACTGTTTGGCCTCCCTTCGGGCGGAAGCGACCAGTTGTCTGACCAGGGCATGTCGTTTCCGGGTCAGAGCGCGCAGCCGGGGGCCGTCCGCGGACAGGTGGGCAGCACGCAGTTCCTCGCCGAGTTCGGTGAGGTCGTTGACCCCGTCGGGGTCGGTCCGGACGAGCAGATTGGCCAGCCATGCCGCCCGAGTCGGCTTCTGCAGGGCCTTGATCGCGGCCGCGGTCGTGGCGTCGGCGCTCTTGGCCAGCCGGGTGCGCGCAGGGGTGAACTCTTCTGGTGTCAGGCCGTACAGCTCGACGGCTACCCGAGTCACATCCACCTCTCCAGGGTGACGCCGCAGCCACCGGCAGTCCAGAGGTGGGGGTGTCGTTTCTACATTTCAATCGAACATATGTTCGGATCGATGCCCTGGGTGTTACGCGCGCGACTGAGCTCAGGTCAGCCGCTGTTGATTGAGAGGGCGAGGCGGCGGAGCTCGTCGACTCGGATGGGCAGTTGGTTCAGCAGTTGCTCGATGCTCGACTCGATTGCGTGGTTGTCGCCCATCCACCAGGTGGGTGGGTTTCGGTTGAGGGAGACGAGGACCCGGTCGTACAGGACTTGTAGGTCGTGTCTGAGCACGCTGATGAAGAGGTCCGGGCCGGGCCAGGAGATGTCGCCGCCTGCGGCCGTGTAGGCAGTGAGGATTCGGGTGAGCTGAGCTGGGTCGCCGGCGGCGAAGATGTGGGCGACCCGGCCGGCTTCGAGGGCGGCGCTGTCGATGCGGACGCTGTCCCAGTCGATCAGAACCGGGCCGGTGGGGGTCATCAGCAGGTTGTGGGTCTTGAAGTCGCCATGGGTCGTCACTGGGTCGGGCGCGACTTCGCAGAGCTCCGCTATCCGGTTCGACAGGTCAAGTACACCGGCCAGGCGCTCCCGGGCGAGCGACGACCAAGGGCGATCGAGGTGCTGGGCTTCGTCGATCCATTCTTCCCAGTACGTTCGGGGCCAGACCGGACCTCGCCACCAGTCCGGAAGGCCGACGCCGACCATCGGTTCCAGTTGGTGGATCCGCGCCATCGTCCGGCCGATCCAGTCGGTGAGGTCGTCGTCGGGGCGCAGCGGGCGGTGGTCGATCCACCGGTAGACACGGAAGAGGCGATCGTTGATTCGGGCAACCGAATCCAGCCATGGATCGACCGGTGAGATCGGCTCCGGCATGGCGATGCCGGCTTCGAGGGCGCGGCGCTCGAAAGCCATCGCCGCGGAAAGCTGATCGGGCACCCCACCAGGTGTGAACTGCAGGCCCAGCCCGTCCCAGGCGCCCTTCACGAAGTAGCTGCCCCGATCCGTGTCGAGTCGCCAAGTCTCTGTCGAACCCCGCCTGACGAGCACCAGGTCCGTCAGCGTCCGCCCGAGATCGAAGGCTCGCGCGACGACCTCCGGCCCAGGCGTGTCCACAATTCGCCAACGGCCGCCATCCCCGCCGAGTTCCGATCGGACCCGCCGGTTGGCGTTCCGCGCACGGACGACACGCGGCGCAAGGGCCTTGTTCACCTGCCAGAATGTCTCCATGGGAACCACCTCGTACGTCGGCGTAGCGGTGACCGCCCTGACGATCGTCGGTGTGCTCTTGTACGGCTGGCAACGCTCCCGCGACCGTCACCGTCGCCAGCCGGTGCAGGTGGTGAGTGGTTGGGAGGAGTCGGCCAGGAGCGAGATGGCTGAGGTACACGCGACGTACGGGCAGCGCCTGGAGCTGCCTGGGCGGCGTCCCGACGTGCTCGGGCTGGCGATCACCGTGGGGTTGTTGCTGTTCCTGCTGACCGAGGCGTTGCCGAACGGACTGACCGGCCCGCAAGGCTTCTGGATCGGCGCGGGCGGCCTCGTCGCTCTCGTCGTCCTGGTTCTGCTCGTCGCCGTCGCGGTGGACAACCGCAACAGCCACTCGCCGGAGCGCGACGAAAAGCTGGAAGACTTCGTGTTCACCCGGCTGGCCGATCAGATCGTGGGTTTCCGGAACGACCTCACCGATGACGGCGTCGACAGCCTGGTGGACCTGCTGCTGAGATGGGACTCCGTTCCGCCGGAGGACCGGCAGCGGGGGATGAAGCAACTGCTGGAGAGTACTGAACTCTGGACCCCCGATCAGGTTGCCCGGCTGATGTCGGAGATCGCCATCGCTACGAGGTCGCAGCGGGTTCTGTTGTCGTACCTGGTCGGGGACCGCCCGTGATCGACGACCTCGAGACACTGCTCAAACAGGCCTCGAACCCGGCCGACATGGCCGTTGTGCTGCTGGCGGGAACGGCTGGGTTCGTCGCCGAGGCCGGGCTGAGTCTGGTCGGCTTCATGTCTCCCGGCGTCGTGGGCATCACCGCGGCGACCGGTGCGCTCGGCGTCAAGCGAAGTATCGATGCGTGGCAATTGAGGCGGCGACGGATCAGAGCCGAACACCTGTACTCCCAAGACATCATGCGGCGGATCGACACGATTCGGCTGATGCTGCGAGCGGCGTATGTGCCCGCTGAGGTCGAGAGCCGTCTGGACCGCGAGGTGGAGCTGTACACGGCCGGAGTGACCTCGATCGAGGACCTGCACGAAGCGGTACAGCAAACGGTCGAGTACCTCCGCCGAGGTGAGGCGCCGAGGGAGCCTGTACCCCTGTCAGGCCCCGCCCGGTTGCGACGCCGCCGGCTTCGTGAACCGGACTGAGGTCCTTGCGCTAGGGGGCTTCCCGCCAAGCGTGTTCGGCGAAGCTGAAGAGGCGGTGGGGGGTCATGCGCAGCCAGGCTGTTGCCCAGTCGAGGGTGCCGCCTTTGTTGCGTTGGTTGGTGAGGTCGATGACTTCGGGAGGGGCTTCGGTGAGGACCTCGGCGGGGCCTTCGGTGAGGACGGCGGCGTGGGTTTCGTGTTCGCCTTCCAGGACTGAGAGGGCCAGCCAGGGATTGGCTTGTACGTTGCGGACGCGGATCGCGTTGCCCAGGGTGGGGAGCCAGAAGGACTCTGCATAGGTCGTGAAGAGCGTCGGGGCGGCGTGGGCCCGGCCGTCGGCTCGGGTGGTGGAGGCGAGCGCATAGCTCCGGCGGTCCAGATAGACAGCCACCTGCGCCCCGGTCAGCCTTCGTTCCGGTGGGTATGCCGTGCGTACGGCCCCGCCTTTGCTGAACGACGCTTCCTGCAGATCTCCCAGCCAGGTCACCAGATTCGGATCATCCACGGGTCGGATCCTATGGGGCCACGTACTGGTCGGGTAGGGATGGCCAGCGTTGGGAGGCCCAGGTCGACCAGGTTGGGTAGCCGGCAGGGGCGGGCGGGAGGTCGGTACCCAGAAGCTCTTCGTCGTCCGGCGTCTCGAACAGAGTGCTCCAGTGCTCGAGCTCTGCGTCGGTCATCTGGAACGTCTGGTCGGGGGTGGTGGCGAAGCGGTGGGTTACGCGGCGGCGTTGTTCGGTGGGGGTTATCGGGAGGTAGATGACTTGGCTGTGAGCGCCGACGGTGGAGGCGATCCAGCGGAGGGATGAGCGCTCGGCTTGGCTCCAGAAGCCGAAGTCGAGGACGACGTCGGTGCCGAGTTGGGCGGCTCGCATGCCTAGCTGGATGAGTTTGCCTTCGACCAGGTCGCGTTTGTCTTCTGGGTTCTCGTCGCCGAAGAGGGCGATCTGCCATTCGTCGGGGGTGAGGCGCAGGGCCGGGGCGGTGAGTTCCAGGTGTCTGGCGTGGGTTGTTTTGCCGGCGCCTGGGAGGCCGACGATCAGGTAGACGGTTGCGGGCATGCAGTCAGGTGTACCAGCGACGGCCTTCTCCGGTGAGGACGCGGCCGAAGGCGAGCTCGGGGAAGTGGGAGCCGACGCCGACGGTTCGTGGGTCTTCGAGTTCGCGGAACAGGCGGTCGCGGACCGTCTGGGCGAGCGCGGGGTCGACGTCGCCCAGCGAGCTCCAGGTCGGCTCGTCGAGCTGGACCGGGCAGATGATCGCGTCGCCGAGGAGCAGGGCGCGCCGGTCGCCGGACGAGATGATGACGCAGAGATGGCCGGGCGTATGGCCTGCGGTCATGATCAGGGTGAGGCCGGGCGCGATGGTGGTGTCCTGGGTGAGCAGGTTGAGGTGGTCGCCGGTTTCGGCGGCGGTACGGAGGCCTTGCCGGAGGTGCTCGGCCATGCGGGCGTGCGGGCCGTCGACGAAATGGGTCCAGTCGGCGGTACCGAACCAGATGGTGGCGTTCGGGAAGACCGGTACTGCGTCGAAGTCGAAAAGCCAGCCGCAGTGGTCCGAATGCAGATGCGTGCAGACGACGTCGGTGATGTCGGCGGGCGCGACCCCGATCGCTCGCAGGCCGAGTGGGAGTTGGCCACCGACCAGGAGCCGGCGTGGGTCCGTGTCGTTCAGCGCAGGACCCATGCCGGCGTCGACGAGGATCACGCGTTCGCCGGTACGCACCAGGAACGACCCGATGGGCAACCAGGCCATTCCGTCCCGCTGCTGGAAGAGGTCCTCGTGCCCGTCGGGTCGAACATGCTCACCGAAGTACGCCGGTGAGGCGCGGAAGGTTCCGTCGGTGAGCGGCTGGATGTCGATGTCACCGATCCGCATGCTGATCCCTCACCTCATCGCCGGGGATGCGCCTCATCCCACGGTAGGGCGTCCGCCGGGCAGCTGGCAGAGTGCCGCAGGGTCAGCGGGGTTGGGCTGTTCGGTAGGTGAGTAGGCCTTCTACTCCTTGGAGGAAGGTGTTGCAGACCTCGGTGGGGTTGCCGAGGCAGCCGGCGGACATGGCTCCGTCTCGGAGCATGATGAAGTGGCGCGCTGGGGGGTGGGGGTCGGCGTCGCCCAGGTCGGTGAAGAGAGTCGCGATGGTGGTGGCGAACCAGGCGCGGTGGGTCAGGACTGCTTGGTGGACGGGGTGGTCGGGGTCTGGGTATTCGGCGGCGGCGTTGAGGAAGGCGCAGCCGCGGAAGCCGTCGGAGGTGATGGTGGTGGTGATTGCTTTGGCTACGGCGCGGATGCTGTCGGCGGCTGAGTCGGCGCCGGCGATGGCCTGGTTGAGCTGGTCGCGCTCGAGCTGAGCCGCGCCCTCCAGGTAGGCGACGACCAGTTCTTCCTTGCCGGTGAAGTGGCGGTAGAGGGTCGCGCGGGTGACCGAGGCCTCGGCGACGATGCGATCGATGCCGACGGAGTGGATGCCCTCGGTGTAGAAGACCCGCGTCGCGGTGTCGAGCAGGCGCAGACGTGCTTCGGAAACCTTCACCATCTGACCGAGCGTAGCAGATAGGTAGAACGTTCTGTCTTGACAAGGAGTCGACCGTCACCCATGGTTGAGAGAGGTAGAACGTTCGGTCTCTTTTGAAAGGCTCACCCCAATGACCACGATCGAAGCCACCACCGCCGGGATCGCCCCGGCCTTGCGCCGCCTGTACTTCGGACGCTTCGCGTTCGCCATCGTCTGGGCCGGACTGATGTTCGCCACCAAGTCCGACCTCGGCCCGCTCGGCGTCGCGTTGATCGTCATCTACCCCTTGTTCGACGTCGCGGCAGCAGTAGTCGACATCCGCACCACCGGCCCGGCCCGCGGGCTCTACATCAACATCGCGATCAGCCTGCTGGCCGCGATCGGTCTGGCGATCGCCGGCATTTCCGGTGTACCGGCCGTACTGCGCGTGTGGGGTGCCTGGGCGGTCGTCTCCGGGTTGATCCAGTTGATCGTCGGCGCCGGCCGTCGCAAGCTGGGTGGCCAGTGGCCGATGATGCTGAGCGGTGGAATCTCCATCCTGGCAGGGCTCTCGTTCGTCGCCGGCGCTTCCGCGGACGACCCGAAGCTGACCAACATCGCCGGGTACGCCGTACTCGGTGGAATCTTCTTCCTCGTCTCGGCGATCCGGCTAGGGCGTCAACAGCCCGTTGCCGTGCGCTGACGCGACTGCCTCGGTGCGCGTCGTGACGGAGAGCTTGCGCAGGATCCGGGCGACGTGGGTGGCGACGGTGTTGGAGGAGACGAAGAGTTCGCGGGCGATCTCGGCGTTGGACAGGCCGCGGGCAAGGACCTTCAGAACGACGAGTTCTCGCGCGGTCAGGCCGTACGCGTTGGCCACGACGGGAGCCTCGGCCAGCCCGGCGCGAGTGGTCAGGGCGGCGATCTCCGTCAGCAGGGGAGTGGCGGAGAGGTCGGTGGCCAGCGCCTGGGCTTCGGTCAGGCGGAGGCGGGCGCCAGGTTTGTTGCTGGTGGCAAGGGCTGCCGAGGCGGCGGCGGTGAGGGTCATCGCGAGTTCGTAGGGCTCGGAGAGGGCGCGCCACGCAGCCACGGCAGCATCCCAGGACTTGAGAGTGTTGGATTCGGCCGCCTCGGCGGTGCGGAGGGCGGCGGCGACCGTCGGCCAGCGGGATTCGCCGTCGGCCAGTAGAGCCCGTACTTCGGGCAGCCGCGTGGCGGGTTGTCTGCGATGGGAGCGGGAGAGCCGCTCGAAGTAGACGCCGACGAGGAGTACCCATGCCGTTTCGTAGTACAGGACGTCGGTGCTCGTGAGGACCTTGTCGAAGTGGTCGGCGAGGACCTTCTCGGCGGCGTCGAGGTCACCCTGGCCGGCCAGAACGAGCACTCGCAGGCTGGTGAAGAAGTGCTCGAAGGCGGCCGGGCGGCGCTCGCCGAAGGTGTCCGAAGCGATGCTGATCAACTCGCCGGCATAGTCGAGATCTCCACGCCTGCAGGCGATCTGGGCGACCAGGAATCGCAGAGCAGCGTCGTGGCGCGGCGGTGGGCCGTCCGCGAGGGCGTCGTCGACGACGTCGAGGGCCTCGTCCCAGCGGCCGAGGTAGAACAACGCGTAGGCACGGTTCTGAGCGAGCATGCTGCCTCGGGCGCGACCGAGCCCCCAGCGTTCGGCTGACTGTTGCGCGGCCGCGATGAGGGCGACCGCCTCCTCGCGATGACCGTTCTTGTTGAGGGTCAGGCCGGCCCATTGCACGGCAGTCAGATAGGTGTAGTGGTCGCCGCCCGCCTCCGCCGCCGCGCGGCAATCGGCGTACTGCTGCAAGGCGGACGGTACGTCGCCGTTGCGGTCGTCGACCCAGCCGAACACCAGCAGCGCCGCCGCTCGCAGGCTGTCGTCTCCGCGCGCGAGCTCATAGGCCTCCGTGGCGCAGGCTTGGGCGCGCGACTGCAGTCCGTCGATGCAGTGCAAGTAGGCGAGTGAAGACAGCAAGCGGCTTCGCAGTACGTCGTCCGCGCCTGCCGGTACGAGTTCGACAGCGGCGGTCAGGTCCTCGATCCCGCTGTTGTCGATCCGGTTCCGCAGCAGCCCTCTGAGCCCCAGAAGCCGAGCTGCCTGCGCGGGCGCTGACGAGGCATCGAGGTCGGCCAGCGCCTCGGTCGCGTAGGCGACGCCGGAGGTCGATCGACCGGCGGCATAGGCAGCTTCGACCGCCGCCAGGAGTACGTCGACTCGATCGGCTTCGATGTGGGCGGCAGAAGCCGCCGACCACAAGGTCAGGACGCGTTCGAGCAAATGCAGTTGTTCGTCGTAGGCATGCTGCTGCGAAGCGACCGCCGCTGCCTGCCAGGCCGCTGCCAGGGACAAAGCCGGTTCACCAGCCGCTGCCCAATGCTCCGCCAGCGCTGCCGACGGATTCGTGCGGTCCCCAAGCACATGTGCGTAGCGCGCATGGAGTCGACGCCGTTGCCCGGGAAGAAGTGAGCCGTAGACAGCTTCGCGGATCAGGTCGTGCCGGATCGCGTAGCCGTCGGTCGTGGCGATCAGCTGGTTGCGTTCGATCAGTTCGCGCAACGCGTTGTCGGGCGGGCCGTCGCAGACCTCGGACAGCAGTTCGTCGGTCACTTCGGCACCGGCAACCGCGATGGTCTCCAGCAACTGGCGAGCATCCGATGACAGGTCCGCCACACGGTCGAGCAGCAGCGTGGTGAGGTTGGCGAGCCCGGCGGGCGAAGTACCGGAAGCTCTGAGAGCCTCTACGAACAAGGGGTTTCCGGCGCTGCGTCGGTGGATCTCGGCGCTGACCACCGGATGTGCCGGCTGGCCCTCGATCGCGGAGAGCAGCGCGCCGACCTGCTGGCGGCTCAGCGGTTGCAACTCCAGTTGGACGATCTCGGCGCGTCGCCCAAGCTCGCCGAGCAGCTGCCGAGTGGGGTGCGCAGCCGCCAGGTCGCCAGTACGAACCGTGCCCACCAACAGCACAGCCCGCGGCCCGAGGTTGCGCGCCAGGTAGACGAACAACTCCCGACTCGACGCATCAGCCCACTGCAGATCTTCGATCAGTACGACGACAGCCCGGTCGCGCGCCGCCAGGTCGAGCAGCGCCACCAGCTCCTCGAACAGCCGGATCTGCCCGCCGTCAGCAGGCGTCAATCCGAGCTCCGGAAGCCAGGCCGCCAGCGCCGTACCGTCCGACGGGAGCTGCGCACGCAATCGCTCAGCCCCCCAAGTGCGCAGGAGGTCACGGAGTACGGCGACGAACGGGACCCACGGCGTACCACTGGCGCCGAGCTCGAGGCAGCCGCCGGACAGGACGAGCGGATCGCCCGGCAAGGACGCCAGCGCGGTCGACGTCAGGCGCGATTTGCCGATGCCGGCCTCACCCGAGACGAGCACCGTCACCGATTCGCCTCCGGCGGCCTTCTCGTACGCCGCCAGGATCTCGGCCAGCTCGTCGCTGCGCCCGACCAGCTCCGGACTGACGATTGTCGTCGGCATGCCGCCCATGGTCGCACCCGGAGGGATCGGGATCGGATGTCATCAGATCAAGTGACGACCGGACCAGGGGTCGACAGCCAGGGTTGAGCCATCGGAACGACAACCCGTGATGGAGGAACCCGAAATGACCGACACTTCGCACCGTACCGTCGTAGCGAACATCTCCTTGACCCTGGACGGACGGGTGAACGGCCCCGGTGGCGACTACGACCAGAGCTGGGTCGTGCCGCATGCGGTCAGCCAGGTCGCGCTGAGCCACATGACCCGGGTGACCGGGCCGGCGACCACCGCGCTGCTCGGCCGGAAGAACTACGAAGGCTTCGGCGGCTACTGGCCGACCGTCGCCGACGACGAGACCGCGCCGGCCGAGTGCCGGGAGTTCTCGCGCTGGCTCAACGAGGTCGACAAGGTCGTCTTCTCGACCACGCTGCGCAACGCCGCCTGGCAGAACAGCCGGATTGCGACCAGCGACCCGGTCACGACGGTGAAGGAACTGCGTGGGCAGCGCGGCGGTGACATCGTCGTCCTGGCGAGCACGAGCGTGATCAAGGCGCTGCTCGCGGCGGACGAGGTCGACCGGCTGTCGGTGACACTGTGCCCGGAGCTGGTTGGCGGAGGCGTCCAGCTTTTCGACGAGACGGTCACGCGAGGCTCCTGGGCGCTCGTCGACTCGACCCCGACGGACAGCGGAGCCCTCTGCCTCCTGTACGACCGCAAGCGCGACTGACCGGGTCGTTTTGACGGGGTGCGCATGGTTGGGCACGCTGTGTGCGGGACGCCTCGGATCCGCACCGCCCAGCCGGATCCAGGCGAGACGCCGGAGGTACCTGAGATGGTTCTTCGAACGGTCCGACTGTTGACGGCTGTCCTGCTCGCCGGGGCCTGCGCCCTGGGAACCAGTGTTCTGGGTTCCACGCAGGCCGAGGCGAAGCAGGACGCCGAGCCGCCGAGCTGGCCAGTCTTCATCGTCAGCGTGCCGAACGGCCGGGTCGCCGACCTGGACGGCGGCGGAGTCGACGAAGGCCACAAGATCCAGGAGTGGCCCGCGAACGGCTCGGTCGCCCAGCAATGGCTGGTGCAGCGGGATGGCGATCACTACAAGATCAGACTCGAGAGCAACCACGCCTGGTGCTTGTCGCGGGACCAGGCCAGGGTCGTACTTCGCAGTTGCACTAACAACTCCTCTGCCTGGGATGTCGAAGACCTCGGCGGCCGTTTCCGGCTCAAGGACCTAGCCGGCGGCTACCTGCACGTCGTCGCCACGGGTCCGTCGAACGGTCGCGAGCTGGTCACCAGCGCCGACTCGGGGGCCGGCGCCGAGTGGTACCTCAACGGCATCGACGTACCGCGTCGCCCGATGCCGGCTGACCCGCGGCTCGACCAGGTCACCTTCCTGGCCGCGCACAACGCGATGGCCAACACGGACGAGGGCTTCTGGGGCCGGTTCCCCAACCAGTCATATCGTCTGAAGGACCAGCTCAGCCAAGGAGTGCGCGGGCTGCAGATCGATGCCTACCCGTACCAGGGTGACGTCCGCATGTGCCACGGCAGTTGCTGGGGCAACGAACGGACGCTGACCGCGGGCCTGCAGGACGTGGTCGACTTCCTCAACGCGAACCGCGACGCGATCGTCACGGTGTTCATCGAGGACTACACGAGCGTCGAGGAGCTGCGCGCGGCCGTTGCCCGGGTCAACGGGTTCGCGGATCGCGTCCTCAATCCCGCGCAGGCCGGCGTACGGCAGACCGGCTGGCCGCGCGTCTCCGAGCTGGTCGCCCAGAACCGCCGCCTGCTGGTCTTCTCGCAACGCTCCGGGCGCGACTCGTACGGCGTGATGTTCGACCGCGACTGGACCGCCGAGAACTACTGGTCGCTCGGCTCGAGCGGCAACGACGTCCAGTGCTACAGCCGCTGGGACGAGGTCCCGCTCGCGAAGGAAGAGCCCGGCTTCCGCCGCCTCTACTCGATGAACCACTACCGCGACATCCCGTCCGAAGGCTCCGCCGGCAGCGACAACGGCACCAAGCTGGCCGACCGCATCCGCCGCATCTGCGGCCCCGCCGCCGGCCGCAAACCCAACTACGTAGCCCTCGACTTCTACCAGAAACCCGAAGGCGGAGCCGTCCGCAACCTGCTCGCGGACCTCAACACCTATTGGTGATGACCCACCCAGCTATCCGGACGCGCTTCGTCCGGGTAGCTGGGTACCGTGCTGGGCATGGCTATTGGACAGTTTCCCAGTGTCGTTCTCGACTGCCCGGATCCTGCGGCGCTGGCCGCGTTCTACGGCGCGATCCTGGACTGGAAGGTGGAGAACAGAGACGGCTGGAGTGAGATCCGGGCGGACTACGGGCACTGCATCGGTTTCCAGCGCGTCGAGGACTACCGTGCGCCCGCATGGCCGGGGCAGGACGTGCCGCAGCAGATGCACCACGACATCATGGTCGAGGACCTCGACGCCGGCGAGGCCGCCGTGCTCGAACTCGGTGCGACCAAGCCCGAGCACCAGCCCGGTACGACGTTCCGCGTCTTCCTCGACCCGGCCGGCCACCCGTTCTGCCTCTGCGTCGACTAGCTGGGGAGTCGACCAGCTCAGGTCGACTAGCTGGTCAGCATGCGGTGGTGGCCGGCGGGGAGTTTGGACCACCAGTTGTTGTAGCGGGAGTAGACGGCTGGGTCGCGGTCGGCGAGGAGCGCGGTGAGGGACTCAGCCTCGGCGCGTAAGGCCTTCCAGACCTTGGCGGGTTGGCGGCGGAAGGCTATGGCTTCTATGCCTGCGGGGGTTGGGCGCCAGAGGCCGGCTACGTGGCCGTCTACCAGGATGGTCGGCAGTACGTCGCCGTTGGTGCGGGTGACGATGGACTTGTACTCCGTCGGCACGATGCGCGAGCGGTCCGCGTAGGCGAGCAGGGTGCTGTCCCACATCGCCATCAGGCGTGGGGGAGCGGGCGTTTTGGCCGGCGGGCGTGGTGCGTCCGGTACGTCGTACAGCTGCTCGCCGGCCGGTCCTTCGAGGACGATCAGCTTGTCGAGGAGCGACGCGATGGCAGCCTTGGCGCGGGTGCGGTGGACGGAGGCGAACTGGGCCACGTCGGCCATCGACGCCGGGCCGAATCCTTCGAGGTAGCGCCAGACGAGGGTCTCGAGCGCTGCGGTCGCCAGCTCCTCGGAGTACGGAAAAGGTTGTGGCGAGGCGACGTACAGGGGGCGTTGGCCGAAGGACCAGGGGCCGCCGGTCGGTGCGTGCACGACGGGGACGAAGCTGCGGAGTCCCCACCACACGTCCTTGCCGGGGACATCGCCCTGCTCGCCGAGCCACTGCTCGATCTCCGCGTTGGTGCGCGGCTCCTTGGTGAACTCGAGTAGCCCGGGGATCAGGTCGTGCGCGTCGCCGAGCGGCAGGCCGCCGGCGCGGGATTGCGTCAGACGACCGCGCAAGGTCGCCTGCATGGCGGTGTGCAGCGGCAGGTGATCGTCGCGATGCACCGCGTGCAAGGTGAAACGCATCAGCGTCGCCTTGACCAGCTGGCCCTCGGTGAACGCCGTGTCGAGATCGGCCGCCTTGAAGTCGGCGAGCCGGTTCCAGAGCGCGATGTACGGCGATGCCGCCTGCTGCGCCTGGATGGCGACGATTCGCCGCGTCCCTTCGACCGGATCCAGCGCCTCCCGCTCGAGCAACAACTGTCGCGCAAGCGTCGCCCGGTTGAGCTCCTCGGCGCTGACCTTCAGCGGCGAACCCGGGCTCATGCGGGCGGCAGGTCTGCGGCGATGGTGAGGAGCCGGTCGAGGACCGAGCCGCCGGACGCGCGGCCGCCGTCGTGCTCCCACTCGTTGGTGATCCAGGTCTTGAGGTTGCCGACGCGAGCAGCGGTCTGCAGCGAGAGCCCTGCGTCGACGTACATGTCGTCGTGCCAGACGGCAGCCGCGACCGGCACTCGATTGGCCTGCAGTTTCGGTACGTCGTACAGGGGAGTCCAGTCGGTCGCTGTCGCGAGTAGCTCGGCGGCTTCCTTGAA
This sequence comes from Kribbella koreensis, assembly GCF_039525325.1. Taxonomy (NCBI): domain Bacteria; kingdom Bacillati; phylum Actinomycetota; class Actinomycetes; order Propionibacteriales; family Kribbellaceae; genus Kribbella; species Kribbella koreensis. The sequence goes on from NZ_BAAAHK010000014.1 coordinate 96,769, forward strand.
CGGCTCGAGCAGCGCGATCTCGTCGAACATCCAGGGATAGATCATCTCGCCGGTGAACAGGATGTGCTCGGCGTCGCCGTCGAACTCGGCCGGGCGCAGGCGGTCAGCGGCCCAGTTGGTCGGGCGGTCGTCCTGTCCGTAGATGCTCTCGTGCAGGACGCTGAAGAGCGGGCCGGTGCCGAACTGCGTCCGCTCCATCACGCCGTAGAGGAATTCAGCGCCCAGCTCGCCGTCGTCCCAGGCTCCGTCGATCAGCCAGTGCAGGGTCTCGGCGTAGTCGCCCATGCCGAGGTTGAGGCCGAGCGTCTGGAAGCGCCGGACGGTCAGTGGGTCGCCGTCGGGAAGTCGTACGTCGTTGTCGCGCAGGTGATCCACGATCCGGCGTACCCGCTCGACGTCTTCTGGATAGCGCTGGTAGAACGCCTCCACCTTGGCGCGGACCCGCGGATAGGTCCGGCTGTAGACGTCGTCGGCGATCGTGTCGAGGCCGGGCAGTCCGCCGGTGATCAGGCAGGTCTTGAGACCCTCGGGGGCGAGTGACAGGTAGGTGAGGGTGATGAAGCCGCCGTAGCTCGTGCCCAGCGTCGTCCACGGCTTGTCGGGGCTGAGCTGTGCCCTGATGAGTTCGGCGTCCCGCACGATCGAGTCGGCGCGGAAGTGCCGCAGGTACGCCGCTAGCTCCGCCGGCGTTCGGCTGGACGCCGTACGGGCTGTTACCGCGGTACTGCGACCTGTGCCGCGCTGGTCGAGCAGCAGCACCCGGTAGTCCTTGGCGGCGCGGCCGATCCAGCCGCTGGCGCTCATGGGTCGCGGTGACGCGCCACCCGGGCCGCCCTGCAGGTAGATGAGCCAGGGAAGGTCCGCGTCGACCTTGGCCGCTGCGACGACCTCACGGGCCAACACCTCGATGGTCGGCCCGTCCGGCTGCGAGTGGTCGAGCGGCACGGTGAACACGTGGTCGGTGACGACAAGTCCTGGAAGTCTGGGCACCGGCCCATTGTCCTCAGTCGAGTTGCGCGAGGGTACGGCGGATCCGGACCAGGTGGTCGGCGGCGACCGTCGGACCGTCTTCGCCCGCCAGGATCCGGCGGATCGACTCGACGTGCACGGTCCGGTAGGCCGCCACCACCAGGGCCGCGGTCAGCTTGGGCTCCGGTACTGCTGTTGCTGCCATCGCGGTGGCGATTGCGTTCTCCAGCATTTCCAGGAGTTCGCGGGCGCGGGCCTGGAGGGCGCGGGAGCCGGTGACCAGCCGCCAGAAGGGGGCGAAGTCGGCGCTGATGGCCGACAGCGGGTGGCCTTGCTCGGCCAGAGTGACGAGGAGGGTGGTCAGGGCTCGGGTGGCGGTGGTGCGGGGCGAGCGATTGGCGACTGCCGCGACGACGAGGGCTTCGGCCTCGGGGTAGCGGTCGAAGAGCAGGTCCTCTTTGCGCGGGAAGTGGGCGAAGACGGTCGGGCGGGCGACGTCGGCTGCCTCGGCGATCTGGGAGACGGACACCTCGTCGAAGCCGTGCTCGAGGAAGAGCGCGGTGGCGACGTCGGAGATGTGGGTCCGGATCGCCACCTTCTTGCGTTCGCGCAGACCAGGTTGACTCATACAGAAAGCTTACTCGGACAAAAGACATACTGGGTATGAGTTTGTTTGCTATCGTGACGGCATGCGCAGCATCGGGGTGAACTACGACACCGGACTCGACCTGGAAGGGCGCTCGACCCGCTCGGTCTTCGATCGGGAGACGGCGCGGCGCGAGCTGCGGACGATCGCGGGGGAGTTGCACGCGGAGGCCGTCCGGGTGACGGGAAGCCATCCGGAGCGGCTGGCGGTCGCCGGAGCGGAGGCGCTGGAGGCAGGGCTGGAGCTCTGGTACTCGCCGATCGCGATGGATCTGGAACCCGACGAGCTGGTTACGTTCCTGACCGGCGCTGCAGTGGACGCCGAGCGGTTGCGGGTAGAGGCAGAGCAGCACGCCGCGCAAGGGGTCGGGGAAGGTGCCGGGCTCGAGGTTGTGCTGATTCTGGGCTTCGAGATCTCCTTGTCCTGCAAGGGGTTCGTGCCGGGGGAGACGATGGGTGAGCGGATTGCGACGATGATGGATCCGGGCACCTGGAGTGATCCGGTGATGATGGGCCGGATGATGGCGGGGCTGCAGCGTTGGGGTGTTGTGCAGGAGCAGCTGGCCGCGGCGGCTCGTGAGGTCTTCGGTGGGCGGATCACCTATGCGGCGGGGATGTGGGAAGAGGTGAACTGGGATCTCTTCGATTTCGTCGCGGTCGATGCCTATCGCGATGCGCAGAACGCGGCGACCTTCCGCGATGAGCTCGCTGGGCGGTTGAAGTGGGGGAAGCCGCTGGTGGTCACCGAGTTCGGCTGCTGCACGTTCCGGGGTGCGGCGGATCAGGGTGGGACGGGGTGGCTGATCGTCGACCGTTCGGTGGATCCGCCGGCGATCAAGGGGGAGTACGTCCGCGACGAGGGCGAGCAGGTGCGGTACCTCCGGGAGCTGGCGGCGACGTTCGAGGAGGTGGGGGTTGAGGCGGCGTTCTGGTTCAGCTTCGCTGGGTACGAGTTGCCACACCGTGCTGACGACCCGATGCATGACCTGGACTTGTCGGCGTACGGGCTGGTCGCGGTGGATCCGGACGGCGGGTGGCGGCCGAAGCAGGTGTTCCATGCTCTCGGCGAGCTGAACGGGAGCTAACGTAGGCGGGTGCGAGTAGCTACCTGGAACGTGAACTCGGTCAAGCAGCGGATGCCGCGGTTGTTGGAGTGGCTGGACGAGCGGCAGCCTGATGTCGTCTGTTTGCAGGAGACCAAGCTGGCGGACGATGCCTTCACGAAGTTGCTGGGGGACGAGCTGTCGGGGCGCGGGTATGAGTCCGCTGTCTATGGGCAGGCGCAGTGGAACGGTGTCGCGCTGCTGTCGAAGGTCGGGCTGGAGGACGTCGTCACTGGAGTTGCCGGAGCGCCGGGATTCCCGGACCCGGAGGCGCGGGCGATCGCCGCGACGTGTGGCGGGGTTCGGATCCACTCGCTGTACGTGCCGAACGGGCGGGAGCCTGACTCGGATCACTACCAGTACAAGTTGGCGTGGCTTGCCGCGTTGAAGGATGTCGTCGCGGCGGGGCCGGCTGAGCAGATCGTCTGTGGCGACATGAACATCGCGCCGACCGATGCGGACGTCTTCGATCCCGCTGCCTTTGTCGGGTCGACGCATGTCACGGCACCGGAGCGGCAGGCGCTGGCAGATCTGATGTCGACTGGATTGCACGATGTCGTTCGCGATCGATGGCCGACCGAGCGGGTGTTCAGCTACTGGGACTACCGCGCCGGGATGTTCCACCAAGACCTCGGCATGCGGATCGATCTGATGCTGACGTCGGAGCCGGTGGCCGAGCGGGTCAAGGCGGCGTGGATCGACCGCAAGGCGCGGAAGGGGACCGGGCCGAGCGACCACGCGCCGGTGATCATCGATCTGGACACTGCGCCCGATGGCGACATCGGTCCGGTCGTACCGCCGCCGTCGGCACCACGCGGCGCGAAGAAGAAGACCACCAAGCTCCCCCAGAACCGCTGAATGAACGGCCTCCGCCTGGTTGCACTTGTCAGTGCACTCTCAGTTCTTGTCGTGGGGTGTTCGGAGGACAAGGGTGCGTCGCCCCCGCAGGCGGTGGGGTGGACGCAGGTCGAGTTGCCGGCTGAGCCTGTGGTCCTGACTGGGCATGGCGACGAGTTGCTCATCGGGCTGCGGGATCGCAGTGCGAAGGTTGTGCCGAGGTTGCTGCTCCAGCAGGCGGATGGGAGCCGGCAGGAGATCAAGGTCGAGGCCAAGAGTCCGTACGCGCTCCTCGCGACCTGGCAATCCGTTGCGTATGACGGGAAGCGGCTGCTGGCGCTCGGCGGGGCTTCGGGTGGGGCGCACTCCAACACGCGGTGGACGGTGTGGACGGGGTCGGGGAAGACGCTGACGGAGTACCCGCAGGAGTTCAACACGTTCGGCGGGCAGAACGCTGGCGGGCTGTACTCGGCGATCATCACGCCGGCAGGTGAAGCGCTCGCTGGTACGTGGGGAAGTGCGAACACCGGGCTCGATGGTGCCATCTGGTTGCCGCAGGGGACGAGCAAGTGGGTGCGGCAGTCGTCGGCGAAGACTCCGTTGGAGAGCGTGAAGACGCTGCTGCTGAGCCCGAGCTACGGCACCGCGGCCGGCGACGGGATTCTGCTGGTCGGATCACAGGTCCGGTTGGATTCGAAGGTCAAGCAGGAGACCGCGGTCTGGCGTTCGGCGAAGGTCAACGAAGGGTGGAGCCGGATCGAGCTCCCGGAGCTGGGCGATCGCAGTCAGGGCAACACGGCGACCTGTACCAGCGCGACGGCCTGCACGATCTCCGGATTCGTCGACGGCAAGCTCGCGATCTGGCAGCTCGACGGTGACCGGGGCAAGCGGCTGGCGAACGTGCCGGCGATCCCGGTCGGCGACAAGGACAAGCTGCCGCCGCCGGTGGTCGCCGACGGGCGGACCTACCAGCTCATTGCCGAGGGCAACAAGGTGAAGGTGGTCAGCGGGCACGACGGCACCTGGACGGTGCAGGAGTCGACCGGTCCCGAGGGCGTGGTGAAAGACGCCGCGCTGGTCGGCAAGACCCTCTACCTGCTCGCTGGTCCTGCCGACAAGCCGGCATCCCTCTGGAAGACCACCCTCAACTGAGCGCCCTGACCGGAGCTGCCGGCTTCAGCTGATCAGGCCGCGGACGTAAGCCGCTTGGCCGGCGTGCTGGAGGTCGTCGGACAAGACGCTGATCAGGCGGACCCCGAGCGTCACCGGCGGGTTCCAGCGCTTGTCGACGATCCGGTCGAGGTCGTCGGCGGTCAGCGTCTTCAGATACTCGAGGCTGCGGGCGTGTACGGCGTCGTAGTACCCGAGCAACTGCTCGCCCGACAGCTTGACCGCGGCGACGTCTTCTGCCGAGTGCCCGTAGCCGGTGTCGGCCGCGTCGAACGGAAGGCCGAGCCGATCGTGCCAGCCATCAGCCGTGTAGGTCTGCTCGTACCCGCCCGCGTCCGCGAGGTGATCGTCCTGGATCCGGGTCAGATGCCAGACCAGCCACCCCATCGAGTTGCCGGTCTCCTCGGGTCGCGTCCCGAGCGTCAGGTCGTCGAGCCCTTCGACGGCTTCGTGCACGACCTCCTGGATCCGGCCGAAGGCGTCGAGCAACAGTTCACTGGTGTTCATCAGCTGCCTTCCATCAAGCGCTGTCCTTCGTCACGGGGAGTCTAGTCTGGTCAGGACATTGGTTCTCGAGCGAGGAGCAGTCGTGGAATACCGCACTCTGGGCAGCAGCGGCACGGTCGTGTCGACGTACGCGCTGGGCACGATGACGTTCGGCAACGAGACCGACGAGGACGGCGCGCACGAGCAGCTCGACCGGTACGTCGAGGCCGGCGGCAACTTCGTCGACACCGCCGACGTGTACACGGCCGGCGCCTCGGAGAACATCATCGGGCACTGGCTGGCCAAGTCCGGCGCGCGCGACGACGTCGTACTCGCGACCAAGGGACGCTTCCCGATGGGCGACGGGCCGAACGATCTCGGTACGTCGCGGCGGCACCTGCGGCAGGCGCTCGACGCGTCGCTGACCCGGCTCGGTGTCGATCACGTCGACCTGTACCAGCTCCATGCCTGGGACCCGATCACGCCGCTGCAGGAGAGCCTGAGCTTCCTGGAGGACGCAGTACGGGCCGGGAAGATCCTGTACGGCGGCCTGTCGAACTTCACCGGCTGGCAGTTGCAGAAGGCGTGCGACCTGATCGACCGGCGCGGGTGGTCGCCACTGGTCACGCTGCAGCCGCAGTACAACCTGCTGGTGCGGGAGATCGAGTGGGAGATCATCCCGGCCGCGCAGGAGAACGGTCTCGGGCTGCTGCCCTGGTCGCCGCTCGGTGGTGGCTGGCTGACCGGCAAGTACTCCTTCGACGAGGAGCCGACGGGCGACACGCGGCTGGGCGACGATCCGAACCGCGGTGTCGAGTCCTGGTTCCGGCGGAGCAAGAACCAGCGCGTACGGGATGTGGTCGAGGCGGTCCGCGCGATCGCGGAGGCGCGGGGTGTCTCGATGGCGCAGGTCGCGCTGGCGTGGCTGGTGGATCGGCCGGCGATCACCTCGGTCATCCTCGGCGCCCGCACCATGAAGCAACTCGACGACAACCTCGCCGCGGCCGGTCTGCACCTCACCCCCGAGGAGACCCAGCGCCTCGACGAGGCGAGCGACCCGGGCGCGGCCGACTACCCGTACGGCGGTCCAGGCGTCGACCAACGCGACCGCCCAATCACCGGCGGCCGCGCCTAATCCTCGACTGCGATTCGAAGAGCGGCGTACGACGCAACGAGCGCGCGCCGCTCTTCGACCAGCAACCGGTCGTCGAGCTTGCAGCCTGCCGCGACCCAGCGGTCCGAGTAGTCCATCGCGTCGACGCGATGCGCCGCAGCCGGCCGTACCGCTTCCTTGTCGGCTTTGTAGACATAGGAATAGAGCTCCACCAGCGCGTCTTCGAGTTGCACGCGGGTCACCGAGGAGTCGTGCTGATGCGCCCGATGGATCCGCCACCACTCGACCTCGAGCCGCGCCGCCTCGGCCGGATCGAAGTGCTCCGAGTCGGCCACCAATTCGTAGAAGCGACGCATATACGCCCGCGCCCCATCCGGCTGGTTGTCCGGGAAGGGCGCCCAGAGCTGGTTGGCCTTGAGCACGTACCAAGCGCCGGCAAGCGTCCGCGCCCGACTCATCCCGAACCCCGCCGCGACCATCCCGACCGAGCTCCGCAGGAACTTGATCCAGTCGTGCCGGTAGTACGCGACCCAGGCATCCGTCTCGCGGTTTCCCACCACGACAGGATCGAAGGACCGCGGCCCGCTCATCAGCTCGGCAGGATTCCGGACCAGGCCACCCCGAGCGCGAGGCAAGCAAGAGTGAGAATGCCGAAGAACCCGACCCACAGAATCGCCGGTACGCCGGTAAGCCGCCGCAACTGATCAGCGTCCGAGCTCCGCCCGCCGCCATGCCGCCGCGACCGCTGCAACTCCAGCACCGCGCGCGGCGCCGCAAGCAAGAGGAACCAGGTCAGCAAGTGCGCGAACCCGGACTGCACCTGCTCCGAGCCCCACCACGACACACCGAACACGATCGCACCGAACGCCAGCACCGACCAGAGCCCGAACAGGTTGCGGATCTGCAGCAACAGCAGAAGCAGCGTCGCGAGGAGTCCCCACAGCAACGCCACGGCATACCCCTGCTTCAGCACGAAAGCCGCCGCGATCCCGAACAGCGCCGGCCCCGGATACCCGACCAGCAACACGGCGATCATCCCGACACCATCCGGCTTGCCGCGCGAGACGGTGACGCCGGACGTATCCGAGTGCAACCGGATCCCGGCCAGCTGCCGCCCGACGAGCAACGCGATCAACCCGTGCGCGCCCTCGTGCGCGATCGTCACCACCTGCCGCGCCTGCCGCCAGACCGGCCGCCAGGCGATCAGCAGCAACGCGACGATGCCGGTCACGATCACGACCGTGCCCGAAGCACCCGGCTGGGTGCTCGTGATGTTGTCCCAAACCTCGCCCATCACCCCATCCTTGCAGGCACCCGGTGAGGTCAGCTCCAGGGGATGTGGACGGTCACCCGCTCCCGCAGCTGTTCGCTGAGCAGCCAGAGTTCGTTGGTGGCCGGCCAGTAGGAGAGGTTCTCGGTGTTCTTGGGCGCTTTGGTCCAGACCGTAGTGGAGACTCCGGCGGTGCCACGGTGGAGGCAGCTCGGGTAGTCGACGCCGTCGCCGATGTTGTCGGCGTACTCCGGACAGACCCCGGTGATCACGAACTTCCCGCCGTACGAGACCGCGCCCTGCATTCCCCACACCGGCGAGTTGAACGCCTCGACAGCCGGTACTACGCCAGCCGCATTCACCGGCGGGAGCCCAGTCGCGAGGTCGACCGGCCACCGGACGATTCGCCCGCCGCCGCGCTCAGTGTGCTCGGCCGCCACGAAGGATCCGGTGTGGTCGAGCCCGAGACTCGCGAAGCACGGTTTGATGCCGGTCGTGTTGGCACACCCGCCACCGGCGTACCAGTAGGCGCCCGTCTGCGGCAGCGCGAACGCATGCCACAGTGCGTGGTACTTGCCGTCGGCACCTAATCCGACCTCGCCGGTGCTGGTGTCGGTGCGCCAGATGTGCCGCAGGTCGAAGGTTCGCAGTACCGATCCGCCCGTGGCGACGACGAGGGTGTTGCCCGACCAATACATACCGTGCCCATGACCGGCGATCGCGGCGAAGTTGCCGTTGCTGGTCGGCTCGACGAGCAACACCTGCCGGTACTTGTTGGTCGCCAGGTCCAGGAACGACACCCGGATCGCGCTGTCGTTGCCGTTGTGCCAGGTCGCGGCGACCACCCTCCGCGCTCCACCGCCGGGCTGCGCGTCGCCAGACCCGGTGACACCCTGCGGGATCCAGACGTTCTCGTCATCGTCCTCGCCGTCCTGCCAGCAGAACCCTTGCGGATTGAGCGACGCGGTCAGGTACGTCGGATGACACAGGTTCCGCCCGGTCCGGTTGGAGGCAGCCAGTACTTCGCTGACGCCGACCGGCGCGAGCGACGGCTTCTGCTCCAACGCCGCGATCCGCCCGCCGTACGTCGCGAACGTGTCGCCCGCGACGAGCTGCATCCCGCTCGCGTCGATCCTCGGAAACGAAGCGGCAGCCCCGGCCGGCGCCGTACAGACGCCCGTCACCACCGCGATGGCCAGCAACAAACGTCTGATCCTCATCACCCGATGGTGGTCGAGCCGCGCGCCGTTGGCCATCTGGACAACGAGGCGTTGACAGCGATCCGGTCGCGCAGGACGGTGAGGGCAAGGGGGAGATGATGAAGGCTGCTGCCGTCGTACCGTTGTCGCAGTTTCTCGACTCGGCGGGGACGCTGACGCTCGATCAGCGGAAGTTGCTCGTCGATCAGTCGTTGTTGTTGCTCGAGCAGAACTATGTGCATCTGCAGCTCAAGGTCGCGATGCACGCGGTCAATCCGCTGCAACGGCTGCGGGTGATGCGCGCACGGATGGAGCGGCAGACCGCCGAGACGATGGAGGCCGAGTGGCTGTTCCATCGGCAGATGTCGAGCATCTTCCACTCGGTCCGGGACCTGCACACCAACTACCTGCTGCCGGCGCCGTTCGCGGGCAAGATCGCGTTCCTGCCGTTCATGATCGAGAAGTGCGTCGACGAGGCGGGCGGCGAGCAGTACCTGATCACCCGGACCGTCACCGGCTACACCGCGCCGCAGTTCGGGGCCGGCGCCGAGGTGACGCACTGGAACGGTACGCCGATCGCTCGCGCCGTCGCCCTCAACGGAGCCCAGTTCGCCGGCAGCAACGACGCCGCGAACCTCGCCCGCGGACTGGAATCCCTGACGCTGCGCCCATTGGTGATCCAGTCGCCGCCCGACGAGGACTGGGTGACCTTGACCTATGTCGGCCTCGACGGCTCCTCCCAGGAACTGCGCGAGCAATGGAAGGTGACGACCAACCTGCCGCCGATGACCGACCTCGACGCGCTCACTCCAGCCTCGGCCTCCATGGGCCTCGACCTGGACTCGGACGAGAAGTCGCGAGCCAAGAAGGCCCTGTATGTCCGTGAGGTCGTCGACCTGGAACGCGGCCAGAGCTCGGCCGAGCTCAAGAACCCCAAAGCAGTCGGTGGCGACGACCTGCCGACGACGATGCCCGGTGTGTTCCGCGCCCGCGAGGTGGTCACCGCGAGCGGCACCTTCGGCCACCTGCGGATCTTCACCTTCAGCGTCACCGACCCGATCGCCTTCCGCGACGAGTTCGTCCGGCTTGCCGCCGCACTGCCGCAGAACGGCCTGATCGTCGACGTCCGCGACAACGGCGGCGGGCACATCTATGCGAGCGAGTTCACCCTGCAGACGTTGACGCCCCGGCACATCTCGCCCGAGCCCGTGCAGTTCATCAGTACGCCGCTCAACCTGCGCATCTGCCGTCGCCACAAGGACAACCCGGCCGGCATCGACCTCGGTCCCTGGTTCGACTCGCTCGACCTCGCCACCGAGACCGGCGCCGCGTACTCCGCTGCGAAGCCGATCACCCCCGAGGACGGCGCGAACGCGATCGGCCAGACCTACTACGGCCCGGTCGTACTCATCACCGACGCCCGCGTGTACTCGGCGACAGACATCTTCACCGCCGGATTCGCGGATCACCAGATCGGCCGGATCCTCGGCGTCGACGAGAACACCGGCGCCGGTGGTGCGAACGTCTGGACCCACGGCCTGCTCGCCACCTTGCTCAATGAGCCGCCGCCACCCGACGAGACCTCGCCGTACGTCGCGTTGCCCAACGGCGCCAACCTCCGCGTCGCGATCCGCCGCACCCTCCGCGTCGGCGACCTGGCCGGCACGCCGGTCGAAGACCTCGGCGTACGGCCTGATTCGACCCACCAGATGACCCGGCGAGACCTCCTCGAAGGCAACGTCGACCTGCTCGACGCGGCCGGTGCCCTCCTCGCGGCGATGCCCAACCGCCGCCTCGACGTCACCACCAAGCTCACCGGCACGACGCTGACCGTCGAGCTGGGCGTGGACGGTCTCGACCGCGTCGACCTCTACCTCGACGACCGCCCGATCAGCTCCGAAGACCTGGCCGGCGACCCCATCAGCATCGACATCGTCGACGTCACTCCCGGCCAACTCCTCCGCGCCGACGGCTACTCAGCCAGCACCCTGACCGCTTCCCGCCGCTCGGTGGTCTGAAAGGGCAGTGCCGGTGTGATCTCCTTCATATTCTTCGCAACTATCAGCAGATTGCGATAATTTCGAAGATGTAAGTCAGATCACAAGCTAAAACGAATGACCGTTCTTGATCTCCACGGGCTCGCGGGCGCAGGCTGGACGGTAGAGAACGAGCGTTCGGTTTCTGGGGAGGGCGACATGGCGCAGGTGACTCTGAGTCGACCACTGGAGGACCTGCCGTCGCTGTCCCCGCCCGCCGAGCACCACGCGAAGCTGAAGCGTGTCGTCCGCGAGATCGCCCTGCTGGCGGTGCTCTTCGGCATCTACAACCTCGGCCGGCTGATCTCGGCGCATCACGCCGGCTCGGCCTTCATCCACGCGGACGAGGTGCGGCACTTCCAGGCCTGGCTCGGCCTGCCGACCGAGGCGCAGGTCCAGCACGTCGCCTTGCAGATCCCCGACCTGGCGCGAACGGCCAACCGGTACTACGCGATGGTCCACTTCCCGCTGACGGCCGCGGTGCTGATCTGGCTGCTGATCCGCCGGCCGGCGGAGTACGCGAAAGCACGGTGGGCTCTCGCATCGCTGACCGGTCTGGCCCTGATCGGGCACCTGGTCTTCCCGCTCGCGCCGCCGCGGATGTTCCCGCAGTACGGGCTGGTCGACACCGCGCAACTACTCGGCCAGTCGGTCTACAGCGCCGATGCCGAGAGCGGGCTGGCCAACCAGTTCGCGGCGATGCCGAGCCTGCACGTCGGGTGGGCGTTCATGGTCGCCGTGTTCCTGATTCGTGCCACGAAGTCGCGGTGGCGGTGGTTGTGGATCGCGCATCCGGTGATCACCTTCGCGGTGGTCGTCGTGACGGCCAACCACTACTGGCTCGACGGGCTCGTCGCGCTCGCGCTGGCGGTCCCGTTGGTGCTGATCTTCGACAGCCGGCGGGTGCGCCGGGACAGCACACCCGCCGACCTGTCTCAGTTGTCGGCCGGCGGTCTCGCCGTGGTGGCCAGTTCCTCGTCGGCGCGGACCAGGTAGGGCTCGCGTTCGACGACCAGCCGGGCGGCGGCCGCGCCGATGTCGAAGTACAGGCCGACGAGTTCGAGCCGGCCGGCCTCCTCGGCCTTGCGGACGCAGGCGAAGCTGCGCAGGTTCTCCAGCTGGACCGCCACGTTGGTGACGGACAACTTGTCGGCCGGTGACAGTTTGATGCCGGTCACCGGGTCGACGATGTCGGGCAGCGCGGCGGACCGGCGTACCGACACCTCCAGATGCTTCAGCCAGGTGTGCAACGCGGAACCGTTGTCGGTCGAGGCATCCAGCGCCGCCGCGGCCGCACCGCAGTGCGAGTGACCGCAGACCACGATCTGCGCGACGCCGAGGATGTCGACCGCGTACTCGACCGCCGCGTCGACGGAGTTGCTGTTCGACCCGTACGGCGGGACGAGGTTGCCGACATTGCGAACGCAGAACTGGTCGCCCGGTCCGGTCGTCGTGATCATGTTCGGCACGATCCGCGAGTCGGCACAGGTGATGAACAGCTGCGTCGGCTGCTGGCCGTCGGCCGCGAGCCGCGCCATCATCGGCCGGATCGGATCGGCGGACGCCTCGAACTCGAGGATCCCGTCGAGCATCGCGGCCCGCTGGTCGACCTCGGCCACCAACTGGCGTTGTGGCTGCCAGGGGATGAGCCGGCGGCCCGTGTCGCCACGCATCGCGGCCCGGAACGCCGCCCGGTTGAGGACGACCGAACCGCCGCGCGCGATGTGCCCGCGTCGCCAGTCCTCGATCGCCTCGTACGCCGCGTGGTCCAGGTGATCGACCTGGAGATCCACCCGGACGGGCGCGCCGACCGGGATGGTGCGCAGTGTCCGGACCAGCGACGCCACCCCGAGGAAGACCAGCGTGCCGCGGATCCGGACGATCCACACGCCGTCCTCCTCGGCCGTGGTGACCGTTGCCCTGGCCAACCGATAGAGCACCCGGCCGAGCGCGAGGATGAGCCCGGCGAGCACGCCCTCGGCCAGTCCGAGGGTGGCGACGCCTGCCGCTGTCACGACGTACACGAGAAGTTCGTCGTGTCTGCGGAGGGTGCGGATGTGGGCCAGCTGGACCAACCGCAGGCCGGTGACGAGGAGCACGCCGGCCAGGGCGGCCATCGGGATCAGCTCGAGCATCGCGCCCGCTGCGAGCACGAAGACCGCGATCCAGACGCCGTGCAGGATCGCTGATGCCCGGGTGCGGGCACCGGCGGCCACGTTGGTGGAGCTGCGCACGATCACGCCGGTGACGGGCATCCCGCCCAGGGCACCGGAGATCGCGTTGGCGGCGCCTTGGCCGATCAGTTCGCGATCGAGGTTGCTGCGCTTGCCGCGGTGAAGCTTGTCCACGGCAACGGCCGAGAGCAGGGACTCGACGCTGGCGACGAGGGCGACGGTCAGGATGGCCGTCGCGATCTCGAGCGGGCCGCCACCGGGCAGCGCGGGTGGGATGAGTTCCTTCAGTGGCGCGTCCGGCAGGTTGACGCGGGTGACGTTGACCATGAAGACGGCGGCCGCCGCGGTGGCGGTGACCACCGCGACCAGCGGCGCGGGGACCATCCTGGCCTTGGGGATCTTCGGCCAGACGAGCAGGATCGCCACGGTCAGGATGCCGATCAGCACGGAGCCGGCATGGTGCGCCAGCAACTGCGCGGGAAGCCCTGCCACGTTGGCGATCAGGGAGCTCTGGGCCTGCCCGCCGAGCACCACGTGCAGCTGCTGGACGGCGATGGTGATGCCGATACCGGCCAGCATGCCGTGCACCACGGCGGGGGACAGGGAGAGCGCGAGCCTGCCGATGCGGGTGACGCCCAGCAGGATCTGGAGCAGGCCGGCCGCGCAGGTGATCGCCGCGGTGGCGGCCCAGCCGAACTGCGTGGCCAGCCCGGCCACGACGACCGTGAGACCGGCCGCGGGACCGCTGACCTGCAAGGGGGAGCCGCCGAGCGCGCCGGCGACGATGCCACCGACGACGGCGGCGACGAGCCCGGCGATCAGCGGGGCCCCGGAAGCGGCTGCGATCCCCAGTGACAAAGGGATCGCGATCAGGAAGACGACCAGCGAGGCCGGTACGTCATGTCGGACGATGGACCTCCACGAGCTGCGCTCGGGCGCAGCCTCGGACGGAGGCGGTGAGTGGTTGGGTGAGATGGTCGGCACGGGTCCTCCGGCGTTGGGTGCTGACAGCAACAGAACGTCGAAACAAAGAGTGTCGATCTGAGCACTCATAGTAGCCGGGCGATCAAGGGCAGACGAGCAGTAATTCGAATTCGTTGCCTGGGGCTCCGTTAGTGGGAGCTAGGCTCGCGATCGGCACACAAACGCGCAGCACGAGGTCCTGGGAGGACGACGAGTGGATCTGCAACTGTCCGGGAAGATCGCGGTGGTCACGGGAGCCAGCAAGGGGATCGGGCTGGCCTGTGTCGAGGCGCTGGCCCGGGAGGGGGTGCAGGTGGTCGGGATCTCGCGGGATCCGGGCAACCTCGCGACAGCTCAGAAGGTGCTGGCGGAGAAGGGGCTGGGGTTCGATGTCGAGGCCGTGGATCTGACGGATCCGGAGGCTTCGGCGGAGGTGTTCTCGCGGATCGGGATTCCGGACATTCTGATCAACTGTGCGGGGGCGGCACGGCGTACGCCGGTGGCAGAGTTGGACAGCAAGGCGTTGCATGCGGCCATGGAGGCCAAGTACTTCACGTACATGCACGCGACCGAGGCGGTCGTGCGTGGGATGGCTGAGCGGGGGACGGGGGCGATCGTGAACATCGTCGGGCAGGGTGGTCGCGCGGCGAACCCGCTGCACATCGGCGGTGGGGCGGCCAACGCGGCGCTGATGCTCGCGTCGGTCGGCTATGCGAAGGCGTACGCCGATCGCGGCGTACGGGTGAACGTGATCAACCCCGGCATGACCCGCACCGGCCGCGTCGACGAAGGCCTCGAAGCGGCAGTCCGCTCCACCGGCCGCCCGAAGGAAGAACTACTCGCCGAGATGGTCGCCGACATCCCGCTCGGCCGGGCGGCGGAGCCGGCCGAGGTAGCCGACCTAGCAGTCTTCCTGGCCTCACCCAGAGCCAGCTACATCACCGGCGCCGTCATCCCCATGGATGGCGGCGTCGCCTCCGTCATCTAGGCCCCATGACGCTTCGCGTCACCTCGACCGGTTCAAGAGCGGGGAAAGCACAGAGCGCCGCCAGGTTCGAGTGTGCGGAGTGGCCTCAGGTGCGCAGGGGGCGTGAGAAGGGGACGGGCCCCGGGCAGGTGGTCCGTCCCCCTCGCACGGCTTTGGGTCAGACGGCGATCCAGTCGATGTCGGCGATGTAGCCGGACGGGTTGGAGACCTTGATGGAGTTGGTGCCTGCGGTGAGTTTGATCGGGAGGTAGACGACCTGGGGTGTGCCCCAGTCGTTGTCGCCCAGGCCGTGGTAGTTGACCCAGTAGGTGTCGGCGTTGTTGATCGTCAGCATGCTCTGGCGGCTGGTGTCGCCGTCGGTGTAGGCGATCTTCACCAGGTAGGTGCCGGTGGTGGGCACGGTGATGTCGTTGAGGGTCACCGAGGCGTCGTAGCCGATGTTGCCGATCTTCTTGCCGCCGGAGCAGAGTGTGCAGCCGTTGGCGCTGGCGTTGCCGGTGAGGGTGCTGTTGGCGGCCTCAGCCTCGTAGCGGACCGGCCCACCCGACTTCGAAGTGAACATCGTGACCGGAGCGCTCGCCTCGGACGACTTGTTGCCGTTGACACCCTTCACCTCGAACTTGTACTGCGTCTGCGGCAGCAAGCCGGTCACCACAACACTCGGCCCAGTGCTGGTCGCCACCTGCTTGCCGTTGGCGAAGACCTTGTACGACTTGGCGCCGGTGCTCGGCTGCCACGCCAGCGAGACCGTGGTCCGGCTGACATCGGTCGCCTTGACGTTGGCCGGCTTGCTGACCGAGCCGAGGCTGTTCGGGAAGATCTTGTACAGCTTCGACCCGTGCGCCGGCAGCACCGCGCTGACCTGGCCGCTCACGTTGTTCGTGTTCTGCGCCGCCCAGACGTCCCGCACCCGCGCCTTGCCGGTGATCCCGAGCTCGTCGAACTTCCCGGTCACCGTGGCGGGCTCCTCGCCCAGGTTGAACAGCCCGACGGTGACGGACCCGTCGGTGTTCTTGGCGAACCAGGTCTGCCGCAGCTGGTCCTGGTTCAGCGGCCGGGCCGGGACGCCGGCCTGGTCGATCGCGATCACCTCGCGGTTGGTGAGCAGCTTGAGCCCGTACGCGTCGAGCTTGGTCAGGTCGTCGCCGGCGAACAGCGGCGCCGAGTTGATCGCCCAGAACGTCATGTACGACTGGCGCTCGGTCTCGCTGATGCCGTCCATCGCGCCGACGCCGACGTTCAGCGCGTCGAGGTTGTTCCAGTGCCCCGGTCCGGCGTCGTCGACCCACTGCGCGACGTCCCACCAGCGCTGGACGACGGAGCCGGTCCAGCGGACGATCGTGTCGCAGTAGCACTCGACGTCGGTGTCGATCCGCCAGCCGTTCGAGTTCGCCTTCCAGGTCTCGGCGTACCGGTGGCTCAGTGACCACGACAGCGTGTACTGCATCGGGCGGCCGGCGTTCTGGACCGCGCGCCACCAGGACTCGACGTCCTCGGTGTTGTTGTGGTTCGGGTCGTCCGGCGAGCCCTTCCAGGAGCCGGGGCCGACGCCGTCCATCTTGATGAAGTCGACGCCCCAGCTCGCGAAGGTCCTGGCGATCGAGTCCGCGTACTTCTGCGCGCACGGGCTGGCGTAGTTGATCTTGTACGCCTGGTCCCAGCCGTTCGTCGTGCGCAGATCCGGGTAGACGATGTCGCGGGTGAAGCAGCCGGGCGCGTCGAAGATCGGGGTGTTGCCCTCGCGGTAGACGTCGAAGCCGAGGCCGACGACCGTGTAGATGCCGAACTTCAGCCCGAGCTTGTGGATGTCGTCGCCGACCGCCTTCATGCCGCGGGGGAAGCGGGCCGGGTTCGCGATCGGCCGGCCGTACTCGTCACCGCCGCCCTGCCAGCCGGCGTCGACGTTGATGTACTCGTAGCCGTAGGGCTTCAGCTTGGTGGCCAGCGCGTTGGCCTGGGTGAGGATGTTCTTCTCGTTGATGAAGCTGCCCGGGCCGTCGGGGTTCACGCCGGGGTAGTTGGTGGACTGCAGGCTCCAGCTGCTCCAGCCCAGGTAGGGCTTCGCGGCGATCTGCGGGTACTTCGCTGGTACCGGCGCCTTGGCGGTCGGCACCTCGATCGGGACGGTGGCACTCGCGGGCGCGATCCAGGCCGCTGCCGACACCAGGGCGACGGCGGCCAGCAGAGTAATGCCAATACGGCGTACAGACATAGGAGTCCTCCGTTGTGGGCGGAACGTGCGCCGAGCCTAGGACCGGTTAATTTACTAGGTCAAGTAACAAGCCTCAATAACCGTGAGTAAGTGCTGTAACACGATTGCCATCCAACTGAGATCAACCTTGGCAGGGGGCTGGGGGTCTCTATTCACGTAAGGGATCGATGACCCGTGTGAGGCGGGTCTGCCCGAACGGGAGGGGATTGATCATCAACATTTCACGGAAGTTCGGTCGTACGGCGGTGGCCGTGACCGGAGCGGCGACACTCGTCGCGCTCGCGGCGGGGGCCGCGGGAGCAGCGACCTCGAGCCGGCAGGCGGCGGCCCAGCCGCAGCTGAAGCTGGTGGCGGGCAGTACCGACGTGACGCTCGACCGCTATCCCGAAGGGGGTGGCATCGTGCTCGACCTCGGCACCCACCTGGTGGCGGGCAAGAACCCGATCGAGGTCCGGGCGACGCGCAAGTCGTACAAGGACCCGGTCGTCGGCGTGCAGATCGTCAACGGCAAACCCAAGGCACTGCCGGCCGGCTCGGTGACGGACTTCGGCGGCCTGGCCAAGTTCCTGCACCTGACCATCACCGATGCCACCGGCAAGAAGGTCTACGACAAGGACCGCACCTTCTGCCTGAACGGCGAAGGCTCGCGGACCCGGCCGGACGCGCCGGCCACCTCGCCGTACCCGGAGGGCTGCAGCGCGAATCCGTTCACGCTCGGCGCGGTCTGGGGTCTGCAGGCCGGCTGGTCGTCGAACACCACGAGCTACTACGGCAACGACGAGAACGTCGACCTGCCGGAGGGCAAGTACACCGCGAAACTGACCGTCAACAAGGTGTACAAGGACTTCTTCAAGATCGGCGCGTACGACTCGGCCGTGACGCTGAAGGTGACGGTCAAGAACGTCGAGGACTGCGGCCACGGGGTCGCTGAGGGCTGCAAGCAGGCCTTCGCGAAGGCGCAGGCGAAGGCGCTCACCAAGACCGGTGTCGCGCCGAAGCCGGCCAAGATCCAGGCCAAGCCGCACGCGCAGCGGCCGGTCGGCAAGGCGTCGGTTCCGGCCGGTCCGAAGCCGGACCTGCGGTCGGTGCCGGCCTGGGGAATCCAGGTCACCACCGGCGAGGAAGGCACGCCGGAGGCCGACAAGGACTACCTGGCGTTCTCGGCAACTGTGTGGAACGCGGGTCCGTCGCCGCTGGTGCTGGACGGTTTCCGGCAGCAGGGCAAGGACCTGATGGACGCGTACCAGTACTTCTACGACGCGAACGGCAAGGAGGTCGGGTACCAGAACACGGGCACGATGGAGTGGGACCCGCGGGAAGGCCACACCCACTGGCACTTCACCGACTTCGCCCGCTACAGCCTGCTGAGCGCAAAGCAGACCGAGGTCGTCCGCAGCCAGAAGGAAGCCTTCTGCCTGGCCGCGACCGACGCCATCGACTACACGGTGAAGAACGCCAACTGGCACCCGTCCAACACCGACCTGCACACCGCGTGCGGCAACCACGGATCGCTGTCGGTCCGCGAGGTGCTGGACGTCGGGTCCGGCGACACCTACGAGCAGTTCCGTCCCGGCCAGTCCTTCGACATCACCGGCCTGGCGAACGGCACGTACTACATCCAGGTGCAGGCCAACCCGGAGAAGCGGCTGATCGAGTCGAGCACCACGAACAACGTCGCCCTCCGCAAGGTGATCCTGGGCGGCACCGCGCACCACCGCACGGTCAAGGTTCCGCCGGTCGGTCTGATCGACGTTCCGTGATCCGTTAGTTGCTGAATGCATGGGCGGCCCTTCCTGGGGGAGGGCCGCCTTTGCGTTGCCCGGGTTCTGGGTACGGGTGGTGGAATGGCAGTAGCCGACACCCCTGGAGCGACGATGACCGAGGAACGCCGGATCGAGGCGGAGATCCCGCTGGACGCGACCCCCGCCGAGGTGTGGGACGCGATCGCGACGGAGCCCGGCCTGACCGCGTGGTTCGCGCCGATGGACCCGGCGCCGGACGAGAACGGACTGTCCGCCGACGGCGTCGTGCTGCGCTGGGAGCCTGGTCTCGGCTACGCCATTCAGACCGAGACGAGTGCCTTCGAGTACCTGATCGAGGAGCAGGACGACGGCTCGTCGATCCTGCGCTTCGTCCAGACCGGTTTTCTCGGGGACGACTGGGAGGCGGAGTACGAGGCGACCGCGCGCGGCTGGGACCTGTACTTCCACACGCTGCAGCTGTATGTGTCCGGCTTCCATGGCGCGCCTGCTACCTATGTGGTTGCCGAGGGCCCCGCATGGTCTGGGACCGCGGAGGCCTGGCAGAAACTGCGCGAGGCGGTCGGCGGTGAGGTCGGCACGAAGGTCGAGCTGGATGTCTACGGGCTGGGTGTGGTGGTCGGCGAGGTCGACTACGACGGGCCGAGCCATTTCGGCATCACCACGGAGTACGCGCTGCTCCGCTTCCACAACCGCAGCCTGCTCGGCATGCCCGTTGCCCTCGGCCACCATTACTACGGACCTGGCCAGGACGCCAAGCGCCTCGAGGACGCTTGGCAATCCTGGCTGACCGAGTTCTACCTGACTCAGTAGTGCAAGGGCTTCTTCCTGGTACGCCGGGGGTGCGGGTGATTGACGTCGCGCTGGTGATGCCGCCGGGCGATCGTGCGTGGCCGCTCGATCCGCGGTGCCGCCGGCCGTTCGACCCGTACCTCGGTCTGCGTCAGCCCGAGTCGCGGCGGCTGCAGCCACGGTGAGCGGGTGTCCGAGCGGACCACGACCACGCGGAACCGGCCGGTCCGGGCGAGCTTGATCCCGATCGCGATCGTCGCCACGGCCGGGATCATCCCGGCCAGCAGCAGCCCGAAGCGGGCACCCCAATGCTGGGCGATCCAGCCGACGGTCGGTCCGCCGATCGCGCCGCCGCCGATGAAGACCAGGTTGTAGATCCCGGCGACCCGGCCGCGGAGTCCGTCGGGAGTGGTGAGCTGGACCATCGACTGGGCGGCGGTGAGGAACATCAGCGTCGCCATGCCGAGCGCGGCGAGCAGCGGGAGGAACGTCCACAGCGACGGCTGGATCGCGGCCACCATCTCGGTCACCGCGAGGATCGAGGCGATCGCGACGAGGTTGCGCAGCCGGGTCGGGCGCACTCTCCTTGCCGAGAGCAACGCCCCCGCGAGTGAGCCGACCGCAACGACGGAGTTCAGTACGCCGTACCCGGTGGCGCCGGTGTGGAAGACGCGATCCGCGAAGGCGGTCAACGTGACCGGCAGGCTGATCGTGAACATGCCGTAGACGCCGACCAGCGCGATCGCCCAGCGCACGGCCGGCTCGTGGAACGCGTACTTCACGCCGTCCTTCAGCCCATCGCGGATCTTGATCCCGGCGCCGGCCTTACGGGCAGCCTGCAGGCCGGGCATCTCGCTCTCGCGCATCATCGTCAGCGCGGTGATCGAGCCGAAGAAGGTGATCGCGTTGAGTGCGAAGGCCCAGCCGGTGCCGACCGTGCCGAGCAGCGCGCCGCCGAGCGCCGGGCCGATCAGGCTGCCGAGCTGGAACGTCGACGAGACCATGCTGATCGCGTTGCGCAGTCGCTGCTTGCCGACGAGCTCGGTGACGAAGGACTGCCGGGTGGGGTTGTCGACGGCGGTCGCGAGGCCGAGGAAGAGAGCGAGCGAGTAGACCTGCCAGACCTGGACGCTGCCGGTGAACGCGAGGGTGGCGAGGATCGCGGCGGCCAGGCCCATCGTGGACTGGGTGACGAGCAGGACCTTGCGCTTGGGGAAACGGTCGGCGATCACGCCGCCGTACAGGCCGAGCAGGAGGGTCGGGAGGAACTGCAGGGCGGTGGTGATGCCGACCGCGGTGGCACTGCCGGTCAGTGTCAGGACCAGCCAGTCCTGGGCGATCCGCTGGACCCAGCCGCCGGTCGAACTGACGAACAATCCGCTCACCAGGAGGCGGAAGTTACGGACCTGCAGAGCACTGAAGGTGTCGCGGAAGCCCGGCCGTTTGAGCGCGGCGTGCGGGTCGATCGGGGTGCTGCGATGGGTGTGGAAGTCGGGGACGGGGTGGACAGAACCGGTGGCCCGGGTGGTCAAGAGTCATCCCTACGGAAGTTTGTGTCAGGGGAGGTCTCCTCCATCCTCACCGGCCGGGGGTGGATTCTGACAGCGAATTACTCCTATTAGTCTTATTGCGTCCCGCAATGAGAGGGGTTCTGGTGACCTACGATCCGGACCAGTTGCGCACGTTCCTGGCGGTCGCGCAGTCGCTGAGCTTCACCCAGGCCGCGGAACGGCTGGGCATCCGCCAGCCGACGGTCAGCCAGCACGTCCGCAAACTCGAGGGGGCGGTCGGGCGGCCGCTTTTCGTCCGCGACACGCGGACCGTCACGCTGACCGCTGACGGGGAGGCGATGGCGGGTTTTGCCCGGACGATCCTGGCGGCGCACGAAGAGGCTGCTGGGTACTTCACCGGGTCGGAGTTGCGTGGGCGGCTGCGCTTCGGGGTGACGGATGACCTTGCGCTGACGCCGTTGCCGCGGATCCTGCGGGACTTCCGGCAGTTGTATCCGCGGATCGATCTCGAACTGACCGTTGCCCAGAGCCCCAATCTGCTGCGGCGGGTCGAGTCGGGTCATCTGGATCTGGCCTACGTCAAGCACAGCCTTGGTGGCGGCTACGAACCGAACGGCCGGGTCGTCCGGCGGGACCCGCTCGTCTGGGCCGGCATCGCCGGCACCAGGATCGCCCCCGACGGCCCGGTCCCGCTGGTCGCCTACCAAGCCCCCAGCCTCAGCCGCTCCCTAGGCGTCCAAACCCTCGAGCAGGCCGGCCGCTCCTGCCGCATCACCTGCATCGTCCGAGGCGTCAACGGAGTCCTCGCCGCGGTCCGGGCCGGCCTAGGCATAGCCATCTTCGCGCGGTCTTTGATGCCGGCTGACCTGGTCGAGCCGCCGCCCAGTGCGGGACTGCCAGAGTTGCCGGCCATCGATCTGGTGCTGATCACCAACCCAAGAGCAGCCAAGGAACCCGCCGAGGCCCTGACCTCCGCAATCCTCAGCAACAACGCCCCCCTCAAACCAGCCGACTGAGCGCGCCCATCCCGTGCGCGCCCCAGGGGCTACGCTCCGCGCTCGCGCTAGCGGATTAGGGCGTCGCCGCGGGCGACCAGGGTGAGGATGCTGATCGCGGCTACGCCGATGGTCAGGAGAAAGGGTGCCTTCTTCCACAGGACGATCAGGGTGAGCAGTGCGGCGACCACGAGCAGGGTGAGCCAGCCGATTGCGCCCAACGGACCGGGTGGGGCGACGACCAGGAGGGCTGTGGCGATCGCGAGGGGGAGCGGCGCGGCGTACCGGGCTAGCTTGCCCAGGCGTTGGGGCCAGCCGGTTACGCCGGTGGCCAGGTCGTCGGCTAAGTCGGGGACTACGTTGGCGAGGTGGGCGCCGACGCCGAGGAGGGCGGTGGCGGCGGTGGCCCACCAAGGGGCCCAGGTGCCGGCGGTACCGAGGGTGACGAACGACGGGAGCAGACCGAAGGCCACGGCGTACGGGAGCCAGGAGATCCGGGTCGACTTCAGGCCGAGGTTGTAGCCCCAGGCGGCGCCCACGCCGATCAGGTGTGCGAGGCCGGCCAGCACGCCGCTGGCGAGCGAGAGTGGGACGCAGGCAACTACCATCGAGATCGCGCCGATCCACAGGGTCCGCCGACTCACCAGTCCGAGCACGATTGGTTTGTCGTTCCGGTGGACACTGGTGTCGCGGGGTGCGTCAATCGCGTCATTGCTCCAGCCGATCGAGAGGTGGCCGGTGAGGATTGCTGCGGCGACTAAGAGGCATCCGGAGGCGTTCCTGCCTGCCGACCAGGCGACGACGGTGACCAGGGTGGTGACGGCAACGGTCGGGCCGGGATGGCTCGCCATCGCGAGCCCCTTGAGAACTCTCAGCCCGCTCACCGACCCAACGATGCCACGATGACGCGGATCGCCGCGGTGCAGGCCGCGTTGCCGCCCAACCGATACGCCCAACACGAGCTCACCGACGCGTTCGCCGAGATCTGTCTCCCGGACGGCAAGGGGATCGGTCTGCTCCGCCGGCTGCATGCCAACGCCGGCGTGTCCCATCGCCATCTGGCGCTCCCGTTGGAGCGGTACGCCGCGCTGAAGGACTTCGGCGAGGCCAACGACGCGTGGATCTCGGTGGCGGTCGACCTGGGCGCCGAAGCGGTGTCGGGGGCACTGGCGGCGGCCGGGCTGACGGTGGATGACGTCGACGTGCTGATGTTCACCACCGTGACGGGGGTCGCGGCGCCGTCGATCGACGCGCGGGTCGCCGTACGGCTCGGGCTGCGGCAGGACGTGAAGCGGATGCCGTTGTTCGGGCTGGGGTGCGTCGGGGGAGCGGCTGGGGTTGCGCGCCTGCATGACTATCTCAAGGCCTGGCCGGGGCATGTCGCAGTACTGCTGTCGGTGGAGCTGTGTTCCCTGACGCTCCAGCGGGATGACTCGTCGCTGCCCAACCTGGTTGGCGGCGCTCTGTTCGGTGACGGGGCAGCGGCAGTGGTGCTGACTGGGTCGGAGCATCCAGCTGCGGCCGGGCCATCTGTGGTGGCTACGCGGTCGCGGCTCTATCCGGACTCGGAGCGGGTGATGGGGTGGGACGTCGGGTCCGGTGGGTTTCGGATCGTGCTCGGGGCCGACGTACCGCAGGTGGTTCGGCAGTACCTCGGTGGTGACGTCACTGCCTTTCTGGCCGCGCATGGGCTGACGATTCCGGAGATCGGTACCTGGGTGAGCCACCCGGGTGGGCCGAAGGTGCTCGAGGCGGTCGCGGAGACGCTGTCGTTGCGGCCGGGGGCCCTCGACCTGACGTGGAAATCGCTCGACGCGGTCGGCAACTTGTCGTCGTCGTCGGTACTGCACGTGCTCGGTGACACCCTCCGGCTGGATCCTTCGGGTATGGGCGTGTTGCTCGCGATGGGCCCAGGCTTCTGTTCCGAGCTCGTACTCCTGGAGTGGTGATGGACTCGTCGTTGTGGTGGTACGTCGCGCTGGTGCTCGTGGTGGGGCTCGAGCGAGTGGCCGAGCTGGTCGTCTCGTTGCGCAATGCCGCTTGGAGCTTCAAGCAGGGTGGGGTGGAGTCGGGCAAGGGGCACTACCCGTTCATGGTGGTGCTGCACACTGGGTTCCTGGCGGGGTGTCTGGTCGAGGCGATCGTGGCGGATCGGCCGTTCATCCCGGCGCTCGGGTGGACGATGCTTGCTGTCGTGGTGCTGGCGCAGGGGTTGCGGTGGTGGTGCATCTCGGTGCTCGGACATCAGTGGAACACGCGCGTGATCGTCGTACCGGGGCTCTCGTTGGTTGCTGCTGGCCCCTATAAGTGGTTGCGTCATCCTAACTACGTGGCGGTGGTCGCGGAGGGGATCGCGCTGCCGCTGGTGCACACGGCGTGGGTGACGGCGGTCTTGTTCCTGCTGCTGAACATCCCGCTGCTGACGGTCCGGATCCGCGCGGAGGAAGCAGCGTTGGACTCAGCGCTGACGAAGTGATCGACCTCCTCGTCGCCGGCGCCGGCCCGGCGGGCGCGGCCACCGCCATCCGAGCCGCCCTGGCCGGCCTCTCCGTCGTCGTCGTGGAGCCTCGCTCGATGCCGATCGACAAAGCCTGCGGCGAGGGCATCTCTTCTTCTGCTGTCGGATACCTTCGACGGCTGGGCGTGGAACTGGACGGCCGCCCGTTCCACGGCATCCGCTACCTGGATTCGTCGCACGTGGTCGATGCCCGCTTCCGCCAGGGACCAGGCCTCGGAGTCCGCCGCACAACCCTCCAGCGCGCCCTGGCCACCCGCCTGGCCGACCTGAACATCCCCGTCATCCCCACCCGGATCTCAACCATCACCCAAAACCAGCACTCGGTAACAGCCGCCGGCCTAACCGCCCACTACCTAGCCGCCGCCGACGGCCTCCACTCCCCAACCCGCCGCCAACTCGGCCTAGGAGCTGGCAGCAGCCAGCGCCTGAGTCCAGCCGAGCAAGCCCGGTTCCCAGCGGCGGGCGACGCCCGACTGCAGGACGCTGACAGCGAGCCCGGCTCTATCGCCCCACCCCGCCTACCGTGGGCCCTGCCCCACCTGCCCAGGCTCCCGACCCTGCCCCGCCTTTCCGCAGCCCGCGACGCGGCGCAGCCGCGGCGTGGGCTGCGTCGGCACTACAGCGTGCGGCCTTGGTGTGACCTCGTAGAGGTCTACTGGTCTCGCCTCGGCGAGGCCTACGTGACTCCGGTGGCCGACGACCTCGTGGGGGTCGCCATCCTCACCTCCGAGCGGGGCTCCTTCGACAGTCATCTGGAAGCCTTCCCCGCCTTGAAGCGCCGCCTGGTGGGTGCCTCCGAAGCCTCCTCCGTCATGGGAGCCGGCCCGCTCCGCCAGCGGGTCCGAGGGCGGGTTGCCGGGCGGGTGATGTTGGTTGGGGATGCGGCCGGGTATGTCGACGCGTTGACCGGGGAGGGGATCGCCGTGGCTCTGCGGACCAGTGCCGAACTGGTCCGGTGCGTCGAGCGGAACGACCCAGCGGCGTACGACGCGGCCTGGCGGCGGGTGTCCTGGGAGTGCCGGTTCCTGACGGGTTCGTTGCTCTGGGCCCGCAACAGATCGTTGCTGGCTCCCCGCATCGTCCCGGCCGCGGCGCGACTGCCGAAGGTTTTCGGTGCCATCGTCAACCAACTCGCGTAACGCCTGCCCCAGAACGCGCGTTGGCCCGGCGATCGCTCAGACAATCGCCGGGCCCACACGCGACCGAGCATCCTGGTGAAATGCTCGCTCGGGTTGCTCCAGCCTCCTGGTGAAAGGCTGGAACGATCTGGCCCCAGCCTCCTGGTGAAAGGCTGGGACAAGTTCTCGGTGTTTCTGAGTTAAAGATTGCCAGCCGCATGTTGCCCATCCGTTGCCGGAATATGAAGCCTTGTTACTTAGCCCGGTGACCTACGTCTCAGTGCTCGGTCCGCACGGCCGCGATCTGCAACTGAAGAGCCAGCCGCTCGCGCGGGCTGGACAGGTCGAGCCGGGCGATCTCCCCGATCCTTTTCATCCGGTGCCGCAGCGTGTTCGTGTGCAGATGCAGCTCTCGCGCCGCCTGCTGCGGCTGCCCGGGATAGTTCAGCCACGCCTGCAGGGTGTCGACGAACGCGGTGTCGTGCTCGATGTCATGCCGTAACAAAGTCGCGAGCGGCCCATCCAGCTTCGTCGTGTCGAGCGAGGTGACCGCTCGGTGAACAGTGAGGACGTGCCAGGCCTGCTCGACCCGCAATGCCGGGCCGGGCGCAAGCTCACGCCGTACCAGTCCCAGCAGCTCGACCGCCTCGGCGCGAGAGCTCGGCAGGTCCGCCGCGCCACGGGCACGCCCGCCGGCCGCGGCCGTAGTACCGGGGAAGTCTTTGGCCAGGTCGATGACCAGCTTGCGCAACCAGCGCCACGATCCAGGTCCGTCGCCATCCGAGACGACTGCCAGGACGGTCCCATCCAGGTCGGCCAGCTGCGGCTCACTC
Organism: Kribbella koreensis; assembly: GCF_039525325.1. NCBI lineage: Bacteria > Bacillati > Actinomycetota > Actinomycetes > Propionibacteriales > Kribbellaceae > Kribbella > Kribbella koreensis. The sequence goes on from NZ_BAAAHK010000014.1 coordinate 123,462, forward strand.
CAGCCATGGCGGCGACCAGTCGACTCCCAGAGGTCCAGCTCTTGCGGTACGTCGTACGCGGCCGGCGAACCCAGCGCTACCACCCGCCACGGCGCAGGCGGCAGCCGTACGTCCAGCGGAGTGTCAGGGGAGAACTGCCGCAAGACAGTGCGCAGCCTGTCGATCGCACTGCGCCTGGCGACGTCCGCCTGAGCCCTGAGCCGCAGCATGTGCAGCGCGAGCACCGACGCCGCGTTGCTGAGCTCAGTAGTCACCTCTGCGCTCACCGGCCCATCCACCACGGCCCAGATAGACCCCAACCACTCACCACCGGCCCTGACGGGTACTACTAGCCGCGGCCGAATGCCGTTCGGCCCATCCGGCACCAGGAACGGCTCACTCGACCGGGCCAGCCGCCGGAAGATCCCTCGGGCCCGGAAGTGCGCAATGACCTCAGCAGGTACGCGGCGGCCGACAATCGTCGACACCCGGGTCGGGTCCGTGTCAGAGACGTCATGGAGGCTCGAGTACGCCAGTACCCGGGACTGGTTGTCCTCGATGGTCACCGGCGCGTCGACGATGGCTGCAGCGGCATCGGCCAGTGCGAAGAGCTCCTGGTGCACCCCGGCGTCTCCGGCAGTGGGGGAGTCCGGTGCGGCTGCCCTGTCGATCACACCTCGCAGTAGCCACACCACGTGGGCCCAGGTGACTGACGGCTGCAGCGCGACCAGGGTGAGTCGCCGCTTGTCCGCATGAGCCATCACGGCCGGGTCCTGGGCCAGTGTCGTCCGCAGGATGATCCCCGAGGCGTTGCCGACTGCACAGCGCTCTACTAGCTCTACCGCCTCCTCCGGACTGCCCAGGCCGAAGCCAAGGACGAGGTCGCCCGGCTGACCGGTCGAAGCCTCCTGCGGATCGGCGAGGAAAACATCGCGCACCTCACCGTCGCCCTGCCCGGCGACGACGATCTCGAAGAGGGCCGGTCCGACGGCGACGACCAGGTCAGGGACGGTGATCATGAAGTTATTGTGCTCTTGCCACTGTCATCAGTGCCAGCTGTGGTGCGATCGCACCATGACAGCGGTTCCGGGCGGCCGCACCATCGATACATGGTCGCTTCCGTGCAAGGCACTCACATCGTCCCGGACCGGGTCGCCGTCGTCGGCGCCGGCATGGTCGGTCTCGCCACCGCCTGGTTCCTCCAGGAGGCCGGCATCGAGGTCACCGTGCTGGATCGCGAAGGCGTCGCCGCGGGTGCCTCCTGGGGCAACGCGGGCTGGCTGACCCCCGGCCTGGCGACTCCGCTGCCGGAGCCGGCCGTTCTCAAGTACGGCGTCCGTGCGGTGCTGAGCCCCTCCTCGCCGGTCTATGTACCGCCGACGGCGAGCCCGCGGCTCATTTCGTTCCTGACCCGCTTCGCTCGCAACAGCACCGCCGGACGCTGGAAGACCGCGATGGAGGCGCTGGTGCCGATCAACCGGCAGGCGCTGAACGGGTTCGACGCGCTCGCCAAGGCGGGGGTCGAGGCCGAGACGTACGAGGCCAAGTCGTTCCTGGCGGCGTACCGGACCGAGGCCGAGCGCTCGGTGCTGCTCGAGGAGATCGAGCACATCCACGCGGCCGGCCAGGGCATCGAGTTCGAGGCCATCACCGGTGACGACGCCCGCGAGATCGAGCCGTCGCTGTCCGACGAGATCGGCGCGGCGATCCGGCTGCACGGCCAGCGCTTCATCAACCCGGGCGAGTACGTGAACATGCTCGCCGACTCGGTCCGCGCCCGCGGCGGCACCATCGTCACGGGCGTGACGGTGAAGGACATCGTGGACGAGATCCGCGGGGTCCGGATCGTCACGGCGGACGGTGAGAGCACGCCGTACGACGCGGTCGTGATGGCGACCGGCGCCTGGCTCGGCGATCTGGCGCGGCAGTTCGGCGTACGGACCGTCGTGCAGGCCGGACGCGGCTACAGCTTCAGCGTCCCGATCGCGCACGTGCCGGCCGGACCTGTGTACTTCCCGGCGCAACGGATCGCCTGTACGCCGCTGGGCGACCGGCTCCGGGTGGCCGGGATGATGGAGTTCCGCAAGCCCGACGCGAAGCTCGACCCGCGCCGGATCGACGCCATCGTGGAAGCGGCCCGGCCGCTGCTGCGGGACGCGGACCTGGACGCTCGCACCTTCGAGTGGGTGGGACCACGCCCCTGCACCCCGGACGGCCTGCCCCTGATCGGTGCGACCTCGTCCCCGCGCGTCTTCGCCGCCGGCGGCCACGGCATGTGGGGCATCACCCTCGGCCCGATCACCGGCCAGCTCCTCGCCGAAACCATCACCACCGGCCGCACCCCGGTCGAACTGGCCCCCTTCAACCCCCTCCGCTGACCCACCGGCCAGCAGATCCTCGGCCGGCTGCGTGGAGATACCAGCCGACCAGACTCAAGAGCCCAGCTGCAGCCGGGCTCCCTCCCCACCGACCACCCACGAACTCCCGTCGCGGCCGAGCCGTACCCCAGCCGCCTCTTCCGCGACGGGACCAGACGGCCTCCACCCTGCAGGAGACCACCGGCCGGCCCCGCTATCTCCCGGGGCTCCGGCAGCACCACCCCGGGCCCGCGGCTCCGCGGTCCCCGGCAGCACCACCCGGGCCTGTGACCCCACAGCCCCGGCAGCACCACCCCGGAACCACAGATCCGGGCGCACCACCCCGGGCCCCTCACCAAGACCCGGCGCACCACCCGGGTCGCTCAAGGCCCGGTGCACCACCCGGGTCCTTCACCAAGACCCGGCGCATCACCCGGATCGCTCCAGGACCCGGCAGCTCTATCCGGACTGCTCACCGCGATCCGGCGGCACCATCCCGGGACCACAGGCCCGGGCCAGCAGTACCGGCGACGTCCCGGCCCCTGTCGGGAAGTCGTCAGCACCACCGGCGGCCGCATCCAACGGCCGGCCAGTCGCACCGGCAGACCCGTTCAGAACCCAGCGGACCTGCCAGCACCACGGCGGATCTCCCGCAGCAACCGGCAGATCCGCCGGCACCACCCGGTATCCGTACGGCGCCTGCTCTGCGGACACCGGCAGCACCACCCGCGACTCCCACCCTGCTGGGAGACCGCGGCGCAGTACCCGGATTCCGCGGAGCCTCACCTCCGGAACCCGGTAGCGGTCCAGCACCCGAGCGCCTGACGGGACCGTGAACGCAAGACCCGGCTCCCGCGATGCCGCGCGGGAGCCGGCCGCACCACCAGCGCAGGCCCCGGAAGCAGCAATGGACCTTCCGGCCAGCGCACCAGCGGTCCTCGGGCGGGAGGACCGTTGCACCGCCTGGCCCGGCCAATGACGCCCGAGCCAGAAGAGAGCGTGGCTCCCAAGGGAGCCACGCTCTATCTAATTCCGCAGGGCCGTGTCCGCACCGATCGGCTCAGCCATCTCAAGCTCGTCGAGCCGTCTGCTCAAATAACCCCGGATCCACTGGTACGCCTCAGCCCCCAGCGGCAACCGCAAAGGCGAATCGTCCCGCTCAACGGCCTCGATGATCGCCTCGGCCGCGCGCAACGGATCACCACTCTGCGTCCCATGCGACGCCTCGAAGGCAGCCCGAGCCGGCCCGATCAGCGCCGCGTAGTCCTGCAGCGGCTGCCCCCAACTCAACGACCGCCCACCGAAGTCCGTCCGGAACGGCCCCGGCTCGACGATCGTCACCCGGATCCCCAGCGCAGCAACCTCCGCCGCCAGCGCCTCCGACATCGCCTCCAAGGCAGCCTTCGGCCCCGCGTACGCCGAACCGCCCGCACCCGACGTCACGCCCACCACCGACGACATCTGCACCAGATGCCCCGACCGCCGCGCCCGCATCCCCGGCAGCACCGCCCGGGTGACCGCCAACGCCCCGAACAGATTCGTCTCGAACGCAGCCCGCAACTCCTCGTCCCCGTGCTCCTCGAACGCCCCGAGCAAGGCAGACCCCGCGTTGTTCACCAGTACGCCGATCCCGCCGAACGCCTCCTCGGCCGCAGCCACCGCCGCCCGAACACTCGCCCCATCCGTCACATCGAGCCGCGCCACCCGCACCCGCCCCGGCGCCAACTCCTCCAGCTCAGCAATCCGGCCAACTTCCCGAGCAGTAGCCATCACCCGCTCACCTCGCGCGGCCAGCACCTCGACCAGTGCCCGGCCGAGCCCGCTGCTCGTCCCGGTGACCAGCCAACTCCGTCCATCCTTCGCATCCATGCCGTCCACCTTGCCCAAAAGATCGCATGGTTGTAAAGTTTTAATCGATGAACAATCTGCGTGAGCGCAAGAAGGCGGCCGCTCGCCAAGCGATGTCGGACACCGCCACCCGCCTGTTCGAGCAGCGCGGCTTCGAGCAAGTCACGCTGAGCGAGATCGCCGCCGCCGCCGACGTCTCGGTGAAGACGATCTTCAACTACTTCGGCAGCAAGGAAGACCTGTTCTTCGACGCCGAGCCGCAAGCCCTCGAGAACCTGCTGACCGCCCTCCGCGACCACCCCGACGAGTCCTGGACCAACGCCGTCCGCCCCCTGCTCCTCGAAGGCCCGATGCTCGACCTCAACTGCCCCTGGCCCGTCGTCGACCAGACCATCTACGAAGGCCTCCGCGCCTTCCACAGCTGCGAGAACGACTCCCCGACCCTCAGGGCCCGCCGCCTGGTCATCATCAACTCCTGGGCTACGCCGCTGGCCACGGTGACCAACTCACCAGCCTGGTCAGCCATGCTCGTCGGCCTGCTCGCGTTCCGTCACCAGCTACTCGTCACCGGCCTGGTAGCCGCCGACCCCATCACCACCATCGAAGACGCCATCCGCGCCAACGTCGGTGCCGGCCTCGACGCCCTCGACCGCGCCTACCCACTGACCTGAGCACCGCGTACGTAGTACGGGCAAAGAGAAGCGGTCCGGACCCGAAGTACGGGTCTGGACCGCTTCCTTATATATAGAGCGTTTGACTCAGTGCGTGTGCGGCTCGGTGCCGTGCTCGGCCTCGTGCGCCGCGATCTGGGCGCGAACCTCTTCCATGTCGACCGCGCGGAGCTGGGTGATCAGGTCCTCCAGCGCCGGCGCCGGCAGGGCACCCGGCTGCGAGTACAGGACCACGCCGTCGCGAACGGCCATCAGGGTCGGGATGGACTGGATCTGGAACGCCTGGGCCAGCTCGACCTGCGCCTCGGTGTCCACCTTGCCGAAGGTGATGTCCTCATGCCTCTCGGACGACTTCTCGAACACCGGCCCGAACATCTTGCACGGACCACACCACTCCGCCCAGAAATCCACCAGGACGAGCCCGTCGGAACCGACGACCTTGTCGAAGTTCTCCTGGGACAGCTCGACCGTTGCCACTACGACCTCCGAAGTTAGACGAATTCGTCATGCATAACAGCGTGGACCCCGCGAGTGTTCCCGGGGCCGCGCGCGGTGCCGCGCAGGGGATCAGATGGGCATGTCGACGAACGGCGACTGATAGTCCTGCACCTCGTCCAGGATGGCAGCCGCGTCGTCCGGGCTGAGCTCGGCCCGCTCTTTCTCGGCCTGGACCATCTGGCGCAGCAGCCGGGTCTCGCCGGCCGTCGCCAGGCCGGTGATCTCCGGATGCCCGTTCAGCAGCCAGGCTGTGGCGGCCGTCACATACCGTTGCTCGTCGAACGGCCGGTACCAGGTGTCGTACGCCTTCTCCTCGCCGTCCTGCCAGTTCCGCCGGGCGATCATCTTGATCGTCATCAGCGCGGCGTCGCTGGCCCTGACCGCCTCGACCAGCGCAGCGTAGTCATCGGCGTACTTCGGATCGGTGGACAACTTGTAGTTGAGCGGCGTCAGCACGCTGTCGAAATCGAACCGGCGCAGGCCCTCCAGATGAACACTCGGTGCCTCGGCGGTGTGCCCGGTGATGCCGATCGCCGACACCATGCCCTCTTCCTTGGCCCGGATCGCGGCCTCGAGCGAACCACCCTTGCCGGTGACCAGGTCGAGGTTCTCCAGATCGCAGACGGCGTGCATCTGGATCAGGTCGACGTGATCGGTCTGCAACCGCTCGAGCGACCGGTTGATCTCCGCCCAGGCCTCGTCGTACGTGCGCCGTCCGGTCTTGGTGGCCAGGAAGATCCGGTCCCGGATCTCCGCCATCCGCGGCCCGAGCCGCAGCTCGGCCTCACCGTAGTCAGCGGCCACGTCGAAATGGTTGATCCCGGCGTCAAGGGCCTCCTGGATCGACGCGTCGGCCCGATCTTGGTCGACCCCACCCAGTGATGCCGCGCCATAGATCAGTACCGAGCTCTGGTGCTCCAGCCGCCCTAGTCGACGAGTCTCCATCGCATGTCCTCTCAAAGGTCCTCGGATGCGTCAAACACTAGTACTTTGACCCCGCGCCACGGGAGAGTTTTCCACAGGGCGCACCGGGTGATCGGTTACTATCTGTGATCAGTTGGATCGTTCTGCTTACCATGGTTGTTCGCACGGATATTCGAACGTCGGTTCCGTGTGGCATGGTTTGCGCTGCCTGATCGATCGGGTCGGGCATGAGAGAGGAGTTATGGCGACGGTACCGAAGGTGTCACGCTTCACCCGTGGATGTGCATCGAGCGCAGAAGCGGGTAACAGTATGGCTGCGGGGAGCGATGGAGCTTCCGGATCCTGGTCTCAGGTCTCCCGGTGGACAGTTGCTTGCCGTATCCTCCCGGCTACTGTCCGCGTAACTGCTGTCTGAGGGGCGGGTAGCGATGAGTTGGTGGCGAACGTTGCTGAATCTGCCGCCAAAAGGTGAGCATTGGGCGGACCAACGGCGCACGAAGAGGTCGGGCAGACAACGCCCGCAGAACACCGCACCGGAGTGGTGGTCCCACCCCGATGGACCGGTGTCACCCACGCCTCGCCAGGCGCAGGGGGTGGCAGCGCAGTACAGCCAACCCCAACCGCCGAACTCCGGTGGTGTGATGGCCCCTCCGCGTCGCCCGCAGCAGCCGGGCGCCCAGCCCCCGGCCGGCCAGGCGCCTCCGGGTGCGCCTCCTGGTCAGTCGTCGGCGGCAGCCCGTAGTACCGGGCAGCCACCGGAGGGCGGGACCAGGCAGCCCGAGCGGCTCCGGCAGCGGTCACCGCACGGCGCCCACGCGGCGCCCGGCCCGGTCCGCGAGCCGATCCTGGAGCCCAGCCAGACTCCATGGGCGACCGAGCCCGAGTCCTCCTTCTCCACCTGGGCGCGGCGGTTCTTCCGCGGCCTGGTGGTGGCCGTCCTGCTGCTCGCTGCGATCAGCGGCGTGCGGTCCTGGATCCGCCCGAACACCTCGACCACGACCGGCGGCCAGACCACTCAATCCGGATTCCCGGCCGACGAGGCCAGAGCGGTCGCGACCCGGTACGCGGTCTCGTACCTGAACTGGGACGAGACCAACCCCGACGCGCGGCCGGCCTCGATCGCCCTCGACCTGGCCGACAAGCTGGACGCCCGGGCGGGCTGGAACGGTCAGGGCAAGCAGACCGCCGACAAGGCATACCCGGGTGAGGTCAAGGTCGACCCGTCCGGCGTCACGGCGGTCGTCGACGTCCGGGTGCAGGTCCGGGCGTTCACCAAGTCGGGCCGTACGTTCGTGCCCGGCCCTTACACGTGGCAAAGGGTCTCCGTGCCGGTGGCGCGGACGGCATCGCGGGTCGTCGCCAGCGGCCCGCCCACCTTCGTCGCCGACGAGCGGGCAGCGTTGCCCGACAACATGCCGGGGACCGGTCAGCCGGACGACGACCTGACCGCGGCCACCTCGAAGGACGCCGAGGCGTTCTTCAGCGCCTACGCCGAATCCGACGAGAAGGTCGAGGCGGTGGCGGCGCCCGGTGCCGCCATCCACAGCCTGAACGGGGTCGTCAAGCTGGACGACCTGGAATCGTGGCAGGTTTACACCGGAGACGACAACGAGCGCCGGGCCACGGCCGCCGTTACCTGGGACGGGGCCGGGGACGCGACCCTCAAGCAGACCTACACGCTCACTCTTCGGCGTACTGTCGCCGCGGACGGGGCACAGCGATGGCAAGTGGCTGCCGTCGGATGACCACAGCAGACTGCCGTCGGATGACCAGAGCACCAAGGGAGATACCGCAATGATGACGCACCAACTCGTCGCGAGCGTGGTGGAGCTGACCGCGCCGATGGCCGACAGCAACGTCCCCACCGGGGCGGATTTCAAGGACTGGGTCCTGGTCATCGCGGGGAACATCTTCATCGCGATCCTCGTGCTGCGCGCGATCGGCCACTACTTCAAGCGCGAGTGGGGCGAGCTGTTCGGTCACATCGCGGCCGGCGTGCTGGTCGGTGGGCTGATCTACGCCAACAACCAGACCATCAACGTGCTCAAGGGCTTCTGGGGATTGCTGGCCGGAGGTAATTGATGCGTGTCGGCCGCACCCTGACCCACCACTTCGAGATCGAGACCCGGCAGTACGACCTGCTCGGAATCGATCTGGGAGAAGGCGCCCGCCGGCGGATGATCATCTTCGGCGCGGTCATCATCATCGTCTGGATCGCCCTGCTCGTCCCGTTCATCGGGGTGCCCCAGAAGGCCACCGTCAGCCTGTACATCGTTCCACCGTTCGTGATCACCGCCTTCGGCTGGCGGGCGGGCAAACACCACGAACGCCGCCGCCGCGTGACCGAGTGGGCGCTCGCCGTCCGCTACGCGTTGCGCGCCCATCGCCCGGTGATCGGACTCGGCGCCCGGGCCGCCGACAAGACGGAGTACCTGCCATGGCGTGAGCGCGTCGCGACCCAGAAGGTGGCCAACCTGGCGAAGGCCAGACTGACGCCGGAATGGGAACGCGAGGACGTGGTGGAGCTCGACCCACAGGTCCGGGCCGGCGCGGAGATCACCGTGAACCAACGAGCCCGCCTGCTCGGAGCTGACCACGTGCAGAGGGTCAGTCGCAGGACGTCGTCCGGGCTCAGCCGATCGAAGAACAAGGGGCACTGATGAAGATCGCGGACAAGCTCCTGAACCTGGTCGGTGTCGGCCGTGAGCGCGGCCTGCCGCCGCCTCGCCTGGTCGCCATCGCCGACGGTCTGCTGGTGACCGAGCGCAGCGCCGAGGCGTGGTTCCTGATCTCGGTCGCGAACACGGACCTGGCCACCGAGGGCGAGCAGGACGCCGCGCTCGACGCCGCGGTCAGCGCCGCCGCGACCATCCTCGGCGACCGGCTCAGCCACCTGAAGGTGGTCTGGGGCCGCTCGACCGGTCTGGACTACATCGACAGCGTGGCCGGCCACTACCGGATCGGCGACCACGAGGGCTGGGCGCAGACCCGCGCCGACCGGATCGACGAGATGCGGATGCCGGAGCGGTACGTCGCGCTCGGCGTGCACCTCAGCGACCGCGACCCGCGGGCGACCGCGCAGGTCCGCGGCTCGATCAGCGACGCCCTCGGCACGACCTCGTGGCGGGTGAGCGCGCGCGAGCTCGCGCACCTGGACGAGCGCGTCCACAAGCTCGCCCGTCAGCTCGGCTCGACCGTCTGGCGCGCGCACACGGCTCCGGCCGAGGTGATCTCCTGGCTGATCAGCCGCGAGATGCACCGTGGCGCGGTGGCCGCACCGCGTCGCGGCCTGATCACCGGCGCCTCGCTGGCCCGGCTGACGTCCGGCCGGGTCGTGCCCTACACCGATCACCTGCGCATCTACGACTCCCGCGGCCAGATCGCGGCGTACACGAGTGTGCTGGCGATGACCGACTTCCCCGAGGAGCTCGAGACCCCGGGCGCGGGGGAGTGGCTGCGGACGCTGTCCGAGATCAAGGCGATCGACGACGACGGCGACGAGATCGACGTCACCGTCGAGGCCTCGGTCCGGTTCCGGGTACTGACCAAGAAGACCGCGCGGCACCTCGTCGACGAGACCCGCAAGTCGGCCAAGGAGCAGCGCCGGTCGGCCGCGAAGGGCACCGCCGAGGAGACGGCCGACGAGATCGTCGAGACCGAGCGGATCATGCGTGAGGTCAAGCGGGACATCAACCGCAGTGGCCTGACGCTGGTCGAGGACCACCCGCGACTGCTGGTCAGCGCGGACACTCGCGAGGACCTCGACGCGTATGTCGACGCGGTGATCGCGCACTACGCGGACCGCGGCATCACGGTGGCCGCCGGTGCGGACGAGCAGCGGGACCTGTGGCTGGAATCGCTGCCAGGCGACCAGCTCCGGGTGCCCGATCTGGGGCACGTGCGCGAGTCGACGGCGTTCTTCGGCTCGTGGTTCTGGGGCGGGGCGTCGATCGGTGACGCGACCGGTCCGGCGATCGGGTATCTGACCGGGTCCACGCCTGGGTTGGTGCGTTTCGACGCGGCCGCTGGGTCGGCGTTGGGTGACGCGACGACGACGCTGTTCCTCGGGCGGTCGGGTCGAGGGAAGACGACTGCCGCGATGCTGGGCGGGTTGGATTCTGCCTTCGCAGGGGCCTGGGTTCCGCTGCTGGATTTGAAGGGTGATGCTGCTGGGGTGTCGGCGGTCGCCGCGGAGTACGGCGTACCGACTGCTGTCATCGAGATCACCGCACAGTTCTCCGGTGCTGCTGACCTGCTGCGCGTGCTGCCTGTGGACGACGCTTTGCTGCAGGCGCCGTCGCAGCTCATGTTGCTGCTGCCGCCGCATCTGCGGGGTGCAGCCGAAGCGCCGGTCATGGCGGCGACTCGGGCGGAGATCCAGTCGCCCGATCCGTCCTCGTGGGGCGTCATCCAGCGACTGTGCGCGGCCGAGTCGGAGACCACCCGGACCGTCGGCTTCGCCCTGCGCGACCTGGTCGAGACGGGCCTCGGCTCGGTCGTCGCCGGACCGCCGTCGGGCCTGTCCTCACTGACGACGAACCCGGGCCTCTGGGTCGTACAGATGCCCGGCCTCACCCTGCCCTCGCCGGAGTCGGCGCCCGAGTCATGGTCGCCGATCGAACGCGTCGGCATGGCCTGCCTCCGCGGCTGCCTCGCCTGGATGGTCCGTACCACCGGCCGTCGCGAGTTCCGCGGCCGCTCGAAGGTCGTCATCGTCCCCGAGGTCCACCTGCTGACCAAGACGCCTGACGGCGCATCGTTCCTCGACTACATCGCCCGAGTCGGCCGTGCTCTCGGCGCCTCGCTCGTGCTGGACACCCAGGACCCGGCGTCGATCCTGAAGCTCCCCGGCCTGGTCGAGCAGATCACCACCCTGTTCGCCTTCAGCCTCCGCTCCCGCGAACAGGTCGACTCGCTCCTCGAACTGCTGGGCCGGCCGCAGACCGCGCCGTACCAAACCCTCGTCCGAGGCATCAACACCGCCGCCAACGGCAAGTCCATCCGCCACGGCCACTGCATCATGCGGGACCGCTGGGACGAGGTCGCCACCGTCCAGATCGACATCCCCAGCCAGCGCGTAGCCGAACTCCTCCGCACCACCCCGGAGTCCGAGCACGACCTCGAACCCACCCAGCCGATCCTCCCGCCCTACGAGGACCCGGACCCCTTCGCCGAAGACGACGAAGACCGCGCCGACGCCGCCCTCCAACCAGCCGCGGCCGCCGCCTCCCAAGCAGAAGCCCACACCCAGGAACCGGTCCAGGACACCCCTCTCCCATCGGTTCCAGTAGTAGAAACCTCGAACCACCACGCCCCCGCCGACGCCCCCGCCCCGTCGAACGGCACAGCCCCCAACGGCGTGGACCACCACCACCCACCCCGCTACGAAGAACCAATCGGCCCCGACGAGGTCTACGACCAAGAAGCCGACGAAGCCGCCTACAACGAAGCGATGTACCCCGCCAACGAGCCCGACCCGGACAAGTCCCCGAGCAATGGTTCAGGCAAGAAGGAGCACGTCGCATGAAGTGGTCGCGCCGGATCAGAACGGCGCTGACCGTCCTGACGTTCTCCCTGATCATCACGGCTCAACTCGCCCTGGCGGCAGATCCGCAGCAACAGACCACGCCGACAGGCTTCGGCGACCTGTTGCCGGCACCCGATCTGACCCACGGGGATACCCGGACGCTGTTCGAGCAGTACAACCCGATGGCCTACAGCCTCGAATTCGAGGGAAGCTTCAGCGATCCGTTTCGGCCGGTGTTCAACTCGTTCGCCGAGTTGCTGATGCTGTATGTCGTCGCGGCCACCCGTGCGGCGATCGCGATCGGTTGGTGGCTGTTCTCGTTCACCGACGTTCGCGCTCTGATGGATTCGACGTCGAGCGCCATCGGCGATGTCAGCACGCAGTTGTCCGGCTGGTTGCTCCCCTCCGCGCTCGCCCTGGGGGCGGTCGCGGCTTACGTTCAGCGTAAGTCGAGCGGTTCCGCGCTCGGGCAGCTCGTGTGGGTGTTCGCGGCCGGCCTGTTGGCGATCAGCTTGGCAGCCGGCCCGGCGACCTGGCTGAAGGGCGTGGACGGTGCTCGGCAGGTCGGAGCTGAGACTGTCATGGGGGCATCTGGGCAGGTAGTCGGGGGGACCCTGAAGACACCTTTCGAGATGCCGGAGCCTGCATTCCCAGGATCGCCTCGCGACACCATGCTGAGGAAATCCGGCGACGCGGCCTGGCGAGGTTTCGCCGTCACGCCGTGGTGTATCGCGGAGTTCGGATCGATGGAGGCGTGCGGACGCTACGGCAAAGCGATGCTTGATGTCGGGGTCGACAAAGACAAGCGTATGGACTACGTGAAGAACGACATCGCGAAAGCCGAGGGCGGTGGCGACACTCCGACCGTGAAGTGGGCCAAGGGTGAGAATCCTTTCGGGCGGATCGGTGTCCTGCTGATTGCGGCAGTCGCCGCGACGCTGTTCGCCTTTCTCAACATCGGGCTTGCCGCGACCGCGTTGATGGCCTTCGTGGGCTGTCTGATAATGCTTGTCGTCGGCGTTGTTTTCGCCTGCCTTTTCATCATTCCCGGTAGGTCTCGGCAGTGGGGGATGAACTGGCTGGAGGCGTTACTCGGACTGGTTCTGCAATCCGTGGCGGCGATGCTGGTATTCGGAGTCGCTTTGTCACTGCTCACGGCTGTCTTCAGCCTGAGCCAGAGTCTTGGCTGGTTGCCTGTTACCGGGTTGGCCTTGGTGGTGCTGATCGCTGCGTTCCGGCTACGGCGCTTGCTCGAGTCGATGACAACAATGATGCGGCCCGGCGTAGGCAGCATGATGATGGGTTCTTTTGCCCGCCGGGGAGCGGTACAGGCGGTACGGCGCGTAGTCACGGCTATCCGGAGCCGCGGCGCTGCGCCTGCTACTGCGGACGGCGAGAGAAGTCGTCCGACGACGCAGCGCGGAGGAGGGCAAGAAGCGGACGGCCGCACCGATACGACTCGTGTTTACCGGAAGATGCCGGCCCCGGGATCGAGTCGTGGGCAGCAGTCCGAGGGACAGGCCGACACGTCCTCGGAGCGGAGGGTTGGCAGGCCGGGAGATCCGAACAGGCCTGGTATCAGCAGCCCTGGTACCAAGAAGCCTGGCGATCGTCGCGACGGGACCAGTCGGCCCGGCGGCCTTCCCGCGCCCGGCGGGCCGAAGCCCTCGACGAAGCGGGTGTCCAGAGACATCTTCCAAGGTGGCACCGTCGAGGCGCCCAAGCCGGTCACTGTGAATTCGAGCAAGAACTCGACCGAACGCAGTTCAGGTCGGCACGCGAAGGCGTCGTCGACTGCCGCACAGTTGCGTCAGGGACGGTACGAGCCCAGAAGGCTCATCCATTCCGCAAGTCTTCGGGAAGGCCCGCCGAAGGCGCCGAGGGAGGTTCGCCGGGTTGCGGCTTCCCAGCGGCATTACCGGGAGTACTCGGCTGCGCGGAGCAGTGGGCCGACCAGCCATCGCTCCCCGGGCGGACGGTGATCCAAGGTGGGCTCAGGGCCAGGGCGTAGGGAGGGAAGCCGGCAGGATCGGCCTGAAGACGACGATCCGTGGATCAGCGGAGGCTCTCCCGACGGCGATGGTGGCCGTCGTTCGCGGCGGGATCGCCGACGTGAAGATCTTGCCAGGCAACGTGCGACACTGCGCGATCGGCGAACGAGCGAACCCGCGAGTCCAGTTGGGGTGATCGTCGTCATCCTGCTGCTTGCGGTCTTGGTCCTCGGCATCGGCGGCGGTTTGCCTCGGCTGCTCCACCGTGGCTCGGAGGAACAGGGACCGATCGGTGTGCTGACGCCTGGTGGGTCCGGTACGGAGGCACCACAGAATCCCGGCAGTTCGCTGTCCAGTGGCAGCCCTGGCGCTACGCAATCCATGACCACGCCACCGATCCAGACGCAGCGACCCGGCGCGCTGGAGACCACTTCGGCGGACGACACGGCGAAGAAATGGGCCGCGCTGTTCTATACGCGTACGCCAGCAACCGAGACTTATGGGCAGTTGGTGGGTCGAGCGGCTGAGTTCACGACGTCGGAGCTGGAATCGAGCTTTTCGAGCACGGGCGACGCGACTTATGACGCGCTCAAAGCCTCGAATGGGACCTCGAAGGTCGTATCCATCGCCCTTGGTCCGCCACACCCGGACACCGCGCCGGTCGACACCCCGACCCGGATCACCAGACTAGTCACGGTCACGGTTGCGACCACGGGCAAGGACGCTTCGCAGTTCGAGATTCCGCTTCTCCTGACGATGACTCCGGACGCGGGTCGCTGGCTGGTCAGCGCCGTGGACGGTGGTACCGGGCCATGAGCGCCCTTGGTGAGCGCGATGTATAGCGCAAGAGATCTGGCTGGTGCCGCTGGACTCGGTAGTTCGAGCGGAGTCGCGACCAAGGTCGCGGCAGCCGGCGGTCTGTTGATTCTGATGGTCGTCGTGATGCTGGCGCCTTTCGGGGCGAGAGGGGATCAGATCAACGCTGCCTGTCCCCCCGGAGTCGCCGGAGGCGCTCGTGATCCGATGCCGGATGGACCGCTGCGGATCACTCAGATCGCGTACGCGAAGATCATCGATGGCGTAGCTGTGTCGCGAGGACTTCCAGGACAGGCCACTCTGGTTGCTCTGATGACGGCCCTGCAAGAGTCGCAGCTGCAGAACCTCTCCTACGGCGATCGGGACTCCGTTGGCCTTTTCCAGCAGCGGCCGGCCGCGGGCTGGGGGACAGTGGAACAGATCATGGATCCTGTTTACGCTGCTCAGGCCTTCTTCGGTGGTTCTCAGCCGCCGAGCCCACCAGGACTGGTGGACATCAATGGATGGGATGCGATGCCGTACACGGTTGCGGCCCAGGCAGTCCAGGTCTCGGCGTTTCCGGACGCCTATGCCCGTCACGAGGACACCGCTCGTGACATCGCCGAAGAGGCCGGTATCGATCTGAACAGGGCCGGCGATCCTTACGCAGGACGCGGGCGCCCCGGCCCGCTTCCGGTTCGCGCGGTCCCATCGGCGGCGGATGCTGCGGCTCAGTGCGGTGGTGGGCTCGTCAGCGGGCGCCCCATCGGTGGAGTCTGGCCGCCAGAGGAGCAGTCGGTTCCAGACCCGACCGGCACCGGCGGGATGGTGACACCCAGAACTGCAGCCTGGGTGGCCAAGGCCAGGGCGGCGCTGCCGAATCCAAGCATCTCATGCTGGGACGCCCACGTATGGAATCCGACCAGTGACCATCCCAAGGGCAAGGCGTGCGACGTGATGGTCGGCGCCGATTCCCGCAAGTCGCCGCCGGCCAAGGCCAAAGGCGACCAGATAGCGAACTGGACTCTCCAGACGGCGGCGACCACGGGAGTTCGTTACGTCATCTGGTACGGGAAGATCTGGAGCGCGAGAACTGGCCAGTGGCGGCCGTACAACGGCGGCGGCGTCTACAATCCGACGGATGCGACTGGTGGTCACTACGACCACGTGCATGTGTCGATGTACTGACGACTGGCAACCCTCAGGCGGGTCGACGAACATGGAAACGTACTCAGTGAAGGGATCCTCAACTGTGCAGCCGTCCGGCGGATCGAAGGCATCCCATGAGCGGCTCTAACGGCAACGGTGACAAGCCGGGTGGGTTCTCACCTGACGAGTGGCAACCGCCGGCCGGGGGACCTCAAGGTGGTGCGCCGGATGCGCCCGACTATGCACCCGGGTCCTTCTCCTTCAGTGATCCCGTCTCGTCGACTCCCATCACCCCTCATGGGCCAAGGATCACGGTTCCGGCGGCGGCTCAACTGCTGCTCGGTATTCCGTGGGTGATCTGGAGTCTCGGAGTCGTCTCATCGTTGTCGGCGATGTTCTTCGACGGCTTCGCCACCGTGATCCCGGTGGTGATCTGGATCCTGTCCGGACTGGTGATCTTCTGGCCCCACACCGAGGACTATCTGGCCAGGTATCTCTTCCGGCTTCGCCAGCCGACGATGCTCGAACAACAGAAGTTGGATGTGGCCTGGCGTGCGGTCTGCTCGCAGGTCCACGTCGACCCCCAGTACTACAAGCTGTGGATCGAGGAGTCGGACGACATCAATGGCTATGCCATGGCTGGGAAGTCGATCGCGGTGACCCGCTGGGCTCTCAACTCCCTACCGCCGCGCCAGCTCCAGGCCGTCCTGGCTCACGAGCTTGGTCATCATCGAGGCGGGAACACGTGGACGGCGCTGGTGGTCTTCTGGTACGCATTGCCTGGCCGGTCGGTAGCAGGGCTGGTGCGGGCGATCTCCGGCAGCAACCCGGTCGTCGGGTGTCTGGTGGCCGCCTTTCTGTTCCTCAGCGCTGTCGGCCTGGCCCTCGATTCATGGATCTTCCATCGCAGTTGGGGCTGGGCCTTCTATGCGGTTCTGCCGTTCCTGGTTCCGATTCCACTCGCCTGGTTCACCAGGAAGTCCGAACTGATGGCGGACCAGGTCGCAGCAGATCTCGGGTACGCACGTGACACCGTCGCTTTCCTGTACGAGCTGCAGGCACAGGGAGAAGACGTCGCAAGACGAGCAGCCGGTTGGAGAGGCGCTGTTTACTCGAGGCACCCGTCCGTTGCAGACCGCATCAGAGCACTCGAGCGCTACATCCAGAACAGTCGACCATGACCAAACGCCGCGAGCAGTTCGACAACCTGAAGAAGAAACTGGCAGCGATCGCCGAGTCGGTTTCTCGCCCCGCTGATGCTCCGAAGCAGGCCCCGGCGGGACCCGCCGCGCCCCCGTGGGAGTCGATTCGAGTTACGCACCCCCGCCTTGCCGAGCAATTGGACGAGCTTGCGGCGAGCGCCGACTTCAACGACGTCGACCGCGCGCGCCTGATCAATGCGATCCGTGGTCAAGTAGCTAACCCGCCCGAGCTCGAACGACTGGCACAGACGATCGAGCGTGATCGCAGTGCTGCCTTGGTCCACCCATCGCAACAGCGAGATCTTCCTGGCCGGCGGTTCGCGCGCCACAACCTCTTGGCGGGCCAGGTCCGACTTGGCGAGGTCGTACCGGACCACCGAGGGGACTTCGAGATCACCGGGGACTTCGGCATTGACCTCGATGTGCTGAGGACCTCCCTCCTGGTGATCGGGCCTCCAGGTTCGGGCAAGACCCGCGGTATCGCGACGCCGATCGTCGAGCACCTCTCGTTGGCGGCGCTCACCGGCAAGGCGAGCATGGTCGTTGTCGACCCGAAGGGAACGGACTTCGCCTACGACGGCTGGTTCGACGTCACTATCGATCCTTTGAACCCGACGTGCGGGTTCAGCCTTTTCGGCGGTTCGCGAACGGCGGATGTTGCGGCAGACCGGCTTGCGTCGGCTCTGCTCCCGCCTGCCGTGAGCGACGACAAGGCCTACTTCATCGACGCTTCGAAGAACGCTCTGTACGCGTGTTTGGCGCCGTTCGAAGCGGCGTACGAGCGTTGGCCCACGGTTCCCGAGTTGCTTGGTCTACTCCGTGCAGAGCAGTCTTCGATCGACCGCGTGAAGGAACGCCTCAAGGGTCCGGGAGCGAAGGAGATGAAAGCGCTTCTCGATACCCGGAAGAACCAGACCCTCCGAACCGCCGACCCCGCCGCGAGCCTGGTGGAACGATTTGCGTTGCTCGACCGCCCCGCGCTTCGGAGGCTGCTGGATCACCCCGGCCCGACGTTCCAGATGCGCGACCTCAACAGGCCTGTGAGAGTCCGAGTTTCACTGCCTGAGGCGGAGTATCCGGATGCCTCGCGGATCCTGGCGCGTTTGGTGGTGTCGCAGTTCGTTCAGATCACCTCATCCTCTGAGACCGATCGCTCGATCTTCAAGGCGTTGGTGATCGACGAGGCCGGACGGTTCGTCGACGACTACGTGGCGAGGGGGGTCCAGAAGCTGAGGTCGAACAATGCGGGCCTCGTCCTGCTCTCACAGACGATGTCGGACTTCCCGATCGAGGTTCGTGCGACGGTCTTCGGTTCGACCGGATGCAAGGCGGTGTTCGGCGGCATCGACCCGCAGGACGCCGACGTGTTCTCGAAGTGGTTCGGCGACCAGTACGTCAACGAGACGACCATCAGTCGCAGTGCCCAGTCCGGAACGCAGTACAACCAGCGCGGGATGCCGGACGGCCGCAGCAACAGCCAGACATCTGGTTACAGCATCCGTAGGGTTGAGCGTGCGCGATGGACCGTGTCAGACATCATCACGGGTGTCCCGGCCGGCCACGCACTGATTTCGCTGGCACGCTCGAACGGAGCTCGGGTCGGTCCGGTTCTCGTCAACCTCAGAGCATAAGCAGACCGCGGCGCACGGAGTCGGATCCAAAATGCGCCGCGGTCTCATCAGCTTCAACGGTGTTCGCGCACCTCCGCCGACCGTTGCAATCTTACCTGACTCCAGAGCTGGCGAGTGACTGGCAGTGACTCCGTAGGCTTGTTAACCTGGGGCTACAGACAAAAGTACTACTCGGTGCTTTCGTTCATTCGTGATCGATTCGCCGAGTGGTTGTTCGCGCAACCTTTGGCGATCTTTCACCTGTTCACAGGAGTCGGATCCTATGGTTGCCGCAAACACTCGCCGTACGCGCACTGCTTTCGTCAAGAGAGTTGAGCGTTGGAACACCAACTTGGTTGCGCTGACCTCGTTGATTGCGAGCTTTACTGGTTTGCTTCGGCAGACCGTTCAGGTCGTCCTCATCGTGGTTGCCGCCGTTGCGGTGTTCTCTCCGGGGCTTTTGCCGCTTGTGGCTGCGGTGTCGGCTCTGCTTTTGCAGATTCGGCGCTCGTAGGCGCTGGCCACGTGCAGCTCGACCCCTTGGGGTCGGGCTGTTCGTGCGTTAGGGGAGGAAGCGGATGTCGGTTGTGGTGGCTGTGGGGGAGGTGAAGGTTAGGAGGGTTTGGGCTTCGGTTTCTATGGCGGTGCGGGTGGATGGGGTGAGTTTGGTGAGGGGTTCTATTTCTAGGATCTCGGTTTTCTTGGATTGTTTGGGGCGGCGCCAGAGGGCGGTTAGGTAGCCATTGTGGAGGATGGAGCCTTTGCTGAGGGTTTCTAGGAGGGGGCGGGTGGGGGGAGCGGGGGTGGGGTGGAAGCGGGTGCGGTTGGCGTGGGAGAGGAGGAGGTTGTCGTATTCGGGGAGGAAGCGGGTGGGGACTTCGGTTTGCTCGTCGGGGAGGGCCTGGTCGGGGAGGTCGTAGAGGGGGCGGGTGGTTTCCGGGTCTGTGTAGGTGCGGAGGTCTAGGCGGTCGAAGACTTCCGCCAGGTGGGTCAGGCCGGACCAGGTTTGGGCGTCGGCGACTGTGGCGGGGCCGTAGGCGGCTAGGTAGCGGAGGACTAGGGCGTCTACGTCGGGGGTTTGGGTGATGGGGGTGCCTAGCCAGAGGTCGGCGGTGGACATGGTGGGGTTGCCGGATTTGCCCCAGACGCCTCGGGGTGGGATTTGGATGGTGGGGAGTAGGCAGCGGACGGCGTGGGCGAGGGACGGGGCGTCGCGGTCTGGGTAGAGGGGGGCCAGGTGGTCGCGGAGTTCGGCGGCGGTGGCTGGGGCCTCGGAGAGGCGGGCGGTGCCGGCGGCTAGGACGGACTGCATGTCCAGGCCTTCCAGGCGTTTGCCGCCGTAGGTGGTGTTGGAGTAGACCTCGCGTTCCAGGCGGGGCTGGATGAGGCCGCGGATGGCCAGGAAGTCGCGGCTGGACATCAGGTGGATGGTGGCTCGCATGAGGGAGCCGCGGACGGCCTGGCGGGTCTCGAGGAGGTTGGCCAGTTCCATCGGGTCGAAGTCGACCAGGCGGGTCCAGAGGCCGACGTAGGGGGCTTGGGGAGCCTGGGCCTGCATGCCGACCAGGTGCTCGATCGCTTCGAGTGCAGTGGCGGACCGGCGGGAGATCAGCCATTGGCGGTCCAGGGTGGCCCGGTTCTGGGCTCGCAGGCTCAGCTTGGTCATGGCAGATCCTCTCCTTTGCGGGAGGTCAACACTAGGAGCAGAAGAGGCCGTGGCGAGTCCGCTACTCGCGGCGGCTGAACGCCTCGATCCGGGCCGCGTACGCCGCCCGCGCCGCGGGATCCACAGCCAGCCCCCGGTCGTCACCAAGTAGGCGCATGCACCAGGCCATCAGCGGCGCAGGCACCAATCCGTCCAGCAGCCCCCATCCGGTCAGGAAGCCCGGTACCGGCGTCTCGGCGCGACGAGTGCGACAGGTCCGCACGACAGCCGCCGCGACGTCCTCCGGATCCACCGTCGGCAAGATCCCACCCAACCGCACTCCGGAGGACAAGGACGTCCGTACTGCGCTCGGCAACACAGCAATAACGCTCACCCCCGTCCCATGCAACTCCCGCCGCACCGCTGCCGAGAGCCCCACTGCAGCAAATTTCGACGCGTTGTAAACCGCCATCCCCGGGAACGGAATCTTGCCCGCCATCGAAGCGATGTTGACCACATGCCCGTGGCCCCGGGCAACCATCCCCGGCACCACCAGCCGCATCCCGTGGATCAGCCCCCATACGTTGACGTCGAGCGTCGCCCGGCTGATCTCGTCCGGCTCGTCGAGGAACGGCCCGAGCGGCATCACGCCCGCGTTGTTGACCAGTACGTCGATCCGCCCCGCCTCCCCGACAACCGCGTCGACGAAGCCCGCGTACGACGACCGCGAAGTCACATCCAGAACCCGCGGACCGTCCAGATCACCCACATAGACCGAGGCCCCCAGCGCCGAGAAGGCCGACGCCGTCGCCGCCCCGATCCCACGCGCCCCACCCGTGACCACCACCACCGACCGGGCGATATCGATCTTCACGACGCCACCTCCACACCCGAACGGATCGCATAGTCACCAGGCGAGAACCGCCCGACCTCAGCCCGCAGCCGCCGCGACGACCACGGCCAGTTGAAGCTGTTCCGCCCATTCGCGTCGTGGTAGTAACTCGCGCAGCCACCGGTCTCATAAACCGTCGACGGCAGCGCGGACTGCACGGCCGAGTTGAAGGCAGCCTGCACCGACGGCCGGACAGAGATGCTCGACCACCCCCGATCGCGCAAAGAGGTCAAGGCGGCAACAGTGTGCTCGAGTTGCGCCTCCAAGATCATGAACGCCGAGGTATGCCCGGTCCCCAGACTCGGCCCGAGCAGGTTGAACAGATTCGGGAACCCACTCACCGTCGTACCGAGGTACGCCGACGGCGACCCCTGCCAGTGATCGTCGAGACTCTTGCCATCGGCATCGAAAACGCGCGAGGCCAGCGGCAGATCGAGGATCTTGAACCCGGTGCCCAGCACAACGACATCGACATCGGTCACGGACCCATCCACCCCGACCACCGAGGAGCCAGACACAGAGGCGACACCAGATGGGTGGACAGAAACGTTGGAAGAAGCAACCGCCGGGTAGTAGTCGTTGGACATCAGAATCCGCTTACACCCCAGCGTGTACGACGGCGTCAACGCGGCCCGCAGCAACGGATCACGCACCGACCGGCGCAAGTGCCAAGCACCCACCCGTTGGATCTGCCGCATCACCGCCGGATGCCGGAAGCCGACCCCCAACGCCTCCATGCCGCCATACTCCACAGCACGCAGCAGACGCTGAGCAGCAGGCACCCGCCGCATCAGCCACCGCTCGGCCGAGGGCACGTAGTGATCGGGCTTCGGCAACACCCACTGCGCCGTCCGCTGATACAGCTGCAGCGACGACACCAAGGGCTGGATGGCCGGCACGAACTGCACCGCGGACGCTCCGGTACCGATCACAGCGACCCGCTTGCCGCGCAGATCGACGGAGTGATCCCACCGGGAGGAGTGAAACAAAGGCCCGTCGAAATCAAGGGGTACCGACGGCATCAACGGCTCATGCCAAGGCCCGGTCCCAGTGATCAACGCACGTGCCGTCACCGGACCCGAGGACGTCGACACCTCCCAATGCTGATCAGCATCCGACCAGGACGCGCGAAGCATCTCGACACCGAAACGAAGATGCGGAACCACGCCGTACCGCGCGGCCGTCGACTCCAGATACGCCTGGATCTCGGCCTGGCCGGCGAAGGCGCGGGTCCAGGACGGGTTCGGCGCGAACGAATAGGAGTAGAGCGCCGACGGTACGTCGCAGGCGCAGCCGGGGTAGGTGTTGTCACGCCAGGTGCCACCCAGGGCGGTGGCTTTCTCCAGTACGGCGAAGGAGGTGATCCCGGCCTGACGAAGGCGGATCGCCGCTCCGATGCCGGAGGCGCCCGCTCCTACGATGAGTACTTCGTGGTCAGCCATGTTTCAAATACTAGTAGTATCTGAATACTAATGGAAGGTGAAGATGCCGAGACTGACCCGCGCGGAGAGCCAGGCGCGCACCCGCGAGACGCTCGTCGCGACCGCCATCGAGCTGTTCCTGCGGGACGGGTACGCGGCGACCAGCCTGGAGAAGGTCGCCGACGAGGCCGGCTTCTCCAAGGGCGCGGTCTACTCCAACTTCCGCAACAAGGACGAGCTCTGTCTGGCGGTCGTCGACGCGATCCGCCTCGACCAGGCGCACAAGATGGCCCGGGCGCTGGACGGCGCCGCCACCCTGGAAGCCATGCTCAACGGGTTCCAGCGCTGGGCCGACGAGACGATCGGCGACGTGGCCTGGACGGTCTTCGAGGTCGAGTTCGCGACCCGGGCCCGGCAGGACGACGTGGTCCGCCGGGAGCTTGCCCTGCGCAACGCTCAGATCCGGGCCGCGGTCACCGAGCTGCTCACGACGCACGCCGAGGAGTTCGACATCACTCTCCCCATGCCCGCTGAGGACTGCGCCACGGCGTTGCTCAGCCTCGGCGTCGGCCTGGGCGTCCAGCGAGCCATCGACCCAGACGTCGGCATCGATGTCCTGCCGGCAGTCATCCGGTTGCTGGCAGGAGGCAACCGCTAGATGTTTTCCCTTGCCGAGCCGGGATCACGCAAAGTTTTGCTTCCCCTGACGGTGCCGGGCGAACTAGGGTCGCGACGGATCGTAGTCGTTTCACCACGGTCGTTCGCCCACCTTGGGAGGGAATGAGTATGAGTGAGCAGTCGCGTCGCCGGAAGGCGATCGCAGCCATCACCACCACTGGAGTGGTGCTGGCACTCGGGATGTCGTTCACCAGCGCGGCGGGGGCAGCGCCGGCGAGCGCGTCGGCCGCCAGCGCGGTGCCGGGCAACCTGAAGCTGATCAAGACGAAGACCTCGTTGCTCGGCAAGCACTACTGGTACCAGCAGACCTTCAAGGGCCTGCCGGTCGTCGGCGGGTACTACGCGCAGCACGTCGACAAGTCGGGCAAGGTGCAGATCACCGACGGCCGCGACGCCGTACCGGCGAACCTCGACGTCAGCGCGAAGGTCGCCCCGGCCACCGCGACGAAGAGCGCCAACACCGCCGTCACCGCACGCGCCGCGCGGAGCCGGACCACCGGCGGCAAGGACGCCACCCCGGTACCGGCCGCGGCCACCGGTGCGGCCCAGCTGGCCGTGCTCGGTGGACCGAACGCCAAGCTGGTCTGGAACGTCACCTCGCGCTCGACCGAGGGCGTCAGCCGCTCACTGGTCGACGCCAAGACCGGTACGGTCGTGGAGTCGAAGGTGATCAGCGACAACATCGACGGCACCGGCTCGGTCTTCGACCCGAACCCGGTCGTCACGCTGAAGAACGAGGACCTGACCGACCAGGACGACAAGAACCAGAACGCCTTGTTCCTGGCGCAGAAGAACGTCATCCTGCGCAACCTGGACGGCTCGGGCAAGCTGAACGGCAGCTACGTCAACATCGCCGAGGCCAAGGGCGGGGTGGCGGTCAACAAGAACAACCACTTCGTGTACCAGCGCGCCAACGACAAGTTCGAGCAGGTGATGGCGTACTACCAGGTCAACCAGACCCAGGAGTACATCCACTCGCTCGGCTTCAGCGACGTGAACAGCGAGTCGCAGGACTTCTCGATCAACACCTTCGAGGGCGACAACTCCTTCTACGACCCGTCGACCGACGTCATCACGATGGGCGAGGGTGGCGTCGACGACGCCGAGGACGCCGAGGTGATCTGGCACGAGTACGGTCACGCGATCCAGGACGACGTCGTCCCGGGCTTCGGCGAGTCGGAGCAGGCGGGAGCGATCGGCGAGGGCTTCGGCGACTACTGGGCCGTGCAGCAGTCCATCCCGGTCAGCAAGGGCTACGACATCCCGTGCGTGATGGACTGGGACGCGACGTCGTACACGGATGGCCCGAAGCACTGCCTGCGCCGTACCGACACCGGCAAGACCACCGACGACATCGACGGTGAGGTGCACGACGACGGCGAGATCTGGTCGAACGCGCTCTGGGACATCCAGAAGGCACTCGGCCGGAACAAGGCCAACAAGGTGATCCTGCAGGGCACGTTCTTCTACGCGCCCGACACCTCGTTCGCCGACGCTGCCCGGGTGACCGTGCAGTCCGCACGCCTGCTCTACGGCAAGGCGGCCGCCGCCCAGGTGACCACCGCCTTCAAGGCGCGCAAGATCCTCTAGTACGACCAGTACGAGCCGAGGCTCATGCGCCCACGACTACTGTGGGCGCATGAGCTGGAGCACTTCGGACATCCCTGACCTGACCGGCCGCCGCGCCCTCGTCACCGGCGCGAACAGCGGGCTCGGCTACGAGACCGCCCTCGAGCTCCTGAAGCACGGCGCCGAGGTGACGATCGCCGCCCGCAATCCGGAGAAGTCCGAGCAGGCCGCCGCGAAGCTGAAGGCCGCCACCGGCGAAGAGCCGGACATCCTCGCGCTCGACCTCGCCGATCTGGCCAGTGTCGAGGACGCCGCCAAGAGCCTCAGCGCGTCGCAAGACAGCCTCGACCTCTTGATCAACAACGCCGGCGTGATGGCACCGCCCTTCCGGCAGACCGCCGACGGCTTCGAGCTGCAGCTGGGCACCAACCATCTCGGCCACTTCGCCCTCACCGCCCGCCTGCTGCCGCTGCTCCACAAGGCGAAGAATCCAAGGGTCGTCACGGTCAGCTCGTTCATGCACAAGACCGTCAACACGGTCCGCCAGGCCGACCTTCGCGCCGAGAACGGCTACGCCAAGTGGGACGCGTACGGCAGGTCCAAGCTCGCCAACCTGCTCTTCATGAGCGAGCTCGATCGCCGCGCCCGCGCCGCAGGCTCGAACCTCGTCAGCGTCGGCTCCCACCCCGGCTACGCCCGCACCCATCTGCAGTCATCCGGCCCCCAACTAGGCGGCGCCAACCTGGAGGCAAGGCTCCTCGCGATCGGCACCAGCCTCGTCGCCCAGTCCGCGGCCGCGGGCGCCTGGCCGAGCCTGTACGCCGCGACGGCGCCCGTACCGTCCGGGTCGTACTACGGCCCGTCCTTCTTCGAGTTCCGCGGCAAGCCCAAGCTGGTGCACCCCAGCAAGGCCGCCCAGGACCCGCAACTCGCCCAGCAACTCTGGGCCTGGTCGGTCGAGGCCACCGGAGTCGACGCGTTCTGACGCAACGCAACGAACTAATGACACACCGGTAACTTCGTGGTTACCCTTCGGTAAAACCGAGGAGTAACCCCGCCCGGAGGTCATCGATGCGCAGACTCGTGGTCGCCCTAGCAGTCCTCGTCGCGAGCATCGGCCTCGCTCCCGCCCCGGCGCAGGCCCAGACCCAAGCGGCCGGTTTCAGTACGTCGTACCAGCGCATCCCCGGAGCCGGCGGGACCGAGCTCGGGGCCGTCGTGCTCACCCCGACCGGGCAGGGCGCCGGCCCGTTCCCGCTCGTGGTGATGCCGTCGAGCTGGGGCGTGCCGAACCTCGAGTACGTCGGCCAGGGCAGCAAACTCGCCACGGCCGGCTTCCAGGTCATCTCGTACACCAGCCGTGGCTTCTGGGACTCCGCCGGCGGGATCGACATCGCCGGCCCGCCGACCGTCGCCGACGTCACCGAGGTGATCGACTGGGCGGCCGGCCACACGCCGGCCGACACCAGCCGGGTCGCCTCCGTCGGTATCTCGTACGGCGCCGGTGTCTCGCTCCTCGCGGCCGCCCACGATCCGCGGATCAAGGCGGTCGGCGCACTCAGCGGCTGGGCCGATCTGATCGCGTCGATCCACCCCAACGACACCGTCAGTCTCCAAGCGGTGGCCGGTCTGCTTGCCGCCGGCAACATCACCGGCCGGCCGGGCCCGGAGATGCAGGCGCTGCAGACGAAGTTCATCACCGGCGACTTCGACGGCGCGATCACCGACGCGACGGCGCTCGCGCCCATCCGGTCGGCCAAGACCGTGGTCGGCCAGATCAACGCGAACCACCCCGCGGTCTTCCTGGCCAACGCCTTCGAGGACTCGATCTTCCCGCCCGGCCAGTACACCGACTTCTTCACCCAGTTGACCGGGCCGAAGCGCCTTCTGCTCGCGCATGGCGACCACGCAACCCCTGAGGTGACAGGCGCGATCGGCCTGCCCAACGAGGTCTGGGACGAGCTCGCACCCTGGCTGCGGCACTTCCTCACGGGCGCGGACAACGGCGCCGACCAAGAGGCTCCGGTCCAGCTGAAGTCGCAGCGAAACGTCTGGCGGAGCTACCCCGACTGGGCGTCGGTCGGCACCGAGAAGACCTCGTACCTGACCAAGCCGACCGGCCTGTCGCGGACCGGAGCCCTGCAATCCCAGGCCTCCACCGGCTGGTCCAACGGCATCGGCGCCGGCGTTCCGACGGTCGCCGACAGCGGCGTCGCGCTGCTCTCGGGTGCGTTCCAAGGCCTGCTCTCGATCCCGGTCGGCGTCGCCACGCCACTCGTCGATCGGACCTTCGCCGGGGTGTGGTCGGGTCCGGCGTACAGCAGCAGAACCGTGGTCAACGGTGCTCCGAAGCTGCACCTGACGGTGACGCCCAGCGCGAGTGACACCTCGCTGTTCGCCTACCTGTACGACGTGGACGCGCTCGGCGTCGGCTCGCTCGTCTCGCACAAGCCGTACACGTTGCGTGGGGCAACGGCCGGGCAGCCCGAGACCGTCGACCTGAGGCTCGAGGCGACCAGCTGGGAGGTGCCTGCCGGGCATCACCTGGTGCTCGTCGTCGACACCGTCGATCCGCG
Organism: Kribbella koreensis; assembly: GCF_039525325.1. NCBI lineage: Bacteria > Bacillati > Actinomycetota > Actinomycetes > Propionibacteriales > Kribbellaceae > Kribbella > Kribbella koreensis. The sequence continues at coordinate 150,794 of NZ_BAAAHK010000014.1, forward strand.
CTATCTCGGCTACAGCAGCCTCGGCAGCTCGGCCACCTTCAGCTCGCCCGCCGGCAACCCGTCATCGCTGACGGTCCCAGTTGCGTAATTTGCAACCTAGGTTGTGCCTATTGCCACATCCGCCGAGCTAGGCCACTCTTTGTGGTCGGATCATTACCTAATTGCTCGGAGGATGTGTCATGGGTACGAGCCGCCGCCAGTTCCTCGGACTCACCGCCGCTGCCGTCGGTAGCGCAGCAGTCGGTGTAGCGACCCCAGCTCAGGCAACCGCCAGTTGCCTGGCCACGGGCACGCTGTACCTCGGCACCTACACCTCCGAGTCGGGCGGTGGTACCGGCATCGGGATCGCGTCGTACGACGCAACGACCGGCAAGCTCACCTCGACCGGCGTACTGGCCGGCGTCCAGGACCCGTCATTCCTGATCCTCTCGCCGTCAGGCCGCAACCTGTATGCCGTGAACGAGCAGTCGTCCGGCGGCGTGACCGCCATCGCTGTCGACTCACCCGGCCACCTGCGCGTGCTCAATCGCCAGCCCAACGGTGGAAACGCACCCTGCCATCTGACTCTCGTTGCCAACGGCAAGTACCTCCTGAGCGCGAACTACGGCTCCGGCGACATCTCGGTCCACCCGGTCAGGACCGACGGCAGCCTCGGCGCCCGGACCGACCTGGTCAAGCATGTGGGCTCGGCCCCGCATGCGCACCAGGTCCTGCAGGACCCGACCGGCAACTACGTCCTGGCCGTCGACCTGGGCACCGACACGATCTACACCTACACGATTGCCAATGGCAAGCTCGCCCTCAAGAGCCAGGCGAAGCTCACGACCGGCGCCGGCCCGCGCCACCTCGCCTTCCACCCCAACGGCCGCTACGCGTACGTCGCCGCCGAACTGAACAGCACGATCACCGTCTGCCAGTACGACGGCGCGACCGGCAAGGTGACCCCGGGGGCGGCCCAGGCCACGGCCCCCGCAGGCCCGGCGAACTACCCGGGCGAGGTGATCATTTCGCCGGACGGCCGGTTCGTCTACCTCACCAACCGCGGCCACAACAGCGTCGCGATCTTCGCCGTCGAGTCCGGGGGAGCGAGCCTGCGGCGGATCGGTACGCCGTCCTGCGGCGGCGACTGGCCGCGCCACGTGACGCTGGACCCGACCGGCAAGCTGATGTTCGTTTCCAATCAGCGATCGAACAACATCACCACCTTGGCGGTCGACGTCCAGACCGGCGGGCTGACCCAGAAGAGCTCGTTCACCGCCCCCATCCCGGTCTGCGTCCTGCCAGGCTGACCACTACCGGTCAGCTGATGTTTGATTCTGACTGAACTCTTGCCTTTTTGTTCCCGTCGGCCTTGAATGACGAGCGTGTCCGCCCGGTCACGCTTCGTCATGGAAGCGTTTCCAGTGGACTGACCTTTCTCCGCCCACGAGAGGTAAGCCCATGCATTTCAGACGACGCGCGGTGGCAGCCGCGGTCGCCGGCCTCCTGGCCGCGACCGCGCTCGCCTCCGGCACCCAGCAGGCAGTCGGGCAACCGGCCGCTCAAACTGGTTGGCACAAGGGGACCCCGCCGCTGAGCACACCGTGGACCGACGACGTGTCGCCCACCAACGCGCTCCCGGAGTACCCGAGGCCGCAGCTCACCCGCAAGAAGTGGCAGAACCTCAACGGACTCTGGGAGTTCGCCCCGGCGGCCACGGGGGAGGCGCCGCCGTTCGGCAAGACGCTGGCCGAGCAGGTGCTGGTCCCGTACCCGATCGAGTCGGCGCTGTCCGGCGTACAGCGCCATGAGGACCGGATGTGGTACCGCCGGACCTTCACCGTGCCGAGCAGCTGGAAGGGGCAGCGGCTGCTGCTGCACTTCGGCGCCGTCGACTACGACGCGAAGGTCTGGGTGAACGGCCGCCAGGTCGCCACCCACCGCGGCGGCTACGACGGCTTCGACGTCGATGTCACGAGCGTGCTCAAACGGTCCGGCCCGCAGGAGCTGATCGTCTGGGCCGAGGACCTCACCGACGAGACGTTCCAGCCGATCGGCAAGCAGCGCGAGGTCAGTGACCACGGCATCTTCTACCAAGGCAGCTCCGGCATCTGGCGGACCGTCTGGATGGAGCCCGTCGCCACCTCCTCGATCGACCGCCTGCAGCTCACCCCCGACCTGCCGAGCAGTTCACTCAAGATCACCGCCGACACCAGCGGCCCTGCCGGCCTCGACGTGGAAGCCTCGGCGTACGACGGCAGCAAGCTCGTCGGCAGGGTGTCGGGCAAGGCCGACACCGAGCTCGAGCTGCCGATCAAGAACCCCAAGCTCTGGTCGCCGGACAGCCCGTTCCTCTACACGCTCAAGGTCAAGCTGATCGACCGCGGGAAGACCCAGGACGAGGTCGGCTCGTACTCCGGGATGCGATCGGTCGGCAAGGTGAAGGGTGCCGACGGCAAGCTCCGGCTCGCCCTCAACGGCAAGATCCTCTTCAACCTGTCGACCCTCGACCAGGGCTTCTGGCCGGACGGTCTCAACACCGCCCCGACCGACGAGGCGCTCGCCTTCGATCTCGTCCAGCACAAGAAACTCGGCTTCAACACCGTGCGCAAGCACATCAAGGTCGAGCCGGACCGCTGGTACTACCACGCGGACCAGTTGGGTCTGATGGTCTGGCAGGACATGCCGGCCGCCAAGCCGGACCCGATCCCGGCCGGCCCGTGGCGTGACCAGTTCAAGGCCGAGCTGCGGGAGATGGTCGACGAGCACAAGAGCTTCACCTCGATCACCACCTGGATCCCGTTCAACGAGGGCTGGGGTGAGTGGGACCTGGCCGAGACCGGCCGGATCGCGGACAGCGTGAAGGCCCAGGACCCGTCCCGGCTCGTCAACGCGCACAGCGGGATGAACTGCTGCGACTCGCTCGGCGACTCCGGTCGCGGCGACATGATCGACCACCACGCGTACCTCGGCCCGGCGACGTCCACCCCGGCTGGTGATCGGGTGGCGGTCGACGGCGAGCACGGCGGATTCGGCCTCAAGACGACCGACCACATGTGGTTCGGCGACGGGTTCGCCTATGAGATGACGCCCGACCAGGCGACGCTCACCCGCCGGTACGTCGAGAACCAGCGCGACGTCCTGCGCTCCGCCAACTCCTGTGGCATCAGCGGCTCGGTGTACACCCAGATCACCGACGTCGAGGGCGAGCTGAACGGCTTCTTCACCTACGACCGGCAGATCCCCAAGATGGACTTCGCCCAGGTCAAGGCGGTGAACACCGCGATCATCAAGGGCGCTGACGGCACCGGCACGAGTGGGCCGCAGCTCCCACCGGGCACGCCAGGTGCCGACGGCATCCACTTCTACCCGCTCGATGGAAACGCGGATGATGTTGTCGGGACCAACGACGCGACGCTGCAGAACGGCGCGGTCTTCGCCCCGGGCAAGACCGGTGAAGCCGTTGCCCTGAACGGGTCCAACCAGTTCATCGACACCGGCGCGCAGCTGCTCGACACGTCCGGCAACTACACCGCGACGGCGTGGGTGAAGCTGAACAAGGCCGACGGATCGTTCCAGACCGTGGTCAGTCAGGACGGCGATCGCGACAGCGCCTTCTTCCTGCAGTACTCCGGCGCCGACCAGCGATTCGCGATGAGCTTCCCCGGCCAGCGCGCCCTCGCGCCGACCAAGCCCAACCCGGACCAGTGGTACCACCTCACCGGCGTACGGGATGCCGCGAAGGGTGAGCTCCGGTTGTACGTCGACGGCGAGCTGGCCGCGACCAAGAGCGCTTGCAGCCTCGACTCCACCTCGACCGGGCATGCGGTGATCGGCCGGGCGAAGTTCGGCGGCAACTCGGTCGACTACCTGGACGGCACCGTCGACCAGGTGCACTTCTTCGACCGGGCCCTCGACGATGCGGAGGTGCGCGCGCTGTACGCCTCCGGGCGCTGATCGAAGCGGGTCAACGGATTCGAGATGCGAGGCGGTCGCAAACCACGCATCCTGGTAGTGGTGCCGACCAGGGAGGGCCAGTCAGATGACCGCTCCGAGCCACGTTCTCAGCCCGTTGACCTCGACCAAGTTCCGGTTGCCCCGGTTCGGGCTCGGCGGATCGCCGATCGGTGATCTGCCGGACCCGGCCGGGGACGCGGTCGCGATGGCAACCATCGATGCGGCGTACCAGGCCGGCATCCGGTACTTCGACACCGCACCGAGCTACGGCGCCGGCCGCTCCGAAAGGCGCTTCGGTACTGCGCTGGCCCGCCGCCCCCGAGACGAGTATCTGCTGTCCACCAAGGTCGGCCGGACGATCGACGGCGCCCCCGACTTCTCCGCCGAGGGCATCCGCCGGTCGCTGGCCGAGAGTCGCGAGCGGCTCGGCCTGAGCATCGATCTGGTCCTGCTGCACGACCCGGGAGAGCACTGGCAGCAGGCGATCGAGGAGGCCTACCCGGTCCTCGACGAAATGCGGGCTCAAAGAGACATCGGCGCTGTTGGGGCGGCGGCCGGCGACTGGCAACTACTCGATCGGCTCGTCCGCGACACCGAACTCGACGCGGTCTTGCTCGCCGGGCAGTACTCGTTACTGGATCGGTCGGCGACGCCATTGCTCGACCGCTGTCAGGCCAGGGGAGTGCTGGCGATCGTGTCCGGCGTACTGAGCAAGCAAGTGCTGCAGGTCGACCAATCCAAACAAACGACTGACCCCGCGATCATCCTCGCGCGCCGGATCTCGGCGGTCTGCGAGCGGTACGGCGTATCGCTGCCGCAGGCCGCGCTGGCCTTTCCCGGCAGGCATTCCGCGGTCGCCTCGGTCCTGATCGGCGCGGCCAGCCAGGCCGAGATCCGGGCCGACGCGGCGCTGGTCCGGCAATCGGTTCCTGGTGACCTCTGGCGTGACAAGGAACTCCTCCGGCTTCTCGACTAGCAACCTCTTGTCAGTGACCTCCCGCTAGGTGATTCTGGTCGTTCGATTCCTGTGGGGGGATGGCACATGTCCAGAATCATTTCGTCCTGTCTGCGCGCCGCCGTGCTGACCGGGCTGCTCGGCTCCGGCCTGGTCGCGGTCGCCGCGCCGGTCGCCTCGGCCGCCACCATCACGGTCACCACGACGGCCGACGTCGTCAACGGCGGCGACGGTCTGACGTCGCTGCGGGAGGCGTTCACGACGGCCGGTGCGAACGGTGCCGACGACACGATCTCGCTGGGCGCCGGGCTGACCTACCCGCTGACGAACTGCGCCGGTCCGCTGACCCATGCCGACGGCCACGAACTCATTGTCCAGGGCAACAATTCGACGATCGACCAGTCCTGCAACGCGGTCGGCATCATCGACAGCACGAACCACGCGGGCCGGCTCGAGCTCCAGGACCTGATCATCGACGGTGGCCCGAACCCTGGAGCGGTCGCGCTGGAAGGTGCCGCGGTCCGCTCGGACAGCGAGTTGCTGCTGTCGAATGTCGAGATCCGCAACGTGCTCTCGCCGGGCGGCACGGTCGTCTGGTCGAGCTTCGACCACGGGATCACGCCGTACCGGCTGACGCTGAACAACAGCAACCTGCACGACAACACCGGCAGCATCGTGAGTTGTGACAACTGCTCGGCGCACTTGGACGGTACGACGATCTCGAACAACGTCGGCTCGGGCATCTCGCTCGTCGACGGCTACCCGCTGCTGGTCGACAACTCGACGATCTCGAACAACACCCGGGCCGGGATCAGCAACACCGGCCAGGGCTTCCCGGCCAACAAGACCGAACTCAACTTCAGCCAGGTCGAGAACAACGGCCGGGTCGGCATCCGCTGCGTCAACTGCGGCCGGCTGAACCTGTACTCCGCCAGCGTCGCCAACAACGGGCTGACCGCGGTCGACGCGCTCGGCGGCATCTCGATGTCGATGTCTCAGCGCAGCGGCACCCCGGCATCGGGGATCAACATCATGCTGTCGGGCATCACCGGCAACAAGAGCACCGTGTCCGGCGGCGGGCTGTCCGTCACACCGGTCCTGGTCGAGGACGGCGGCAACACCGCTTCGACGTACGTCGACCGGACGCCGATCGACAACAACATCTCGGCGGGTGATGGCGGTGGCGCGGTGATCGGCGTCGGTGACTTCAGTGCCTACAAGGGCAGCTTCATCGGCAACACGGCGGCTCAGCGTGGTGGCGGTCTGGCCTTCCTCACGGTCGGACCGGACGTGGTGCCGACGTCATCGATGTCGCTCGACTCGACGGAGGTCAACAACAACACGGCCGGTACCGATGGTGGCGGTGTCTACGCCTTCAGCGCGGGATCGGTCAGCGGCTTCCAGCCGATCATCTCCGCCAACACGGCGACCGGAAACGGCGGTGGCGTCAAGGTCGGCTTCGCCTACCAGGCCACGTTCGACGGCGGCAAGTACTACGGGAACCACGCGGCCAACGGAGCCGGCCTCGACCTGGCCGCGGAGTCGGTGAAGTTCGACAAGGCGACGATCAACGACAACTCCGTCGTACCGGCCGCAGGCACGGGTGGTGGCGCGCGGATCTCGGCGATCGCGGCGAGCATGCTGAACAGCACAGTCAACGGCAACACCGCGACCACCGGTGGCGGCCTGAACTTCACCACGGCGACGCACGTCGACCTCACCCACGTGACGATGGCCGACGACAAGGCGACGACAGGCGCGCACATCGCCGCCGTACCGTCCGCCACGGTCGCGATCAGTCGCAGCGCCCTGGTCCTGCCGATCACCGGTACCGCGTGCGCCGGCGTCGGCGGCGCCTTCCACGGCGTCTCCGGCGGTTTCTCCGTACTACGCGACGCCACCTGCAGCACAATCGCCTCCGACTTGGTCACGGCCGCCGACCCGCAACTCGGCGCCTTGTCGAACGGCTACCCCGAAGGCCGGTTGCCCGCCGCGACCAGCCCACTCGGTGGGCGGGTACCCGTCGCCAGCTGCACGACCGTGGACGACCAGCGCCTGCAGGCTCGCCCGCTGGGCGCCAACTGTGACGCGGGGTCGGTCGAGTTCGCCGAGTCGCCGAGCCCGGACAAGATGCTCACCGACCTGATCGCAGAGGTGAAGGGGCTGCACCTGCAGAAGGCGCTCGAGACGTCGCTGGTGCTGAAGCTCGAGAAGGCCCGGACCGCGCTGAAGGCGAACAACAAGCTGGTCGCGAGGGTCTTGCTGGTCGCGTTCGTGGTCGAGGTGAAGGCCAATTCCCCCGCGAAGATCCCGGCGCCCGCCGCGAGCCAGTTGGTGACGAAGGCAACTGCGATCCGGCACGCCCTGTAGGTACTGTGGACGGAGGCCCGCTGATCCGGCGGGCCTCCGGACGAGAAGGCGCCGTACCCGGTTCACGACAAGACGACGCCGGTCCCTGGAGGGGCCGAGTCCATGCATGTCGTCGATGTGATCGAGATCGTCGGTGCCCTGACCGTGCTGGTGGCCTTCGCGGCCGCGCAGGCGGGTCGGCTCGAGCAGAAGACCCTGTCCTACCAGCTGCTGAACCTGATCGGTTCGGCCGTACTGGCCGTGATCGCGGCCGCTGAGAGCTCCTGGGGCTTCCTGCTGCTAGAAGGCAGCTGGGGGATCGTCAGCCTGATCGGGTTGGTGAGCCTGCTCCGGACCGCCAAGCCCACCACGGTGAGTTAGAAGCGGTCGCCTGGCTCCGGGGTGCCGGGGGAACCCGAAGTAGGCGAGCCCGGCGGGGGAACCGTGACGGTGTCCGGCGGGGATCCGCCGGGCGTGGTCGGGCTCTCCGTGCTGTTCGAGTTGGGCGGCGGGGTGGTCGGGGTGACGGTCACCGTGAAGGTGTTGGTCGGCGGCGGAATGAGCGGGTCGGGCTCCAGCTCGGGGGAGTGCCGGAACATCAGCCAGGCGACCAGGATCGCCACTGCCATCAGTACCGCCATGGTCAGCAGCGAGAGCGCGACCGCGAGCCAGGAGGCCGGCCGCAATGCGGACGGCCAGGGGAGCGGCCAGATGCGGAACAGGCCCGGACGGCGGCGGTTCTCCCAGTAGTGGCGGAAGTCCGGTCCGCGGACGCGGCCGATCGGCGGGATCCGGTCCATCAGGACCGCCGACAGGATGTCCTCGCCGCGGCGCTCCGCGATCAGCTGCTCGTCGTCGGCGGCGCTCGAACCGTCGTACTCACGGACCGGTCCGATGGCCGCCCAGAGCGCGACGTCCTCGTCGTCTTCGTCGTTGTGACCGAGCACGGCGCCGTCGGGCAGCTTGTCGACGGCGGTGATGAACCGGTCGCGGGCGGCCGCGTCGTCGGAGGAGCCCTCCGTCATCATCGCGACGACCGCGCCACGGCCGGTCTCGTCGGCGGCGATGTAGAGATAACCGGCCGCATTGGCGCCCAGGCGGCCGCGGAGCCAGAAGTCGCCGACGCGCGGCGGGTCCTCCGGCAGCAGTGGCAACGCGTCCGGCACGGCCCGCGCGGGAGCCTCGGCGGGCACCTCGGCAGGAGCCTCAGGCTCGGTCGGCGCCGCCGTGTCGGTCTGGGAGTCGGTCGCGGTCATCACCTCCAATCCCACCACATCCCCGGTAGCCATGTCGCCCGCGCCCGCCGCGTACGGCGTACCGGGTGCTGTTGGGCGCCGCGGCCCGGCGTACCGGGGTGTTCGGATTTGAGCGGCTGGGCAGGATAGGAGGGGAGCAGGGCGGGGCGCGCGCGTGCCCTGGGTCGGCGATCTGATGGAATGGGCGGCAGTTCCCGTGCGCAGACATGGTCCACCGCGGACCCCGGAAGGACAGGCATGACCGAAACCACTGTGCCGACCGGGTCGGTGGCCCAGCAGTCACACCTGGTCAGCGAGGCGATCAGCGAGATCAAACGGGTGATCGTCGGCCAGGAGCACATGGTCGAGACGCTGATGGTGTCGCTGCTCGCCAAGGGGCACTGCCTGCTCGAAGGTGTGCCCGGCGTGGCCAAGACGCTCGCGGTCCGCACCTTCGCGTCGGTGGTCGGTGGTTCGTTCGCCCGGATCCAGTTCACCCCCGACCTGGTCCCGTCCGACATCGTCGGCACCCGGATCTACCGGCAGACCCGCGAGGCGTTCGACATCGAGCTCGGTCCGACCTTCGTGAACTTCGTCCTGGCCGACGAGGTCAACCGGGCGCCGGCCAAGGTGCAGTCGGCGATGCTCGAGCTGATGGCCGAGCGGCAGGTGTCGATCGGCGGCCAGACCTTCCCGATGCCGAAGCCGTTCATCGTGATCGCCACCCAGAACCCGATCGAGTCCGAGGGCGTCTACCCGCTGCCCGAGGCGCAGCGGGACCGGTTCCTGGTCAAGATCGACGTACCGCACCCGCGTGGGCACGAGGAGTTCGAGATCCTCCGCCGGATGAGCGTCGACCCGCCGCAGGCCCGCCAGGTGCTCAAGCCCGAGACGATCATGGAGCTGCAGCGCTCGGCCGAGCAGGTCTTCGTGCACAACCTGGTCGCGGAGTACGCGGTCCGCCTGGTGATGGCGACCCGGACGCCGTCCGACTTCCATCTGCCCGACCTCGAGCCGATCATCGAGCTCGGCGTCAGCCCGCGCGCGACCCTCGGCCTGGTCTCGGCCGGCCGGGCGCTGGCGCTGATCCACGGCCGCGACTACTTGCTGCCCAGCGACATCCAGACGATCGCGCTCGACGTGATGGGCCACCGGCTCGGCCTGACCTTCGACGCGGTCGCCGACAACATCGACCCGCGCGCGGTGGTCGAGCGGATCCTGGCCACCGTCCCACCGCCGCAGCCGGTCTGGCGCGACGGCAGCGACGGCAGCGGCCGCCCCGAGTTCGTCTAACCAGATGGCCAACCGACCAGACCCACGGGTTGCGATGACGATCTCGCAGCTCGCGCCCGAGCGCGCGCTGCGCCGGCTCGAGCTCACGGTGGTCCGGCGGCTCGAGGGGTTCCTGCACGGCGAACATCTCGGTCTGCTGCCCGGCCCGGGTACCGAGCTGGCCGAGGCCCGCGAGTACCAGGTCGGCGACGACGTCCGCCGGATGGACTGGGCGGTCACCGCCCGGACCACGGTCCCGCACGTCCGCGACCTGATCGCGGACCGCGAGCTGGAGACCTGGGCGATGGTCGACCTGTCGGCCTCGATGGACTTCGGTACGTCGCAGCTGGAGAAGCGGGAGCTTGCCGTGGCCGCGGTCGCCACGGTCGGCTTCCTGACCCACCGGCTCGGTGACCGCTTCGGCGGGCTGATGCTGCGCGACTCGACCCTGCGCCGCTGGCCGGCCCGGTCGGGGCGGCTCGCCCTGTACGGCCTGCTGCGGGCGTTGCTCGCGGAGACCGATCACGGTGAGCACCAGGCGCGCAGCGACCTGGCCGGCGCCCTGGACTCGATGGCCCGGACCCAGCGCAAGCGTGGTCTCCGGGTGATCGTGTCGGACTTCCTCACCCCCGAGGACGGCGAGATCGACAGCCGGATGGAGCCGTCCTGGGAGCGGTCGATGCGCAAGCTGACCGCCCAGCACCAGGTGCTCGCGGTCGAGATCGTCGACCCGCGCGAACTCGAACTGCCGAACATCGGCGTCGTCATGATCGGCGACCCGGAGACCGGAGCGATCCGGGAGATCGACACCCGCAAGCGCCGGGTGCGCGAGGAGTTCGCCGTCGCCGCGCTGGCGCAGCGGGAACGAACCAGGACGGCCCTGCGTAGGGTAGGAGCCGGACACCTGGTCCTGCGGACCGACCGAGACTGGGTCGCCGACACCGTGCGGTTCGTCCTCGCCTACCGGCGAATGGCGCCCCGCCTGCACCAACCGCCGAAGGGAGTGGCTCGCTGATGGAGTTCCTGTCTCCGGCCAGACTGTGGTTCCTGCTCTTCATCCCGGTCGTCGTCGCCGGGTACATCTTCCTGCAGCACCGGCGAGCGCAGTACGCGCTGCGGTTCACCAACATCGCGCTGCTCGACCGGGTCGCACCACGCCGGCCGCAATGGCGCCGGCACTTGGCGGTCGTCCTGGCGCTGTTCGCGACGGCGTCGTGCATCATCGCGTTCGCGCAGCCGAAGGACGAGGTGAAGGTGCCGCGCGAGCGGGCCACCATCGTCGTCGCGATCGACGTGTCGCTGTCGATGATGGCGACCGACGTCGACCCGAACCGGCTCGAGGCGGCGAAGCGGTCGGCGAAGAACTTCGTCAGCCAGTTGCCGGCCAAGTTCAACGTGGCGGTGGTCAACTTCGCGGGGACCGCGTCGATCATCGTGCCGCCGACGACGGACCGGGCCACCGTGCAGCGGTCGATCGACGGGCTGGAGCTGGCCGAGTCGACGGCTACCGGCGAGGGGATCTTCACCTCGTTGCAGGCGCTTACCCAGGTACCGGCTGATCCCGAGCACCCGAACGATCCCGCTCCGGCGCGCATTGTGTTGCTGTCCGACGGCAAGCGCACTGTCGGCCGGACCGCCCAGGAAGGCGCGCAGGCCGCCAAAGCGAAGCACACGCCGGTCTACACGATCACCTTCGGTACCGACTCAGGCTTCATCGAGATGGACGGCATCCGTCAGCGCGTCCCTCCGGACCGCGCCGAGCTCCGCAGCGTCGCCGAGATCACCGGCGGAGAGGCCTACACGGCCGAATCCGCCGGCGAACTCGAAGACGTCTACAAGGACATCGGCTCCTCGGTCGGCTACGACAAGGTCAACAAAGAGGTCACCTCCCGCTTCGCCGGCATCGCCATGCTCTTCACCTTGCTGGCAGCCGGCGCCTGCATCGCCTTGGCCACCCGCTTCCCGTAATCAACTGCCGTTGATCAGACGGACTGCCAGGTCGGGGTCGAACTGACCTGCGGGGGTGGTTGGAGCAATCCCGCAGGGACCATCTGAATTGCCGGGGACCTTCACCCAGAGGAGCATTTCGGCGCCGCCGCCGGTTTGGGCGGGGGTGCCCAGTTTGCGGCCGGCTGGATTGCACCACTCGCCGTTCGAGCCGTTGCCGTTGCGGCTGGTGTCGATGACGAACGGTGTCGCCGTACCGAGGCTGCTGCGGACGTTGTCGGCGTAGGTGACCGAAGCGCTGGTCGTGTAGTAGTTGGACACGTTCACCGCGAAGCCGCGTGCGGTGGCGATCCCCGCGCCTTGCAGTCGCGAGGCCATCGTTGCCGCCGGCACCCAGCCGGCGTTACCCGCATCGAGATACGCCCACGTGTTCGGCGCCCGATCGTGGAACTGCTGCGTGGCGAAGGCAAGCATCCCGTTGCGCTCGGCAATCTGATCCGCCGTCATGCACTCGAAGTCACCCAACCCGTCCGGCTCGATCACCACCACTGCCGGGCGAGTACCGATCGAGTCCGCGAACGCCGAGATCCACGACCGGTACGCCGCAGGCGACCCTGCCCCGCCGCCGGAGAGCCCGCCACACGCATCCCGCCCAGGCAGGTTGTACGCGACCAGTACCGGCAATTTGCCCGCATTGTCGGCCGCCCCGACGTACCCACCGACCATCGCGCCGATCGTCGTACCGGAAGGCGGCTGGCCGAACCACTTGGCCGTCGGCTTGCTCGCGATGTTGGTGGTGATCGTCGCGGCCCTCGAGTCACTCCCATGACTGTCCACCCAGGCCTTGGGCGTCGAGTCCGGATTGACGTAGAACCCACTCGTCAGATCGATCGGACTCGCCGGCGACGCCTGAGTGTTCAGTTGCTCATGCGACTGACGGTCAGCGAACGCCGTGATCCACGCCAGCGCCGAGTTCCAGTTCACCGCGACCTCGTTGGTCGAGTACGAACCGATGTTGTCGAGATAGCAGGTCGCCGGCGCACACCCCTGCAACCCGCGCTGAGCCACCGGATCCTGCAGGCCGGAGTTCGGCCCACCGGCCAGCGATCCAGGAGCAGGCGACGGCAGCGTCGGGTCGAGCGACTTCGCCCAGAACCGGTGATGCTGGTTGTGGCTGTCCCGCTCGCCGTACCCCGTCACGTACGACTGATTGATCGCGTTCCGCCCGAGCAGATAGTCCAGCGACTCCAGCGCCCCTTCGAGGTACCTGCTCCGATCGGTCAGCGTGTAGGCCAGCCCCATGATCATCGCGTTGTTGGCGACAGCGCTGTTCGATCCCCAGACGTACTTGCCGTCCGCCGGGAGATACGGGTTGGGGTATCCCTGCGCCTGCAGGTCGTCGAGGTACACGCCCGCAGCCCGCGCGATCCGGTCGACCACGGCTTTGTACTCCGCCCGGGGCAAGGCCCTCGGCACTCTGGCGAGCGCGAGATCGGCCAGGCCACCGGTGTCCCGCCAGGAGAAGCCCTCCGCAGCGTCGAAGCGGGTGGTGATCGCCTTCCGGTAGGACTGTTGACCAGTGGCGGTGAGGAGCTCGGCCGCCGCCCACGAGAACTCGTCGGTCACCTTGGTGTCGTCGTACGCACCGCCGCCTTCGCCGCCGTCCGGCGCATAGATGGCCGGGTTCTGCACCGCTGCCTTCCACGCCTTCTCGGCCGCGGTCAGGCAACGGCCGGCCAGCGCCTTGTCCCACTGCGCATAGACCCGTGCACAGCGGGCGCCCACCGCCGCGAGGTTCAGCGTGGCCGCGGTCGACACCGGATAGAGGTAACGCTGCTGCGGGTCGGCATCCGGCCTGAGCGGGAGGCCGGTCCACTTCTCGTCGTGGATCTTGTGATGCACCAAACCCGACGGCGCCTGCATCCGGAGCAGGAAGTCGATCTCCCACTTCGCCTCGTCGAGCAGGTCGGGAATCGTGTTGCCTGCTTCAGGAATCTTCAGCGTCACGTCACCGGACTGCTCGTACTGATCGAGCAGCTGCCACGCCGCCAGCGCGCCGTTCACCACGTACTTGCCGTGGTCGCCCGCGTCATACCAACCACCCCGTACGTCGAGGCTGTACGTGCACGTCCCCGGCAGGCAGGGGACCGAGGTGTCGCCCTTGTTGGGCGCGACGCCGAGATGGCCGGCTGCCCGCGCGCGCTCCGCGCCGACGTACTGGGCCTCGATCGGGATGCCGCTGCGGTTGTTGTAGAAGTACTCCAGCGCGTCCTGCGACAGCGACTGGTAGATGTTGTTGCCGATAGCAAACGGTTCGCTGAGCTGGTCGCCGACCGCGAGACGGTAACCGTCGCCGGACCCCTCGTACCGCTTGAAGTCGATCAGCTGGACGCTGGTTCCGGACATCGCGTCGGCACCGTAGGGCATGGTTCTGCCATGGGCGACGACGGCGTCCGTAGCGTCGAGCAGACGCCAGTCGAGCGGGCTGGTCTCGTCGGTGACATAGGTGGCCCGCTTGGGTCCACTCTGCAGGTAGCCGAGCTGGTTGACCCGGACCGGAGAGCCGAAGTCCCGTACCCCACCAGGTGGTACGACACCGCCGACCAGCGAGATGTTGTCCAGGCACAGCGTGTACGGCGTACTGCCGCCGCCGGCCTGGAAGCTGACCTGAGTGTGCTCGGACGTGGTCGGCGAGGTGCCGGTGAAGGTGAAGGTCTGGGTGCCGGTGGTGACGTTGACCGTCTTGTTCATCACCGTCGCCATCGGCTTGGACGAGGTCTGCACGACGGCGCGGAAGGTGGTCGCGAGGCTGGCCGACGCCTCGAAGCGCAGCGTGTAGGGCTGGCCGTTCTCCACCGGGACGTCGTCCTGCCCGATCATCGAGTCCCACACGTTCACCGTGCCGCCGGGGACCTGGGCGCACAACCGCCCGTCGGTGACGGTCGACGGGGTGTTCCCGCTGGTCCACCACGGCGCCTTCACGCCGCTGTCGAAGTTCCCGTTCAGGATCCGTTCGTACTGCGGGCCGTCGGCCGCCGCGGCCTGGACGGCCAGGGTCGCCGGGACAAGGGTCGCTGGGACGAGGAGGAAGGCGGTCAGGGTGGTCACTGAGCGCCTTCGGAGTGTGGTCATGCAGCTGCCTCCGGAGGGATCGCGCTGGGAGCGCTTTCAGATTTTGGCCAAAGGGTCAGCGGCGTCCCTGTGCATGGTGCCGACGCCTCCGGGGCGTGTCAAGACTGAAACAGGCGGGAAATCTGCCCTTCACAACTGGCCTCCGGTGCCCTATGGTCGGCCGGAAGCGCTCCCAGTTTTTGTCCGACGCTGGCTCAGCGGCGTCACCGTGGCCTCGGCGTCCATCGCACTGGGAGCGCTTCCAAAATCAGTCGCACGGAATCGGAAAGGCACCATCATGGCGAAGAGGAAAGCGCTTGCCGTAGGGCTTGCGATCGGCGCGAGCGTGGCGCTGCTGGCGGCCGGTTGCGGTGGCGGCGACGGTGAGCAGGCGGCGGACGGCAAGGTCACGCTGACGATCAAGACCTTCGGGCAGTTCGGCTACGAGGACCTGATCAAGACCTACGAGTCGTCGCACCCGGGCATCCAGGTCAAGCAGGACAACATCGCCAAGCTCGCCGACTACACGCCCAAGCTGCAGCAGTGGCTGACCGCCGGTAGCGGCGCCGGCGACGTGGTCGCGCTGGAGGAGGGCATCCTGATCAAGCTGATGGGCAAGCCCGATCAGTTCGTCAATCTGCTCGACCAGGGCGCCGGTGAGCTGAAGGGCAACTTCCTGGACTGGAAGTGGCAGCAGGCGCTGACGCCGGACGGCAAGAAGCTCGTCGGTCTCGGGACCGATATCGGTGCTCAGGGCATGTGTTACCGGACGGACCTGTTCGCGAAGGCCGGGTTGCCGACCGATCGGGCGAAGGTCGGCGCGTTGTGGCCGACGTGGGACGGCTACCTGGCCACCGGCAAGAAGTTCGTTGCCGCGGGCACCGGCGCGAGCTACTTCGACACCGTCGGCGGCGTCTACCAGAACATCCTCATGCAGCAGGGCGATACGACGTACTTCGATCGCTCGAACAAACTGATCGCGGACAGCAACCCCGGCGTACGGGCTGCTTGGGACCAGTCGGTCGCGATGGTCGGCGCCGGGTTGTCGGGCAAGCTGCAGATGTGGAGCCCGGCGTGGAACGCGGGCTTCAAGAAGGGCACCTTCGCCACCATCCCGTGCCCCGCGTGGATGCTCGGCGTCATCAAGGACCAGGCGGGCCCGGAGAACGCAGGCAAGTGGGATGTCGCCCGGGTCCCCGGTGAAGGCGCGGTGCGCGGCGGGTCGTTCCTCGCCGTACCGGCCCAGAGCAAGCACCCGAAGGAAGCCGCTGAGCTGGCCAAGTTCCTGACCAGCCCCGCCGGCCAGATCGGCGCCTTCAAGGCCAAGAACAACTTCCCCTCGGCACCGCAGGCCATCGACGACCCGTCGGTCTCCAGCGCGGTCAACGACTACTTCAACAAGGCGCCGGTCGGCAAGATCTTCGGCCAGTCGGCGAAGGAGCTCAAGCCGGTCTACCTCGGCCCCGACAACCAGGTGGTCGGCGACGGCATCGGCGACGCCCTCACCGCGGTGGAGCAAGGCAAGTTGCAGCCCGACGAGGCCTGGACGAAGGCGATGTCGGACGCCAAGCGGGCTGTGGAGAAGTGAGCGCAACAGTCAATCGCTCGCCGCGTAAGAGCCCGCCGCCCGCCGTCAAGGCGGCGGGCGGCGGGGGCGGGCTGCCGCCCGGGCACGCGCGCGTGCGGCGCGCTACCGGGAGAGGCGAGGCTGCGGCGTCCTGGCGGAATCGCCTTGACCTCCATGGGTCGCCGTACTTCTTCATCACTCCGTTCTTTGTCTTGTTCGCGCTCTTCGGGGCGTTTCCGTTGGTCTACACCGCATGGGTTTCGTTGCGGGCTTGGGATCTCACCGGGGACGCGGGGTTCGTGGGGCTGCGGAACTACTCGCGGCTGGTGGGGGATCCGGACTTCTGGAACGCGATGGGGAACACGCTGGGATTGTTCGTGTTGTCGACCGTTCCGCAGTTGTGTTTCGCGTTGGTGATCGCGGGGTTGCTGAACCGGCCGATCCGGGCGTTGATGATGTTCCGGCTGGGGGTGCTGGCGCCGATCGTCACCTCCGTGGCGGCCGTGGCGATCGTGTTCGGGCAGCTCTACGGACGCGACACCGGGTTGGTCAACGGTCTGCTGGGGCTGGTCGAAATCGGGCCGATCGACTGGCAGGCGAGCAAGGCGTCGTCGTGGGTCGCGGTCGCGAGCATGGTCAACTGGCGATGGACGGGGTACAACGCGTTGATCTACCTGGCGGCCATCCAGTCGATCCCGCGCGACCTGTACGAAGCGGCCCAGCTCGATGGGGCCGGCGCGATCCGGCAGTTCCGGGCGATCACCGTGCCGCTGATCCGGCCGGCGCTGATCTTCACGGTGGTGATGTCGACGATCGGCGGCATGCAGCTGTTCACCGAGCCGCTGCTGTTCGGCCAGGGCGACATCTCCGGCGGCAGTCTGCGCCAGTTCCAGACGATCGCGATGTACATGTTCGAGCAGAGCTTCCAGAACTTCGACTACGGCTACGGATCGGCGATCGCGTGGGCGATCTTCCTGCTGACCGTGCTCGCCGGCGTCGCCAACGCGCTGATCGCCAGGCGCTGGAGAGGCGGTAGTACCCAATGAGACGGCAGTACCAACTGGGACGGCGTACCCGAGGCAACTCCCTCGTCTACCTCACCCTGCTCGTCAGCCTCGTGCTGTCGGTCTTCCCGCTCTACTGGCTGTTCGTCGTCGCCACCCGCTCCAACGACGTCGTCGGCCAGATGCCACCGCCGCTGCTCCCGGGCGGCAACCTCGGCGACAACGTCGGCCGGCTCTTCAACGCCGAGGAGGCCCACTTCGCCCGCGGGCTGGTCAACTCGATGGTCGCCTCGGTCGCGGTCACCATCTCGGTCGTTTTCTTCTCGTCGCTGGCCGGCTTCGCGTTCGCCAAGCTGCGGTTCAGGGGCCGCAACACACTCCTGATCGCGGTGCTCGCGACGATGATGGTGCCGGTCCAGATGGGCATCGTGCCGCTGTACATGGTGATGGTGAAGCTCGGCTGGCAGAACCAGCTCCAGGCGGTGATCGTGCCGTTCCTGGTCTCCGCCTTCGGGGTGTTCCTGATGCGCCAGTACGCCGAACGCGCAGTACCCGACGAGCTCATCGAGGCCGCCCGGCTCGACGGCTGCAGCACCTTCGGGCTGTTCGTCCGAGTGGTGTCGCCGGCGCTGCGCCCTGGCGCCGCAGTACTGGGGTTGTTCACCTTCATGAGCACCTGGAACGAGTTCCTCTGGCCGCTCGCGATCCTCGAGGCGGACAACCCGACGGTGCAGTTCTCGCTCAGCCAGCTCGCCACGCAGTACTACACCGACTACACGCTGATGTTCTCCGGCACGCTGATCGCGACGGTCCCGCTGCTGCTGGTGTTCATCCTCTTCGGCCGCCAGATCATCGGCGGCATCATGGACGGAGCCGTACGGTCGTGACCGAGTTAAAGTCTGGACCAGGCAAGACGAAGGAGAACGACCAGGTGACGACCGAGACTCCCAGACGGCAACCCACGCTCGACGAGGTCGCCGAGCGGGCCGGGGTGTCGCGATCGGCGGCGTCCCGGGTGATCAACAACGCGCCGCACGTCAGCCGCGCCAAACGCGAGGCGGTACGCCGGGCCGTCGACGATCTCGGCTACGTGCCCAACGCCACGGCTCGTGCGCTGGCGACTCAGCAAGCGGGCTCGGTCGTGCTCGCGATCTCCGGCGACGACCCGGGCATGTTCGCCGACCCGTTCTTCGCCGAGGTGGTCGTCGGCGTCAACTCCGTCCTGGAGGAGACCGAGCTCGAACTGATGCTCTCGCTCGCCACCTCCTCCCGCGGCCAGGCGAGGTTGGAGCAGTTGCTCCGCACCAGGCAAGCCGACGGCGTCATGCTCATGTCCCTCCACGGTGACGACCCCCTGGCCGCCCTGGCCGCCAACGCCTCCGTGCCAGTCGTCTTCGGTGGCCACCCGCTCAACTTCGAACCCCGGTACTACGTGGACGCCGACAACCGCGGTGGCGCCCGACTCGCCACCGAGCACCTGGTCGCGGCCGGCCGCCGCCGGATCGCCACCATCACCGGCCGCCTCGACGAGGGCGCCGGCATGGCCAGACTGCAAGGCTTCCAAGACGCCCTGGCCGTCGCCGGCCTGGACAACACGCTGGTCGAGAACGGTGAGTTCCGCGAAGACGGCGGCAGCATCGCGATGACCAAGCTGCTCGATCGGGCCCCCGACCTGGACGCTGTCTTCATCGCTTCCGACCAGATGGCGATCGGTGCCCTCCGGGTCCTGGCCCGGGCCGGCCGGGACGTCCCCGGCGACGTGTCCATCGTCGGCTTCAACGACATCACCAGCGCTCGCCACACGGAGCCTCCGCTGACCACGGTCAACCAGCCGATCCACGCGCTGGGCCGTGAGATGGCCCGCATGCTGCTCGCGCTGATGTCCGGCGACCAACCGAGCCCGCTGATCCTGCCGACGCAGTTGGTGATCCGCTCGTCGGTCTGAGCTCTGGGAGGTTTGTCGTCAGCCGTGCAGGGTGGGGTGGTAGGTCAGTTCCTGGGTGCGGCCGTCGAAGGTGTGGCTCTCGATCAGTTCGAGGTCGAAGTCGGCCGCGCCCTGGAAGATCGGCTCCACGCCGGTCTGACCGGCGATCACCGGGAACACGGTGATCTGCACCCGGTCGACCAGGCCGGCGGCCATCAGCGCCCGGTTCAGCGACAGGCTGCCGTGTGACCGCAACGGCACGTCGGACTCCTCCTTGAGCCGGGCGACCACCTCGACCGCGTTGCCCTTGACAACGGTCACGTCCGGCCAGTCGAACGGTCCGTCGAGGGTCGAGGAGAACACCGTGGCCGGCATGCTCCGCATGGCCGCGTTCACCGGGTCGAGCGCCTCGGCCGGAATCTTGCTCAGGCCGACCATCTGCTCCATCAGCCGGAAGGTGTTGGCGCCGAAGACCATCCGCTGCTGCTCGGCGTACTGCGCCAGCCGGCGATCCAGGAACTCGTCGCCGGCCTTACCCCAGTACGGTCCCCAGTCGGCGTCGTCGTACGAGGCGAAGCCGTCGAGGCTGGAGAAGATGTCGAAGGTGTAGGTCGCGGCCATGGTGCTCTCCTTCACTGCGTCGGGCGGCCCGGTGGGCAGCTGCTCGTCCCTTGGTCGAACGGCTCGCAGGGGAATCGACAGCGCCTGCCGAATTCTTTCCGACGACAGGGGGCAGCCCGGTTTGCGGACTGGAGGGTTCTGGATTGCGACACGACGGTGATGTAGTTGACACGGCGAGGTTGCTGGTGTTGGCGGGGTGCGTGGTGCAGTATGGACCTCGCCGTCCGGGATCGACGGTGGTTGTTCGAGAACGCTGGGGAAGGCGCAGCTCGAACACAGGAGGTCCCGGTGGCGACGACTCGTGGCGTTTTATACGTCCACACCGTGCCGTCAGCGTTGTGCCCTCATGTTGAGTGGGCAGCGGGCGGCATCCTAGGCGTGCCCGTGAAACTCGACTGGACGCCGCAGCCCGCGGCGCAGGGAACGTACCGGGCAGAGCTGTCGTGGCAGGCCGAGGCCGGCACGGCGGCGAAGCTGGCCTCGGCTCTGCGCGGCTGGCAGAAGCTGCGCTTCGAGGTCACCGAGGAGCCCAGCAACGGAGTCGAGGGCGAGCGGTACTCCTTCACCCCGACGCTCGGCGTCTTCCACGCGACCACCGGGGTGCACGGCGACATCATGGTGCCCGAGGAACGGCTGAAGGCAGCGATGCTGAAGGCGTCCACCGGCGAGGCGGATCTGACCGAGGAGGTCGAGCGGTTGCTCGGCCGCCCCTGGGACGACGAGCTCGAACCGTTCCGGTACGCCGGTGACGGCGCGCCCGTCCGCTGGCTGCACCAGGTGGTCTGAGCAGAACCTGAGAAGTTCAGAAGAAAGCCCGTGAGGGCAGGACAAGCAGCGCGATTTGCACGATGCTATGAACAAGCTTCCCGTTGATCGGGACCAAGAAGTGGCCGCTGGGCCACCGGGTGTCGGGACACCCCCGGTTGTCACACACAGCGGCCGCACCACGTGAAAGGGCGCGGACCTCACGGTCCGCGCCCTTCTTTTTGTATTACAGCGGAATGTTCCCGTGCCGCCCGCGAACGCGTCCGCCGGACTCTGCGGCAGCGATTGCAGCAGCCAGGGCCGAGCGTGTCTGCACCGGCTCGACGATCTCGTCGACGACGCCGATCTGACGGGCACGCTCGATACCGCCGGCGATCTTCTCGTGCTCGGCGGCCAGCTCGGCCTCGACCTGCGGCCGCAGATCCGGCTCGACCTCGGCCAGCCGGCGCCGGTGCAGGATCCGGATGGCCGCGACAGCACCCATGACGGCAACCTCGGCCCGCGGCCAGGCGAACACCCGGGTCGCGCCGAGTGAGCGTGCGTTCATGGCGATGTACGCGCCACCGTAGGTCTTGCGGGTCACCAGCGTGACGCGCGGTACGACGGACTCCGCGAACGCATGCAGCAGCTTGGCGCCCCGGCGTACGACGCCGTCCCACTCCTGCCCAACACCCGGCAGATACCCAGGTACGTCGACCAGGACCACCATCGGCACGCCGAACGCGTCACACATCCGCACGAAGCGAGCAGCCTTCTCCGCCGACAACGCATCGAGACAACCGCCCAGCCGCAACGGGTTGTTCGCGATCACCCCGACGGTACGACCGCCAAGCCGCCCGAGCGTCGTGACGATGTTCGGCGCCCACCGCTGATGCAGCTCGACGCCGGACTCCTCGTCGAGCACCCCGCCGACCAGCGGGTGGACGTCGTACGCACGCTTGGCCGACTCCGGCAGGAAGCCGGACAAGTCGGTGTCGGAAACCTCATCCGCCACCGAGCCGGGGTTGGCGAACAGATCCGCCAGGCTTCGCGCCTTCTCGATCGCGGCCGCTTCGGAGTCGGTGGTGATGTGCACGACGCCGGACCGCCGCCCGTGCGGCTCAGGTCCACCGAGCCGCAGCATGTCGACGTCCTCGCCGGTGACCGAGCGGACCACGTCCGGCCCGGTGACGAAGATCCGTCCCTCCGGCCCGAGGATGACGATGTCGGTCAGCGCCGGCCCGTACGCCGCTCCACCCGCCGCGGGGCCAAGTACGACTGAGATCTGCGGGATCTTGCCTGACGCCTGCGTCATCTCGTAGAAGATCTTGCCGACCGCGTGCAGCGACAGCACGCCCTCGGCCAGCCGCGCGCCACCGGAGTGCCACAGCCCGATGATCGGCAGCTCCTCCTCGCGAGCCACCTTGTAGGCCTGTACGACGACCTCGCAGCCCTCGTCGCCCATCGCGCCACCCATCACGGTGGCGTCGGAGCAGAAGGCGATCACCTGAGCGCCGGCGATCGTGCCACGTGCGGCGAGCATGCCGGACAGGTTGTCCGGGGTGATCAGCTCGAGCGTGCCCGGGTCGAACAGCGCGGTGAGCCGGGAGACCGGATTGCGGGGATCCTCTTCGCGCGGCAGCTTGACCGGCTTCACAGGTGCGGTGGTCATGGGCATCTCCCGGGGTCGGAAAGGCGCGGACTGATCAGTGGGCCGGGGACAGGGGCCCCGGCCCACTCACAGATCAGACCGATTGACTGCACCAGCCTGATTCACTGATCAGACTGCGTCGGGGCATCAGACGGACTTGAAGGCCAGGGCGACGTTGTGGCCGCCGAAGCCGAAGGAGTTGTTCAGTGCGGCGATGTCCCCGTCGCCGAGCTTGCGCGGCTCGGTGGCGATGTCGAGCTCGACACCGTCGTCGACCTTGTCCAGGTTGATCGTCGGCGGTACCAGCCGGTGGTGCAGGGCGAGCACGGTGGCGATCGACTCGACCGCTCCGGCGGCGCCGAGCAGGTGGCCGATCATCGACTTCGGCGCGGTCGCCACGGCGGTGTCGGCGACCTTGCCGAGCGCCTTGCGGATCGCGATCGCCTCGGCGACGTCACCGGCCGGGGTCGAGGTCGCGTGCGCGTTGATGTGCACGATGTCGCCGGTGGCCAGGTCGCCCTCGCGCAGCGCCTGCAGCATCGCGCGCTCGGCACCCGAGCCGGTCGGGTCGGGCTGGACGATGTCGTGACCGTCGGCGGTGATCCCGGCGCCGGCGAACTCGGCGTAGATCTTCGCGCCGCGGGCGACCGCGTGGTCGTAGTTCTCCAGCACCAGCACGCCGGCGCCCTCACCGAGCAGGAAGCCGTCGCGGTCGACGTCCCACGGACGGGACGCGCGCTCGGGGTCGTCGTTGCGCTTGCTCAGCGCCATCATCTGGCCGAACGCGGCCAGCGGCAGGCCGGCGATCGAACCCTCGGCGCCACCGGCGACGACGATGTCGGCGCGGCCGAGCCGGATCTGGTCGGCGGCCAGCGAGATGGCCTCGTTGCTCGACGCGCAAGCGGAGACCGGAGTCTGTACGCCGGCCAGCGCACCCAGCTCGAGACCGACGTTGGCGGCCGCCGAGTTCGGCATCAGCATCGGGATCGCCAGCGGGGAGACCCGGCGCGGACCCTTCTGCAGCAGGTCGTAGTTGGCCAGCGTGGTCATCAGGCCGCCGATGCCGGTGGCGATCGCCACGCCCAGGCGGGTCTTGTCCAGCTCGACGTCGGCCAGGCCGGAGTCGGCCCAGGCCTCGCGGGCGGCGACGACGGCGAACTGCGCGTTGCGGTCCAGCCGGCGGGCCTTGACCCGTTCGATGATCTCGGTGGGTTCGACAGCGGCGGGAGCGGCGATCTTGACCGGCAGCTCCTCGACCCAGTCGGCGGTGAGCAGCTTGGCGCCGGACTTACCGGCCAGCAGCGCCTCCCAGGTGCTGGCGACGTCGCCCCCGACCGGGGTCGTCGCTCCGAGCCCGGTGATGACGACTCGGGTCTTCGACATGGTTACCTCATCCTTCGGCGTATCAACGGGTGGGGGAGGCCGGTACGGCGTACCGGCTGGGGCTGCCGCGGCGGCTCACCGGATGCTGAGATCCAGTGAGCCCGCGACGGCTGCCAGCACGATCGAGACGGGTCTCGATCAGCCGTTCTGCGCGCGCTCGATGAACGCGACGGCGTCACCGACGGTCTTCAGGTTCTTGACCTCGTCGTCGGGGATCTTGACGCTGAACTTCTCTTCGGCGGCGACGACCACCTCGACCATGGAGAGCGAGTCGACGTCGAGGTCGTCGGTGAAGGACTTGTCCAGCTGGACGTCCTCGACCGGGATGCCGGCGATCTCGTTGACGATCTCGGCGAGGTCGGAGCGGATCTCTTCGGTGCTGGCCATCTGTGTGGTTCCCTTTCGGATACGTGCTTTGTAGGTACTGCGAGCCGGGATCGGCCACCTGAGCCGCCCCGGACAACTATGGGCTACCGCGCCCCCGTACTACGGGAGCCGGATCACCTGGGCGGCGAACGTGAGTCCCGCGCCGAAGCCGATGATGAGGGCGACGTCCCCGCTCTTCGCCTCGCCGTTCTCGCGCATCGTCGCGATCGCGAGCGGGATCGAGGCGGCGGAGGTGTTGCCCTGCCGCTCGATGTCGCGCGCGACCTTGACGCTCTCGGGCAGCTTCAGCGTGCGCCGCATCGCGTCGGTGATCCGCATGTTCGCCTGGTGCGGGATGAACAGGTCGAGGTCCTCGGGCTTGACGCCGGCGACGTCGAGCGCCTGCTGCGCGGTCTTGGCCATCTCGAACGACGCCCAGCGGAACACCGGGTTGCCGTCCATCGTGAGGTGCGGCCACTGGTAGCTGCCGTGCGCCTCGACCCAGGACTCCTTCTGGCTGATCACCTCGTGCTGGGTGCCGTCCGAACCCCAGACGACCGGGCCGATGCCCGCCTCGTCGGACGGTCCGACCACGGCCGCGCCGGCGCCGTCGGCGAAGATGAACGCCGTCCCGCGGTCGGTCCGGTCGGTGATGTCGCTGAGCCGCTCGACCCCGATCACCAGCACGTACTTCGCGCTGCCGCCGCGGACCAGGTCGCTGGCCATCGCGATGCCGTAGCAGAACCCGGCGCAGGCGGCCGAGACGTCGAACGCGGCCGCCGTCGGGGCGCCGACCGCGACGGCGATCTGGGTCGCGATCGCGGGGGTCTGGTACAGGTGCGTGACGGTCGCGGTGATGACACAGCCGATCTGCGCCGGGTCGATCCCGGAGTCGGCGAGGGCCTCCTTGGCCGCGTTCGTCGACATCATCAAGATGGTCTCGTCCTCGGAGGCCCAGCGGCGCTCCTTGATCCCGGAGCGGGTCTGGATCCACTCGTCGCTGGAGTCGATCTGCTCCAGGATCTCCGAGTTCGGCACCACTCTGCGCGGCCGGTACGAGCCGAGGCCCAGTACTGCGGCGTGCGCCGCTCCGGTCGACTCTGCGATCTGTCCGCCCATGTCAGTTCACTCCACTCGGGTGCAGCCGCACGAGCGGCTGTCCAGGGGCGACGGGGTCGCCTTCTTCGACCAGCCACTCGACCACGCTGCCGCCGTGCGGCGCGCGGACCTCGACCTCGTCACGCAGGCTCTTCACCAAGGCGACCACCTCACCGGCCTCGACGGTGTCGCCCGACTCCCGGGTGACCTGTCCCTCCCGGGTGAAGGTGCCCTTGATCGGCGCGACCAGCAGCCGCCAGGTCGGCGACGCGTTGATCTCCGACGGGCTGCCGTGCTTGTCCACGAACGCGCGGGCGTCGTCGAGCTGGTCCGGCGTCTTCAGCGCGAACACCTCGACCCCCTTGAGCGCGCGCCGGGCGATCCCGGTCAGCGTGCCGGCCGGGGTCATCTCCAGGATGCCGGTGACCTGCAGGTCGGCCATCGTCTGCATGCACAGGTCCCAGCGGACCGGCGCGTTGACCTGCTGCACCAGCCGGCGCAGGACGTCGCGGCCGTCGTGCACGATCTGGCCGTCGCGGTTCGAGATCAGCCGGGTGCGCGGGTCGTGCGTGGTGATGGAGCGGGCGTAACCGGCCAGCGTCTGGACGGCCGGCTCCATGTGCTTGGTGTGGAAGGCGCCCGCGACGGACAGCGGGATCAGCCGGGTCTTCTCCGGCGGGTCGGCCTGGAAGGCGGCCAGCTCCTCGACCGTACCGGCGGCGACGATCTGGCCGGGGCCGTTGTCGTTGGCGGCGGTCAGCCCGTACTTGTCCAGCTTGGCGAGGATCTCCTCGCGGTCACCGCCGAGCACCGCGGTCATCGAGGTCGGCGTCAGGGCGGAGGCAGCGGCCATCGCCTTGCCGCGCTCGCGGACCAGCACCATCGCCTGCTCACCGGTGATCACACCGGCGCCGACGGCGGCGGCGATCTCACCGACGCTGTGGCCGGCCAGCGCGCCGATCTTCTCGAACGAGTCGCCCGGGTGCGGGAACAGCGCCAGCGCGGACAGCATGCTGGCGGCGACCAGCAGCGGCTGCGCGATCGCGGTGTCGCGGATCGTGTCGGCGTCGGCCTTGGTGCCGTAGTGGGCGAGGTCGAGACCGGCGACCGCGGACAGCCAGTTCAGCCGGTTCTCGAAGACGGGGTCGGCCAGCCACGGCTCGAGGAATCCTGGGGTCTGGGCGCCCTGTCCGGGCGCAGCGATGACGAGCACGAGAACAACTCTCCCTGAGGCAGCCGGTTCGCGGAGCACAATGCGCCACGAATTCTACCCGCAGGACTTTGTAGGGTTCCTACAAAAACGACGATCCGGGCTCCGGGTTGAGCAGGCGCCCGAGGGTCAGTGCGACACGTAACGTGAAAGCGTCTCGGGGATTCGACGGCGAGTAGCCAGTGAGTTCGCCCACACGCTTCAACCTGTACCGGACGGTATTGGCGTGGATGAACATCGCCCGGGCCGTCGCCTCGATGGAACCACCGGAGTCCAGGTAGGTCGAAACGGTGTCGAGTAGTACTCCGTCGCCCATTGTGAGCGGGCCGTAGACGTCCGAAGCGAGTTGCCGGCGGGCATGACCGTCGCCGGACAGTGACCGCTCGGGCAGCAGTTCGTCGGCCTGGACCGGCCTCGGGGCACCTGGCCAGGCGGGTGCGGCGCGGAGGCCGGCGACCGCAGCCCGGGCACTGGTGACGGCGGACATGAGGTCCTTGACAACGGGTCCCACGACGATCGGGCCGGGTCCAAACCAGCCCGCCAGTTTTTGTACGATCTCGACAGGTTTGCTCGTACCACCGAGTACCACCACCAGCCGGTCGCCCTGCATCGCGCACAGCGCGTCGGCTCCTGCCTCGCGGGCCGCATGCCGTACTGCGTCGGCGACGTTGGCGCTGCCGGACTCGGCCTCGAGGGCTCGTCCGACGACCACGGCGACCTCCGACGAGGTGCCGCCGGTGGTACTGGTGCCGGTCCAGCCGAGGGCGGAGGCGCGGGATCGTACGGACTCGTCGGCCTCGCCGCGGATGACCGAGTCGACGACGAGCGCTTCGAGCCGGGCGTCCCAGGCGCCGCGCATCTCGGCTGCTTGGGCGTAGATGGTGGCGGCGGCGAAGGCGACCTCACGGGCGTACCGCTGCATCGACTCGCGGACGGCCGGTACGTCGTCGGCCGGGAGCAGGTCGCCGATCGTCTGCTCGATCATCTCGATCGTGGTGCGGAGCAGGTCGACGGTCTGATGCAACGAGATGACCCGGGTGAACTCCCGCGGCGCCGACCCGAACATCCGCGTCGGCATCGAAGAGTGCGCCTCAGGATCCCGGAACCAGTCGACGAAGGCGGTGATACCGGACTGCGCCACCAGCCCGATCCACGACCGGTCCTGCGCCGACAGCTTGCTGAACCACGGCAACTTCTCATCCATCGCCGCAATAGCAGCCGTCGCCAGCGCCCCGGTAGCCCCCTGCAACCGAAGCGCCCGCGCCTCATGCGCACTGATCCTCCGCTTCCCACCCACACCCCGACCCTACAGAGCCCACCCCGCACCCCTCCCCAACCACCAGCCACCCCGCCCCGCCCCACCCCGCCAGAGTCGCCCCGCCCGCATCGCCCGCCCCGCCCCGCCAGAG
>NZ_BAAAHK010000015.1:0-914 GCF_039525325.1 Kribbella koreensis
CGATCCGTTCGACCCCGACGTCGTCCGCGAGGCAGAGCGGGCCGGTATCGCCCGGGACTGGATCGATGCCGCCCAGCGCTCCCCGGTCTACGCGTTGATCAACACCTTCAAGGTCGCGCTGCCGCTGCACCCGGAGTACCGGACGATGCCCATGGTCTGGTACATCCCGCCGCTGTCACCGGTGGTCGACGTCGTCGCCGAGACCGGAGAAGATGCCGAGGACAAGGGAAATCTCTTCGCGGCGATCGACGCGCTCCGGATCCCGGTCGAGTACCTCGCCGAGCTGTTCACCGCCGGGGACGTCGCGCCGGTCGACGCCGTGCTCAAGAAGCTCGCCGCGATGCGCTGCTACCTGCGCGACATCAACCTGGGTCGCGACCCGGACGCCTCGATCCCCGCGGCCGTCGGGATGAGCGAAGAGGAGCTGTACGACATGTACCGGCTGCTGGCGATCGCGAAGTACGACGAGCGGTACGTGATCCCGCCCGCGCACGCCGAGCAAGCCCACTCGCTGGAGGAGCTGTCCACGGAGTGCTCAGTCTCGGAGTACGGCGGCGGTCAGCACGACGTGTTCGGCGAGGGCTCCGGAACGCCCACCCCGATCGCGGTCGAGAACTTCCAGATGCTGCAGGACCGGCAGACCTCCGACTCACTGGCCGGCCCGGAGAGCAAAGCCGGCCGGGTCAACCTGCTCAACTGGGACGGCAAAGGCTCCCCGCCGGGGATGTTCCCGCCGAAGGGCTCCGGCTCATGAGCCGCCGGCCCAAGCCGGTACTGCCGCCGGACCAGCTCACCATCGTGTGGCAGTCCGTCTCGCTCCTCCTCGACTACCCCGACGAGGAGCTGCTGGCCCGCGCCGACCTGCTCAGGTCGGCATCACAGAGTCTGCCGACCGCCATCGGTGACTCTCTGCG
>NZ_BAAAHK010000016.1:0-61903 GCF_039525325.1 Kribbella koreensis
TCCGCCCCGCGCATCACCAGGATCTCGCCGTACACCACTCTGCTGGACTCAACTCTTGGGGGTCCCGGGGTCTTGGGGGTCGCGGGGGTCCCGGGGTCGCGGGGGTCCCGGGGTCGCGGGGGTCCCGCGGAGGTTGCCGGCGGCAACGGCCGGAGCGGGGTGCACACCTAACTTGCCAGGGCAACCGCTTACCTCGGCGTGTTGGAGCTGTTCGCGAGGGTTGTGCGTGCATGGCGGCCCGGGCCTGGCGCTTCATCTCAGCCGGACAGGTCTGCCAGTGGAGTTCGGCGTCGCGCGGCGACGGCTCGGCGGAACCGGCCTCGGCGGCGAGCCGGCCAGCTCGGCTGACGGGTTGTTCGTCCGCTGGCGACCTGCAGGGCGGCAGCGGCCTGATAACGGGTCAGCCCGGGCGTTGGGTTGCCCTGCCAACTGGTGGCCGGGGGCAGCCGAGCGTTGGGTGACCCTGCCGGCTGGTGGCCGGATTTGTCAGCGGGTGCGGAGCTGGTGCAGGTGTGAGCGGATTAGCTCCGACTGGGCTGGGAGGAGGTCTCGTTCCGCCTGAGTCAGGGTGGGGTTTCGGGATCGGGCTGCCAGGGCGGCCTCGAGGCCGGGGGTCAGGTCGATCGAGTTGGCCAGGTAGGTGGCGAGAGCTTCGCGGAGCATCCCGCTCAGGTTGGCGAAGGCGGGGTCGAGGGCTACCTGGGCGAAGATTATCGCGGTCATCGCGAGGTCGAACTCAGGTTGGCCCTCTTCGGCGTTGCGCCAGTCGATGACGACAGGGCCGGTCGGGGTCAGGATCACGTTGTACGGATGAAGATCGCCGTGGACCACCACGTTGCCTTGGGTGCCGCTCGTCGCCGGGATGGCGTGAAGGCGGCGATGGAGATCGGCATGCATCCGCCCGAGCTCCGCCGGCGAGACCTCACCCGCGATCGCAGCATCAGCAAGCGTCGGCCCGGTGAGCCGCTCGATCACCATGTCCGGCCCATCGATCTGCCGCACGGCCGGTACCGGGTAGTCGTACTTCGCCACCCACGTCATGTACTCCGCTTCCTCCCGCACCGGATGCCCATCCCGATACCGCCGCAACACCCACGCGTCGTCGATCGAGTAGACATCCGCATCCCGCCCGAAGGCGAACGGCTCAGCCCCATCCGGCAACAACCCACCAGCGCGACCAGCGGCCGCAGCCCCGCTTGCCCCGTGGGCGGGCGAGGCGTCGCTCCCCCCAGGAGCGGGCGCGGCTCCGCTCTGCTCGGGGGCCGGCACAGCCCCGCTCTGCACGGTGGCCGGCACAGCCCCGCTCTGCACGGGGGCCGGCACAGCCCCGCTCTGCACGGGGGCCGGCGCAGCCCCGCTCTGCACGGTGGCCGGCACAGCCCCGCTCTGCACGGGGGCCGGCGCAGCCCCGCTCTGCACGGTGGCCGGCACAGCCCCGCTCTGCACGGGGGCCGGCACAGCCCCACTCTGCACGGGGGCCGGCGCAGCCCCGCTCACGCCAGACGCCGGCGCAGCCTCACTCACCCCAGTCGCCGGTGCGGCGTCGCTCGGCCCAGGGGCGGGCGTGGCGTCGCTCGGGTTGGGCTTGGGGATGGCGGCGTTTTGCTCGGGGGGAGTTTCGGGTGGCTCCGGGGGCACGTCAGCTTTGCCCGTCTTCGGGGGCGTCGCCGGCAAGTCAGTTGACGGCGCAGCCGCCGGTGGCGGGGGCCAGTGGGGCTGGGGCGCCGACGGGGGGCATGCCGAGCATGACGCCGGGGGTGGTGGCGGACGGTGGGGTGTCTTGGGCTCGTTGCCAGGCGTCGCCGGCGCGGGTTCGGCGTACGGAGCCGAAGACGTCTGCGACTAGGTGGTGGGGGGCGGCGTACGTGACCTCGACCGTTGCCATGTCGCCGGGGCGGGGCTTCTCGACGCCCTCGGGGAGGGTGAAGTGGACCAGGCGGTTGTCGCGGGCGCGACCGGAGAGGCGGTGCGTGGCTGCGTCCTTGCGGCCTTCGCCCTCGGCGATCAGGACCTCGACGGAGCGGCCGACCAGCTTCTTGTTCTCGTCCCAGGCCATCTCGTCCTGCAACTCGACCAACCGCAGATACCGCTCCTGCACGACCTCGTGCGGCACCTGGTCCTCCATCGACTCGGCCGGAGTACCAGGCCGCTTCGAGTACTGGAAGGTGAAGGCCCCGGCAAACCGTGCCTCGCGGACGACGTCGAGCGTGCCCTGGAAGTCTTCCTCGGTCTCCCCCGGGAAGCCGACGATGATGTCGGTCGTGATCGCCGCGTCCGGCATCGCCGCCCGGACGTCGGAGATGATCTTGAGGTAGCGATCCCGCCGGTACGAGCGGCGCATCGTCTTGAGGATCTGGTCCGACCCCGACTGCAGCGGCATGTGCAGCGACGGCATCACGTTCGGCGTCTCGGCCATCGCCTCGATCACGTCCGCGGTGAAGTCACGCGGATGCGGCGAGGTGAAGCGAACCCGCTCCAGCCCGTCGATCGAGCCGCACGCGCGGAGCAGCTTCGAGAACGCGTACCGGTCGCCGAACTCGACACCGTACGAGTTGACGTTCTGCCCCAGCAGCGTCACCTCGAGCACGCCCTCGGCGACCAGCGCCTCCACCTCGGCGAGCACATCACCAGGGCGGCGGTCCTTCTCGCGGCCGCGCAGCGCCGGGACGATGCAGAACGTGCAGGTGTTGTTGCAGCCGACGCTGACCGACACCCAGGCGGAGTACGGCGACTCGCGCCGGGTCGGCAGCGTCGACGGGAAGACGTCGAGCGACTCGAGGATCTCGACCTGCGACTCCTCGGCGATCCGGGCCCGCTCGAGCAGTACCGGCAGCGAGCCGATGTTGTGGGTTCCGAAGACGACGTCCACCCAGGGCGCCTTCTTGGTGATGGTGGCGCGGTCCTTCTGCGCCAGGCAGCCGCCGACGGCGATCTGCATGCCCGGGTTCTTCGCCTTCGCCGGCGCCAGCTGGCCGAGGTTGCCGTACAGCTTGTTGTCGGCGTTCTCCCGGACCGCGCAGGTGTTGAAGACGACCACGTCGGCGAGGTCACCCTCGGACGCGCGGACGTAACCGGCGGTCTCCAGCAGGCCCCGCAGACGCTCGGAGTCGTGGACGTTCATCTGACACCCGTGGGTGCGGACCTCGTATGTACGCATAACAGCCACTAAGAGTACGTGGCGTGGTGGGGTTTCCCCTACCTGGGATCGGGTCCCTGCAACCCCTGACCGCAGCCGCCCGGCAAACAACAGTGGAGGGCATGAACAGTTCCCGTCGTCAGTTCCTCGCCCGTACCGCCGCAGGAGCCGCCGTGGTCGCCGGAGGCTCCTTCACCGCCAACCACGCCGCCGCCCTCAGCTGGCCCGCCATGTCGGCCGACAAGACCCGGATCACCGCGCTGACCGACGTCACCGTGATCGACCCTTCGACCGGCCGGCGCGACCGGCACCAGACCGTACTGATCAGCGGCGACCGCATCATCGGGGTCGGCCGCCTGCCGGTCCCCCGCGGCGCCACCGAGATCGACCTCGCCGGCAAGTTCGTCATCCCCGGCCTGGCCGACATGCACGTCCACTCCCTCGGCGACGAGCACGTCTCGCCACCGCTGTACCTGGCCAACGGGCTCACGACCGTCCGCGAGATGGCCGCGCCCGACCCGGTCGTCTACGACTGGCGCGATCGGATCGAGGCCGGCACGCTGCTCGGTCCGCGGATGATCGTGGCCAGCCAGATCATCGACGGCGATCCGACCTTGTGGGATCCGAATCTCCTCCACGTGCTGGTCGTGGATGACGAGGCCGGCGCGCGTGCGGCAGTACGGCAGGTGAAGGAGGAGGGGGCGGACTTCGTCAAGGTTTACTCGCGGCTGAGCTCATCGGCGTACCGGGCGATCCTGGACGAGGCGCGGCGGCAGGGGCTGACCGTGCACGGCCATGCGCCGGACCAGGTCCCGATCAAGCAGGTCAGCGACGCCGGTCAGCGCAGCATCGAGCACATCCACTCGCTGGGTCTGTCGGTATCGAGCCGCGAGGTGGAGGTACGCCGGATGCAGCAGGCGATCGCGATCAAGACCGGCGACTACAACGGCTGGTTCCGGCAGATGCACCCGATCGAGTGGATCGCGGCGAACACCTTCAGCCGGGCCCGCGCGGCCGACGTCTTCGGCACGCTGCGGCGCAACCGGACCCGGGTCACCCCGACGCTGACCATGCACCACGTGCTGGACATGCCCGACTTCACCGGACCGGACCCGGCGACGCGGAAGTACCTGAGCGAGGACTCGATCGGCACCTACGACTACGTGATCGAGGACCTCTACAAGGCCAACCGGACCGCCGAGGAGATCTCCCACCAGCAGCAGATGTGGGAGTACCGGCAACGTTTCGTCCGCGAGCTCTTCGCCCACGACGTCCCCGTGCTGGCCGGCACCGACACCGGTACGCCGTACATGGTCCCCGGCTTCGCCCTCCACGACGAACTCGAACTACTCGTCGCCGCCGGCGCCACCACCCGACAGGCCCTGTACGCCGCAACGGTAGAACCAGCCAAGTTCCTCGGCATGGCCGCCGACCTAGGGTCCGTTGCCCCACGCAAGCTCGCCGACCTCGTCGTCCTGGACGCCGACCCGCTCCGGGACATCCGCAACACCCGCCGCATCCACACCGTCGTCACCCGCGGCCGGATCATCTCCCCCGCCGAACGGTCCCGGATGCTGGCCGGCGTGGAGGCTGCCGTCAAGACCCCACCGGCAGCCGCTGTCCTGGCTGCCGGTGGGTGTTGCGGAACGGGCCGCCCGCACTGACCTCGTTGCGTCCGAGGAACCAGAGCGGTTCTTCGGACGCAACTCCGGGGTCAGGCAGGTGGGGTGATGCTCCAGATGCCACGGCCGTGGGTGGCCGCGTACACCCTGCCGTCCGGTCCGGACTCGATGTCCATCACGGTCGTCGTCGGCAGGCCGGTGCCCAGCACCTGCCAACTGGTCGCACCCGGTGCCCGGTAGAAGGTCGCCAGGTCGGAACCCAGCACCAGCGCGCCGTTGGGCAGCTGCTTGACCGAGCTGGTCGGGATGTCCGGCAGGTTCGCCGAGATGTCCGCCCAGGTCGCGCCGCCGTCCTTGGTCTCGTACAGATGTCCGACCCCGGCCCCCGGCCCCTCGGTGAAGCGGCGGGAGAATCCGTTGACGGCCACGTAGGCGTGCTGACCCGAGGCCGGGTCGATCCCCACGCCGGCCAGGAACCGGTTCGGGAAACTGGCAGGCAGGGTCACCTGGTGCCACGAGCCACCGGCGTTGGTCGCCAGGCCGCGAGTGAAGCCGGCGTTGTTGCAGGGACCACACCAGCTCACCCAGCCAACGCCGTCACGCATCGCCACGGCGGTGGCGGAGTGGCCCGCGCCCAGGTCGAACGCCTTGGTCCACTCGCTCGCACTGCGCATGCCCCACCCCTTGGTCGAGGTGTAGACGTACTGCCCACCGGTGATGAACCCACTCGAGTTGACCGAGTCCAGCGCGATCGGGGCGATGAACCGCGGTGACGGGTCGTTCGGGTCGAGACTCCACGACGACGCGTCGGCCTCGCTGAGCGCTCCGGGGTTCAGTGCGCAGTTGTTGGTGATCTTGATGGCCAGCGACGTGTACTCCTGCAGTTGGTTGCAGCCGTTCTGCGGATCGGCCGCACCGTCACCGCCGTCACCGCCGAAGTTC
This sequence comes from Kribbella koreensis, assembly GCF_039525325.1. NCBI lineage: Bacteria > Bacillati > Actinomycetota > Actinomycetes > Propionibacteriales > Kribbellaceae > Kribbella > Kribbella koreensis. Next base: position 5,701 of record NZ_BAAAHK010000016.1, read on the forward strand.
GAGCCCATCTCGGTATCGCCGTTGCTACCGTCGGGCCGGACCGCGAAGAGGTTCGACACGCCGTTGTCCTGAAGGCCTCCGGACACCACTGTGCCGCCGTTCTTGGTGTCCTTACCGACCGACACCGAGTAGTACTGCAGCGCGTCCATCGTCCCGTCGTCGGTGAGCGAGGACCAGTCGGTGCCGTTCTTGTTGGCGTTCACCTGCCCGTTCACCGGGCGCCGGTAGACACCACCGTCGTTGCCGACGAACACGACCGGCTTTCCACCCGCCGTGCCGACCGCGACCGAATGCTGGTCGGAGTGCGGAGCCATCGGGCAGGTGTTCTTCGAGTCCGCGATGTTCCAGCAGGCGAAGCCGAAGTTCCAGTACGGCCCGACGGTGGCCCAGTGCGAGCCGGCGTCGGTGGTCTCGAACACTTCCTCCAGGCCGGCCCAGACATGGTCGGCGTTGGTCGGATCGACGGTGAGGAACTGGTTGTACCAGGCCTGGACGCCGACCGCGTACCCCTTGCGATCCAGCGCGGAACCACTGTTGTGGAGGATCTGCGGGTCCGCGATCTTGTTCCACGGACCGGCCGGGCTGCCGGTCTTCGACACGAAGATCCCGGCCAGGCTGGTACTGCCGTTGATCTTGCTCGGCTGCTGCACCAGCGCGTAGAGCCGGTCACCGGTCTTGCTGAAGGCGAAGGTGGTGTAGCCGACGTCCGTGCTGTTCTTGATGCCGCCCAGGACCACGTCCAGCCGCTTCCAGCTCGCCGGGCCGGCCGTGTAGTCGGACGTCTCGTAGAACCCGTTGTAGGTGTCACCCGACCGCCAGCCGATCGCCGCGATCAGGTGCTTGGGGTTCTTCGGGTCGATCGCGATGTCGTTGACGATGTTCTTGTACGCCGCGTTGGTGGCGCCACCGGTCTGCGAACCGCCCGGCACCAAGACGTTGCCGGCGTCATCCTTGATCTCCGGCATGAAGTCCGGATTCGGGTAGAACGCCACCTTCCAGGCGCCGGCTTTCGTCGACGCGTCGTGGTACCAGACGCCGCGGTTGGTCGCCGCGAACACCTGGCCACCGCCCCACCGCAGGCGGCCGACCGTGGTCGACTCGAGCTCCTTGCCGCCCACCCGGTCGGCCGGCGCGAACACACCGCTGACCGGGTTCGCCAGCCGGTAGACACCCGAGCCCACGTACGACGTACCGCCGGTGTTCGCCTCACCGGTCGCGTACCAGAGCGAGCCGTCGCCGGCCAATTGCAGATCGCCGCCGCTCAGTGAGGGCAACGCGTCGGAAAGCGGTGTCCAGTTCCCGCCACCGGTGCTCGAGCGCCAGACCCCGCCGTTGGCGCCGGCGGCGTACACATGGTTGGCCCCGTCGGCTGCCAGGCCGGTCACCCGGCCCGTCACGTGGCCCGCGCCACCGGACGAGTTCGAGTACCAGTCGCGGTACCGGGTGTCGTCGGCGTTGTAGGGCACCTTGGTGACATCACGCCAGGTGCCGGTGGTGTGCTGCATCGCGGTGAGCTGACTGAAAGCAGCCGAGTAGGCACCGGGTGCGACGATTCCACCAGGAGCGGTCCGGGCCTGCTCGAACTCGTCGGCGATGGTGAAGGCTTCCTTCGACTCGCTCTGCATCTCCGACGGGTTCCCGCCGGCGATCATCAGCGCCTTCTCCATCACGGCCGCGTTGTAGTGCTTGTCGGCCCACTGGTGTTTGAGCCACTCCTCCTTGAGTTCGTACCGGCCGGCATAGCCGCCCACTCCGGCGGCGACCAGGCCGATGCCCAGAACTCCGGAGACGATTTTCCGACTGCGTTTGGTCAGCGAGAAGCGCATGACAGTTTCTCCGACAACTTGGCGGGGTGCCGTCGATCGCCGGGCACTCCCGTAGCACAAGGCCGACGAAACCGTACGCCCGGCCTCCCCCGTCAGGAAGCGCCCGGGACCCGCCAGGCCTGGCCCCGCCGGGGTGGGCCGAAGGGTCAAGGGAAATCCTGCACGATCTTCCGCTGGGTGACCGGTCGGTCGCGCGACCCCGCTCAGGCGGCAGATCGTTACCTGTGTGGAACCGGCTGCGCGTGCGGGTCACCCTCCGGTCGCGCTAGGTTGCTCGCCATGAGCGATTCCTCCGCCGTCGGCACCGTGACGACCACAGGTCTTGTCGCCCTGACGAACGTGAACAAGCACTTCGGTGACCTGCACGTGCTGAAGGACATCAACCTGTCCATCAACCGCGGCGAGGTGGTGGTGGTGATCGGCCCGTCCGGGTCGGGCAAGTCCACCCTGTGCCGGGCGATCAACCGGCTGGAGCCGATCGACTCGGGCACCATCACCCTGGACGGCCAGCCGCTGCCCAGCGAGGGCAAGGCGCTGGCCAGGCTGCGCGCCGACGTCGGCATGGTGTTCCAGTCCTTCAACCTGTTCGCCCACAAGACGATCCTGCAGAACGTCACCCTCGGCCCGCTGAAGGTCCGCAAGAACGACCCGAAGGCCGCCGAGAAGCGCGCGATGGAGCTGCTCGAGCGGGTCGGCGTCGCGAACCAGGCGGCGAAGTACCCGGCCCAGCTGTCCGGCGGCCAGCAGCAGCGGGTCGCGATCGCCCGGGCGCTGGCGATGGATCCGAAGGTCATCCTGTTCGACGAGCCGACCTCGGCGCTCGACCCGGAGATGATCCAGGAGGTCCTCGAGGTGATGATCGACCTGGCCAAGCAGTCCATGACGATGGTCGTGGTCACCCACGAGATGGGTTTCGCGCGCAGCGCGGCCAACCGGGTCGTCTTCATGGCCGACGGCGAGATCGTCGAAGAGGCCAGCCCCGAGTCCTTCTTCACCAACCCGACCTCACGCCGTGCCCAGGACTTCCTCGGGAAGATCCTCAAGCACTGACGAGACGCCCGGCGGGCCTTCGGGCCGGCCGCAACTGCAGTAAAAACACACGAAGGGGATCCCATGAGAATGCGCAACGTGGTCGCCACTCTCGGCGTCGCTGCGCTCGCGCTGAGCGTCGGCGCCTGTGGCAAGGACGACACCGCCGCGGGTGGCGGTGGCAGCGCCGCCGCTAGCTGTGGCGAGCCGCACAAGTTCACCGTGGCTCCGGCCGCGGACGTGGCCGGCAGCCCGACCTACGCCAAGATCAAGACCCGCGGGCACGCGGTCGTCGGGGTCAAGGCCGACCAGCCGAACCTCGGCTACAAGGATGCCAGCGGCAAGCGCTGCGGCTTCGACATCGAGATCGCCCAGATGGTGTCGGCCCAGCTCGGCTTCGACCCGGCGCAGATCGAGTACAAGGAGATCCCGTCCGCGAACCGCGAGACGGCGATCGCCGGTGGCGAGATCGACTACTACGTCGGCACCTACTCGATCACCGACAAGCGCAAGAAGCTGGTCGGCTTCGCCGGACCGTACTTCATCGCCGGCCAGGACCTGCTGGTCCGCAAGTCCGACACCTCGATGGACGGCGGCAAGGACTCGATCAAGGGCAAGAAGGTCTGCTCGGTGACCGGTTCGACGCCGATCCAGAAGGTCAAGGACGAGAACCTGACCGAGGCCAGCAACATCTCGGAGTTCAAGACCTACTCCGAGTGCGTCTCCCAGCTGCTGGACAAGAAGGTCGACGCGGTCACCACCGACGACGCGATCCTCAAGGGCTACGCGGCGAACGCGCCCGACGAGCTGCGGGTGGTCGGCAAGCCGTTCAGCCAGGAGAAGTACGGCATCGGCGTGCCGCTGGCCGACAAGGCGCTGCGCGACAAGATCAACGCGGGTCTCGAGACCGCCGGCACCGACGGCACCTGGAAGTCGATCTACGACGAGACGCTGGGCAAGTCCGGTTCGGCCGGCACCCAGCCCCCGGTCGAGAAGTACTGATCCACCCTCAGCTCAGGGCGACCCCGCGCGTCGCGGGGTCGCCCTGACTGTCTCCAACCCTTGGAAGGTCGCGATGCTCTCGGTCCTCACCGACAACTGGGAACTGTTCAGAGACGGCTTCTGGACCACGATCAAGCTGTTCGTGGTGGCGGGCCTGCTGAGCCTGGTCCTCGGGACCGTGCTGGCCGGGTTCCGGGTCTCCCCGGTACCCGTGCTGCGGGCCATCGGCACCGGCTACGTGAACATCCTGCGGAACACGCCGCTGACCCTGGTCTTCGCCTTCCTCGTCTTCGGCGCGCCGAAGATGGGGATCGAGCTGCCGTCGTACTTCTGGTCGGCGATCGTCGCGCTGACCGTCTACACCTCCGCGTTCGTCTGCGAGGTGGTCCGGTCGGGCATCAACACCGTCTCACCCGGCCAGTCCGAGGCCGCCCGCGCGGTCGGCATGTCCTTCCTGCAGGTGCTCGGCATCGTCGTGCTGCCGCAGGCCTTCCGTGCGATCCAGCCGCCGCTGATGAGCGTGATGATCGCCCTGCTGAAGAACACCACCATCGCGGCCGGATTCTCGGTGCTCGAAGCGGGCGCCATCCCGGCGGCGATCGCCGAACGCGGCGAGAACCAGATGCTGACCCTGGTCTGGATCACCATCGGCTTCCTGATCCTGATCATCCCCCTGGTCTTCCTGCAGCGGTGGGCCGAGCGACGGACGGCGGTATCGGCATGAGTGCCGTGTTGTACGACGTACCCGGCCCCCGGGCGCGGGCACGGAACATGATCCTCAACGTCGTCGTGGCGCTGGTCGTGCTGGGCGTGATCGCCTGGGTGGTCTACCGGCTCAACGACACCGGTCAGTTCCAGAGCCGGCGCTGGGCGCAGTTCCAGTACAAGTCGATCCAGGAGCAGTTGCTCACCGGCCTGCTGAACACGCTGAAGGCGGCCGGCCTGGCCGCGGTACTCGCCTTCCTGTTCGCCGCGGTCTTCGCGGCCGCCCGGATCAGCGACCACAAGTGGGTCCGGGTCCCTGCGACCTTCGTGGTCGAGCTGTTCCGCGCGATCCCGGTGCTGATCCTGATGTTCTTCTTCTACTACGGCAACCTCGAGTTCCATCTGGGCCTGGGCCCGTTCTGGGCGGTCGTCTTCGGTCTGACGCTGTACAACGGCTCGGTCCTGGCGGAGATCTTCCGGGCCGGCATCAGCGCAGTCCCGAAGGGCCAGCGCGAGGCGGCGTACGCGACCGGCCTGCGCAAGAACCAGGTCGTCCGGCTGATCCTGCTCCCGCAGGCGATCCGGGCGATGCTGCCGGCCATCGTCAGCCAGCTCGTCGTCCTGCTGAAGGACACCGCGCTCGGCTTCATCATCACGTACAACGAACTCCTGTACGTCGCCAAGCAGATGGGCGGCCGGCTCGAGTTCGGCTTCCCGTACATCCCGACGTACATGGTGGTAGCGGTCATCTACATCGGCATCTGCTCCCTCCTCTCGGTCCTCGCCCGCTACCTCGAAGGCCGCACCCGCCGAAACCGCAAGATCGCCACCGGCACCGCACTGCCACCGGCCGCCGGCCCCTCGGACGGCTTCTCCCGCCAAGGCAACCTCTTCCCCTCCGGCGGCACCGGCGAAGCCTGACCCCAGCACTCCCCGAAAGAGCCCTGCACAACGCGTGCAGGGCTCTTTCAGGTTGTGAAGGTGTTCAGGAGTTGGCGGCACTGGTGCGCGCTGCGGGTGTCCTCGACGGACAGCGCCTCGTCGATCGTTGCCAGCAGCAACTCACGGGCGGCTGCGGGCTGTTGCCTGGCCAGCAGGAGTTCGGCCTCGGCGATCCGGACCTCGCACAGCGACGAGACGTCGTCGATCGCCAGGAACTGCTGGGCCGCGCTGTCGAGCAGCCTGCGGGTTCTGTCCCAGTCCTGACGGCGGAGGGCGTGCCGGGCGTCGACGATCTCGACGTACGCACGGCCGAAGCTGTCTCCCAGCTCGGCGAAGATCGCCTCGGCCTCCCGGATCACCGGCTCCGCCTCGGTCAGCCGGCCTCCCTCGACCAGGGCTGTCGCCAGGTCGTACAAGGTCACCGCACGCCAGCGGGTGCGGCCTGGGTCGAGGCTCGCCGCTTCGGCCAGGATGACTGCCGCGCGCTCGAGGTCACCGTTCAGCCGAGCGGCGTCCCCGGCGCCGGACAGCGCCTTGGCCCGGTGGTGGCCGAGGGCGTGATCCTTCTTGATCAGTACGAGCGCCGACTCGTAGGCCATCGCCGCCGCCTCGAAATCGCAGGCCTCGATCATGGAGTAGCCGAACTGCCAGTACGCCGACATCTCCAGCAACGTCGAATCGTCCAGCCGAGCCAGTCGCAACGAGCGGTCGGCCAGCGCGATCAGCTCGCCGACCGGCCGGTGGTGTTGCGCGACGGTGGTGAAGTACGCCTGCAGCAGCCGCCCCTCCAGACCGGGATGGCTGCCGTCGTTCAGCTTCCCGAGCGCTGTTTCGAGGGCTGATCCGGCCTGTTCGCTCTCGTCCTGCAAGGTGAGATAGCCGCGGACCCGCAATGCGAGCAGGGCCGCTTGCTCCGGCGGAGCCTTGGCGATCAGGGTGCAGATGGCGGGCGCTTCGAGTCCGAACCACTCCCCTGGCATCGACCGCGCGGACGCCTCGACGCCAGGCAGGGACGGCGGTTCCGGTGTGGACAGGCCCTCGGTCTGCACGAAGCCGTGGTCGAGTTCCTCATCGGCGATGGTGGCCAGCCGGACCAGCGCACCCACGTACCGCCGGGTCGCGGCCTCGATCGCACCGGCGTCCGACGATCGTTCGAGCGTATAGGCGCGAACCAGGCCGTGTACGCCGAATCGCCGGGGACTCTCGGTGCGCAGATGGACCAGGCCCAGGTCGTACAGACGCTCGACCTCCCGGTCCGCGACAGACTCGTCGACGTCGAGCAGCGGCGCTGCCACCCAGGCAGAGAACTCGTCGATTCCGAGCTGAACGACTCGCTCTAGCAACGCGCAGGTCAATGGTTCGACCGCAGCGAGCGACAGCTCGAGGCTGGCTCGAACGGCCAGGTCTCCGATCTCGAGGACGTCGAGCCGCTGGGCGGCGTCCTCCAGCGCGGCGACCATGGCCGGGACCGTCTGGCCGGCGACCGGGCTGAGCCGTGATCCGACCACTCGAAGGGCCAGCGGCAGACCCGCGCAACGCTCGACGATCGTGACGAGGTCACCCATCTCTCCACCGTCGAACTCCGCCTGGGCAACATGGCGCAGGAGTTGCAGGCTCGCGTCATCGCCCAGCGGCCGTACCTGGTGGTGCTCGGCGTGTTCCAGCCCGCTCAGCGCTTGGCGTGAGGTGATGATCACGCTGCATCGGGGGCCGAGCCGCAGGAGCGGTGAGACTTGAGCGAGGTCCTGGGCATCGTCCAAGACGAGGAGGAACTCTCGGTCGGCGGCTTTCTCGGTGAGGACGGCGATCCTGGCTTCGAGCGATTCGGGGATCTCGCTCGGCGGAACACCGATCGCACGCAGCAACCGCGCGAGCGCCGTCCTCGACGGGAGCGCCGTACCGTCGGGCTCGAGCAGGCGCAGGAACAGCTGTCCGTCGGTGAAATCGGCGGCGACGCGATGGCCGAGCCTGACTGCTGCTGCCGATTTCCCGACGCCCGCGCCGCCGTGGAGGCAGAAGACAGCCGGCCTGCGCGTGGTGAGATGCAGCTGTCCATGGGCCAGCAGCAGGTCGCGATCCACCAGGAACCTGACGTCGGCAGGTAGTTGCCGTGGGCCCGTTCGGGCCGGCTCGGGCGGCTGCGGAATCGGAGTGGGTGAGCCGAGTGCGTTCTGCCGGATCGAGTCGGCCAGGGCACGGAGTTCTGGGCCGGGTTCGAGGCCGAGCCGCTCGCGCAACCGAGCGGTCAGCTCTTCGTAGACGGTCAGCGCCTCAGCCGGGCGGGCATCGTGATGGAGCGCTCGCATCAGCGCGGCGACCGGCCGTTCGGCGACGGGGTAGCGCCCGATCAGTACCGGTACTTCGGCGCGCAGGTCGTCGTACAGCCCGGCCTCGAGGGCGGCGTCGATCCGCAGTTCGAGTGCTGTCCGGTAGGCCTCGTCGAACGGGCCGCCGAGCTGGCGTAGTACCGACTGAGATGCGAGGCTTTCGAGCGGCTCACCTCGGTACAGGTCCAGGGCTGAGCGCAGGGCGGCGGCCCGAGCTGCTGGGTCGGCGATCGTTCTCGCCGCGCGGATCTGCTGGGTGAAGCAGTGCACGTCGATGGACTCCGCGGGTGTCCGGACCAGATAGCCGTCGTCCTGGCGGAGGAGCACCGGGCCGTCGTCCTCGCCCGCCTTCGCCAGGACCCGCCGGAGCCGGGAGAAGTACACCTGGATCGCTCGTCGTGGGTTGGCGGGCTGGTCGGCGGGCCAGAGCAGTTCGATCAGGCGATCGACGGAAACGGGGCGATTCGGCTCCAGCAACAAGATCCCGAGCAGCAACCGCTCCTGCCGCCGGCCCAGCGCGAGCGGCTGATCGTGGCTGAGCGCCACCACGTCACCGAGCAGCCTGAATTCCACTCCTCCGAGCTTACGGTAGCGGTTTGGTAGGCAGCCGGTAACGGTGACGCAGGATGATCGGCCCATCGCACACCGACGCTGTCTCCGAAGGAGTGAGAACGATGCGAAAGATGATCCGGGTCAAGTCAGTGCTCGCGGTGATGGCGCTGGCGGCCACCACTGTCCTGATCTCTCCCAGCACGGCCTCGGCGGCGACCTGGGCCGGTGCGGGCGGCTGCATCTCGCGCAACGGGGATGTGGTCCAGAAGGTCTACCTCCACAATCAGTGCGGACGGAAGTACTGGGTCCGGGCAACCTTCACCTGTCCGAGCAGCTGGCTGGAGTACGCCTGGTCGTACAGCGGAGCGTCGAGCACGATCGTCGCCTCGCCGTACGTCAGTTGCTGGTATCTCAAGCTCGAGTGGTGCGCCGCCTGCACAGGCAAGAACGCCGCCGCCGAGATGGCAGACAGCTCCCTATGGAAGCCCTTCCCCCAGGACCCCGCGGCAACTCTCGCCGGCGCGCGCTAACCCTCCACGAAAGGCGGCAACCTATGCGTAGGCCCCTCACACTTCTCAGTCTTCCTGCCCTTGTCCTGGCAACGATGGTGGTCCCCACCGGCCAGGCATCAGCCACCACAACCGGCTGGCCCGAGAACTGCAGCTACAGCCGAACCGGCGCCACCACAGCCAGCGCAAGCTGCTGGGCAGGTAGCGGCTTCTACCGAGTAGTCCTCATCTGCCGCTCGATCGGCCAGCCCCCCAAATGGTTCTACGGCAACTGGCAAACCCCTTCCCCCCTCCACAACTCCAAAGGCTCCTGCCAAGGCGGTCGCACAGTCTCCCCCGACGACGTAGGCATAGAAGAAAAAGCCGACTGACCTGACCAGTTGGTTCGCCGCCGTCACACTGGCGATCACCGACCCGGCGAACGCCACAGGACCTGATCACTGCTCACCCCACGAACTAGAGCCCCGGCACAGCACTGAACCACAGCGGCAGCCGGGATCCTCCTTTGCTCTTGCCCTTTGCCCTTCAGCCCCTTGGGGTGGGCACTCCGCCGCGACACGGGTGCCCGCCCCCGGGAGGGGCGGGGGCGGGCGGGCCAGTTGGAGTAGTTGCATCTAGTAGATGTTGGAGGGGCGGACCATGCCTTCGGCGAGGTCGCCGAAGCCGGGGGCCATGATGGCGCCTGGGTTGCCGAGGACTTCTTCGACGATGGCGGTTTCGGTGGTGATCAGGAGGGCGGCGATGGAGGCGGCGCTCTCCAACGCCGAGCGGGTGATCTTGACGGGGTCCATGACGCCGAAGTCGAACATGTCGCCGTACTCGCCGGTCAACGCGTTGAAGCCTTGGCCGAGCGGGAGTTCGGAGACGGTTTTGACTACCTCGTCGCCGTCGTAGCCGGCGTTGATGGCTATCCAGCGGAGGGGTTCGGCGAGGGACTGGCGGACGATTTCCCGGCCGATCAAGGCATCGCCGGTCAGTTCCAGGCGGTCCAGGGTGTCTCGGGCTTGGGTCAGTGCTGAGCCGCCGCCGGCGATGACGCCCTCCTCCAAAGCCGCCCGGGTTGCTGACAGCGAGTCCTCTACTCGGTGCTGCTTCTCCTTGAGTTCTACACCGGTTGCGGCGCCTACATGGATGACGGCGACACGGCCGGCCAGGCGGGCGATGCGGAGTTTGAGGTTGTCTTCGTCGTGGTCGTTCGTGGCACGCTCCAGCTCCTTCTCGAGCTGGTGCAGGCGGGCTTCCACCGACGCGGGATCGCCTGCGCCGCCGACCATCGTCGTACCGTTCTCCGTGATCGTGATCCGGTGACACGACCCCAGGTCGTCGGCCGTCAGCGAGTGCAGGTTGACGCCCGAGTCCTCGCTGACCACGCGACCACCCAGTACCGCCGCCAGGTCCTCCAGCTCCGCCACCCGCCGATGCCCGAACCCAGGCGCCCGCACCACGACCGACCTGAACGTGTCGTGCACGTTGTTGCTCACCAGCATCTGCAGCGCCGGACCGTCGACGTTCTCGGCCAGGATCACCAGGGGCCGGCCCGAGCGCGTCACCAGCTCCAAGGTAGGCATCAGCTCCTGCAGCTGGCTGATCTTCTTGTTCGTCAACAAAATAAAGGGATCGTCGAAGACCGTCTCCATCCGGTCCTTGTCGGTCACCATGTACGGCGAGATGAACCCGTGGTCGAACTCGATCCCGTCCACCACGTTCAACGACAGCCCGTACGCCGGTGACTCCTCGACCGTGACGACACCGGTCTTCCCGACCCGCGCCATCGCCTCCGAGATCACCGACCCGATCTCCGGATCGTCATTCGCCGACAACGTCGCCACGAACAGCAGATCCGTCTGCCCACCGACCTCGGCCGTCCGCTCGTGCAGCGTCTTCACGATCACCGCGACCGCTTCCTCGATCCCCCGCCGCAACTGCATCGGGTTCGCGCCTTCATCAACCGCCCGCAACCCCTCCCGCACCAGCGCCTGCGCGAGCACGGTCGCGGTGGTCGTACCGTCACCCGCCACCCCGTTCGTCTTCATCGCTACTTCCTTGACCAGCTGCGCGCCCATGTTGGCGAACGGGTTGCGCAGCTGGATCTCGCGCGCGATCGTGACGCCGTCGTTGGTGATGGTCGGCGGCCCGGTCAGCTTCTCCAGTACCGCGTTGCGCCCCTTGGGTCCCAGCGTCACTTTGACCGCGTCGGCCAGGGCGTTGACCCCTTGCTCGAGCAGTTGCCGGGCGTCGTTGCTGAAACGAAGATCTTTGGCCATCTGTCTATTCCCTTCGAATCAGAGGATCAGGAGACCTGGACCGGCGCGGAGCCGATCGGCTTGTCGGAGACCTCGCCGGAGATCCGCAGCTCGGCCGGTACGTCGAGGCCGTACAGCTTGGCCGCGTTGAGGCCGAGGATCTTGCGCTTGATGTCCGGCGTCAGTACGCCGTACTCCGACTGCATGTCCTCGGGGATCTGGAAGTCGACGAACTTCTCGACCAGCCACTTCGGCTGCCAGATCGCGTAGTCGCTGGCGAAGGTGATCCGGTCCTCGCCGATCCAGTACAGAAGCTCGCCGATGATCTGGGCGAAGTACCGGGGCCGGCTGTGGATGAACGGCATCGCGACCGCCAACCCGCCGTACACGTTCGGCTCCTGGGTGGCGATCCAGCAGAAGTCCTCCAGCCGCGGCAGCCCGACATGCTCGACGATGAAGTTGAGTTCGGGGAACATCGAGGCCGCGTAGTCGATGTCCTGGACGTCGAAGGCGTCCCGGTTCAGCGGGTAGATCGTGGGGCCCTTGTGCACGTGGATGTTCTTGATGCCGAGCTCGACGCATTTGCGCAGGTACGGCTCGGCCTCCGGGTCGGACAGCTTCCAGCCCTTCGAGTCGCCCTTCCACTCGGCCGTGTAGAGCTTGACGCCCTGCAGGTTCCAGCGGGCGTGCAGCTCCTCCAGCTTGTCCAGGCCGGCGGCGCCGTCACGGGGGTCCCAGGCGCCGTTGGTGATGAACTTGCCCGGGTTGTTCTCCATCACGGCGCCGTCGCGCTCGGTGGTGTTGAAGCCGTCGACGTAGAAGTCGGTCAGGTACGTCGGCTGGAAGATCGCCTTGTCGACGTAGCCGATCTCGAACAGGTCGTGCAGCAGGTCGGCCTCGGAGTACGCGCCGAACTTCTCCGGCGTCCAGACGTACTCGGCCGGCGACAGGTTGCGGTGGTAGTCGTAGAAGCAGTTGGTGAAGCCCTCGCCGTACCGGTTCCGGTTGTTCTCCGGCCGGCCGTTCCAGAAGTGCACATGACTGTCGACGATGAAGTACTTCTCGCCGTTGCTCTCGTACATATCGGTTTGCCTCCCTGGCAGGCAGTGCCCGGGGCCGGTCAGGGCCCCGGGCGACGAATTCAGCTCGGGACCTCGACGAGGTCGAAGTCGATGTACTCCGCGGCCTCCTCCGGACTGGAGAAGAGCATCGTCTTGTCGTCGAAATGGACCATCCGCCCGTAGTGGGTGGACATGATCTCCTCGAAGTCGGACTGGTCGAAGTCCGCGCCGAGCGCGTCGGAGATCTCGGCGAAGTCGAAGGTGAGCCTGCCGACCCCGTCGACCCGGATCATCGACGGGTACTCGGTGATCTCCACGTTGTCCTTGGCGCCCATGATCTGGGCCACCACATGACCGTTCTGGTTGTTCATCAACGTCACGCCGCACATGTTCGAGAAGGTGCGGTCGGCCGCGCCGAACTCCTTCGCTTCAGTCACTGGTCCAGCTCCTTCGGTACGTCGAGGTCGAGGTCGGCCAGGGCACTGCGCAGACCGTCCTTGGCGGCGGCCAGCGAGTCGGCGAAGGTGACGACCTTCTCGTTCGGCTGCGACCAGATCGGCTGCAGCTCGTGAGCTGCCCGCAGGCTGACCGGCACCCAGGTCGCGAGCCACTCACCCAGTACGGCCTTGTTCTCCGTACCGTGCTCGGAGTCCCGGGTGAGCAGCGAGAACAGCGCCCGGGTGTAGCCGAGGTCGCGGCTGTAGTCGTTCTCGCCGGCCCCGACGATGGTCGGGGTGATGTAGTCGCCGTTGCGGGCCGAGACCTGCATCAGCAGATCGGACCGGAACAGCACGCCGACCAGCGACTCGAAGACGATGTTCGTCGCGAACAGCGCCTCGGCCCAGTCGCCGATCGCGGTCAGCCGCTCGACGTTCTCCCGGACGCCCTGCCAGACCGGGTCGGACTGCCAGACCTCCCGGTGCACCTGGCCGTCGAAGTCGATGTCGGACTCGGCCAGGTCGAGGTTGAACAGCGCCAGGTCCTGGGCGAACCGCAGTTTGTGCGCGGCGTTGACGCAGATCGCGTTGTTGATCATGTTCGTCGGCGCCGACCGCTGGGCGGCGGTGAAGACGTGCATGCCCAGCCCGTTCTCGGCGTGCATCCAGGCGCCGAGGTTGCGCTGGATGAACTTGGTCCAGGCCGGGTTCCAGTGTGAGTACGCCTTGGCCCGCTTGGCGTTCTCCAGGCTCAGCCCGATCTGCCGGACGACCGCCGCGTTGTTGCGGTAGATCGTCTTCTCCCACTCCTCGTTCGGGTCGCGGAACCGGTGCCAGTCCGACGACACCAGCCGGGTCCAGTCCTTCGGGTAGCCGCCGGGCGAGTTCGCGAACCCGTAGATCCAGCCCTGCGACAGGTGCCGGTCGGGGTCGGGCTGGACGTCGAAGGTGACGTCCTCGTACGTCGTCGCCCGCGCCTTGGCCGGCTTGTAGTAGTTGTAACTGCGACTCGTGGAGCTCGGGAACGTGAGCGCGCCGGCCTCGGAGTCGGTGAACTCCGGGTGCGGGAAACTCCGTTCTTTCGTGTCTGCCATCTCGATCTCCTACTCCGCCACCGAAGTGGTGAACTTGTCGTAGTGGATGTGCTCACGCGGTACGCCGGCCGTCTCCAGCAGGTCGATCGCCGCGTCGACCATCGGCGGGGGCCCGCACAGGTAGGCGTCGGCCCCGGCCAGTCCTGGCTCCAGCCGTTGCACCACCTCCGTCACGAACCCGGTGTGCTCCCAGTCGTCCGGCCAGCTCTCGGACAGCACGCCGACGAACTTGAAGTCGGGCAGTTCCGCGCCCAGCTCCTCGATCTGGTCGAGGTAGAACAGGTCCTCGTGGGTCCGGGCGCCGTAGTAGAACCGCACCGGCCGGTCGATGCCGTCGGCAACGACATGGCGCAGCAGGCTGAGGATCGGGGCCAGCCCCGCTCCCCCGCCGATGCACAGGATCGGCCGGTCCGACGCCTTCTTCAGCGTGAAGGTGCCGTACGGTCCGTCCAGCTCGAGCTCGTCGCCGACCTCGAGGCCGCCGTCGAGCAGGCCGGAGAAGTGCCCGCCGGGGTACTTCTTGATCAGGAACTCGAGTGGGTCGCCGGGCAGCGTCGCCATCGAGAAGGACCGGTGCGCGTCGTGGCCCGGGATCGCGATGTCGGCGTACTGGCCGGGTTTGAAGGTGAACTTGTCCGGCTCGACCAGGTCCAGCCGCAGCGACACGATGTCGCGGGTGACCGGCTCGATCGCGGCGACCCTGGTCCGCAGGTGCTGCAGCGGGACAGCACTGCGGAGTTCCTCCTCGTCGTAGTTCATCAGCTCGACGGTCAGATCGGAGTACGCGTGCGACTTGCAGAGCAGGATGTAGCCCTCGTCACTCTCGTACTCGGCCAGCGCGAACGTCGAGTACCGGTCCATCTGCACGTCGCCGTCCAGCAGGAACGACTTGCAGGCGGCGCACTGGCCCTCCTTGCAGCCGTGCATCAGCGCGATGCCCTGCCGGAAGGCGGCGTTCAGCACGGTCTCGTCCTCGTCGACCTCCATCTCGAGATCGACGGGTTCGAACCGCACGACGTGTTTGTCACCCATCAACCTGCTCCTCAAGGGCTGTGTGGTTCTGGCTGGGGAGCGACCGGTGGCGGCGGGGTGTCGCCAGGGTCCGCCGCCACCGATCTGCTTGCTGGGTCAGGCGACGGCCGGCGCCGGCCGGCCACCAGGGCCACCCGCCTTGTACGCCGCGAGGTGCGCCTCGCGGTCGGCGTCGGACATCTCGTTGAGCAGGATGTTCGGGCTGGCGAAGTTGATGCCGCGCACGTCGTCGAGGGTCCAGAGCTTCTTCTGGTCGTCCAGGTCCAGGTGCGGCTGCGGGATCAGCGTCTTGCCGTCGTCACGGACGTAGCCGAGGTCCTTGATGATGTCGGCCAGATCGCGGTTGTGGTGCAGCGTCTCCCACTCGCGGTGCCCGGTCAGCCGGCCCATGTTCGGCGTCGGCCGGCCCTCGTACTCGGGCCGGAACGCCTTGATGTCGGTCCAGGCGCAGGTCTCGGAGCAGTACGTGCGCCACTGGCCGTCGACCTTCTCGGTGACCATGTCCTCGCGGATCAGGGCCGGCACCATGCAGGTCCAGCAGCGGTGCGGGTACTGGTAGTCGACGTCCTCGAACGCGATCGGCTTGTTCTTGCCCGGGTACCGCAGGCGGTTGTAGTTCTCCCACCACTTGCCGTACTTGTTGTACCAGCCCGGGTACTTGAACTCGAACCACTCGAAGTCCTCGTCCGTCATCGGGTCGATCCGCCAGTAGTTGACCGGCCAGCCGGTGGCGAAGAACTGCGCGACCTCGTGCACGTAGCCCTTGTTGTAGATCCGGTTCCAGGCCTCTTCGACCAGGTCGTGCGGGATCTTCAGGCCGTACTTCTCCAGCGGGATCAGGTAGCTGCGGTAGTAGTCGTCGTAGATCCAGCGGCGCCACATCTCGGCGTAGGAGTCGCGGTCCTTGCGGCGGTCCTTGGTCCCGTACTCGATGAACGTGCCGATCGCGGCGTCGACCACGCAGTGGTTGTTCCACCAGGCGTAGCGCAGGTCGCGCTCGAGCAGCTGGCGGTTGTCCTCGTCGGCCAGCGCCATCAGCAGGATGCTGTACCCGTTGCTGATGTGCCGCGACTCGTCGGACTGGACCGAGTGGAACACGGTCGGCAGCAGGTAGTCGCCGTTGGCGGCGGCCTCGTCGGGCATCGCGACGAACAGCGTGTTGGTGAACGCGGTCTCGGCCACCACCGTGAGGTAGATGTTGGCCGCGGTGATCGCGTCGCCGGTGATGAACCCCTCGCCGAACTGCCGGCCGATGGTGCCCGCGTAGTTGTTCGCGAACGCCTTCTCGGTGATGTCGAACCCGGCCGGGTCGATGTAGTGGTTCATGTACAGCTTCTTCAGGTTCATCTGGATCGTCGAGTGCCGGACCTCGTCGATCATCTGCACCGCCAGCCCGTTGTGGATCTCCGGGTTCGGCACCGCGTCGATCGCCATCGGCATCGCCCGGGCGGCGGAGATCTCCGGGAACGGGATGATGGACAGGAACAGCTTCTGCCACTCCATCCAGCGCTGCTGGACCTGGCGGAACATGTTGCCGCGGATCGCGCCGTCCATCGCGCCGAAGACGCGGTTGTCCTTCTCCTCCTCCATCGGGAAGTAGGACCGCATGATCTGCTTCAGCGGGTCCTTCTTCGGGGCCTTGTCGAAGGTGTAGTCGGTTCCGAAGCGTGTCGCGGGAGTCGCGAAGGTCGGCTCCCAGGACAGTTCGGTGATCTTGGCGTGGGCCTTGCTCAGACTCTGCCTGCTCACGGTCTGCCTCCTCGGGGTTTCAAGTGGACCGATCTCACCCCGGCTGGCCCCTTGCGCTTGTCTCAATCTGAGACACAGTGGGAAGGCGGACGCACCTAGAGTGATGGCAGGGAGGCCTCTGTGGAACGAGCGCACTGGATCGAGACACCTCGTACCGGCCGGCTGTTGCAGCAGGCCAGGGACACCTTCCTGACGTCCGGCGACCTCGATCCCGGACTGGTGCGCGAGTCGATCCAGGCGTCGTGGCTACGGTCATCCCGGCTGCGGGTGGACACCGACAACGTCGATCCCAGCTACCTGGGGCTGGAGGGCCCGACGCCGCTCGCGCTGTCGGCCGCGCCGGTGCTGAGCGCCCTGGCCGACGAGCTGGCGAACGAGTCGGTGAGCATCATCCTGACCGACCAGCACGGCCTGGTCCTGCAGCGGACCTGCCCTGACCCGTCGCTGATCAGGCAGCTCGACAAGGCGTCCCTCTCCCCCGGCTTCAGCTACGCGGAGGAGCAGGTCGGTACGAACGGCATCGGGACCACCTTGGAGGCCGGAGTCCCCACGATGGTCACGGGGAGCGAGCACTTCACCGGGCCGCTCGGTGGCTTCGCCTGCGCGGGTGCGCCGATCCACCATCCGGTGACGGGCTCGCTGCTCGGCGTCCTGGACCTGACCTCGTCGGTGTCTCATTCGAACGCTTTACTGATGTTCTGCGCGCGATCGACGGCGCAGAAGATCGAGCAGCAACTGCTGACGCGGTCGGGGGCCAAGGAGCTGGCGCTCTTCCGCGACTACCTGGCCGCGTGCCAGCACTCCAGCAGTGGGGTGATCGCGCTCAGCGGAGACCTGGTCATGATGAACAGCCAGGCGCAACAGCGGTTCGATCCAGTTGACCAGACTGCGCTCCTGGCACGATCACGCGACGCTGCTGGCTCCTCGGAGCAGGTGACGCTGGTTGCTGATCTACCGAGCGGGCTGGTGGCCCGGTTGGACTATCGGCCGGTGTTCGCTGGTTCGGAGTTCGCTGGTGGGGTGTTGAAGATCCAGGTGCAATCTGGGCTGGACTCGACTACTGGGACGGTGCGCAGCGTAGTACCGGTCATGCCTGGGCTTGCTGGGACCAGCGCTACTTGGCAGCGGGTGTGTCAGGCGGTGGACACCAGCCGGCGCAACGGCTCGTGGATGGTGCTCGAGGGCGAGGCCGGTGTCGGCAAGATCGCGTTGCTGCGGTCGGTGAACCAGCTACGCAACGGCAGCGGGCACTTCCGGATCATGGATGCCTCTGAGTGCGGCCCTGGCTGGCTGGACACGGTTGCTGAGGAGTTGTCGGCCGGGGTCGGATCACTGGTCATCCGCCGGGCGCATCTGCTCGACAGCGATTCGGTGAGTGCGCTGTCGGGACTACTGCTCGAGCATGACCAGAGCAGCGGGGTCTGGGTCGCACTGACGATGCGGAGCGAGCCGCGCAACCCCGAGGTGGATGCGCAGCTGCTGCCGCACTTCTCGCACACCGTGGAGGTGCCGCCCCTGCGGCATCACCTGGAGGACATGCACAAGCTGGTACCTCACCTGCTGGGCCGCCTCAACCGGGGCAACAACCTCAGCATCTCCCCCAGCGCACTGGCCCAGCTGATGCGCCTCCCCTGGCTCGGCAATGTCGAGCAGCTCCGCCGCGTCCTCCTGCGCATCGCCCAGCAACGCCGCTCCGGAACCATCGACCTCGACGACCTCCCCGGCGAGTGCCGGGCCACTACCCGGCGGCGACTCACCCAGCTGGAGTCCCTCGAGCGCGACGCAGTCGTCAAGGCGCTGGTCATCCATCGCGGCAACAAGGACAAGGCCGCCAGCGACCTGGGCATGTCCCGGGCGACCATCTACCGCAAGATCCGCGACTACGGCATCAACCTGACGATCTGAAAACGCTTTGCCTCGCATCCCGGCCGCACTGGAGACTTGGCCGGGATGACTGACAACAGCGCTTCAGACGGCCGTGCAGGGATCGACGCGGGTCTGGTCCGGCGGTTGATCAAGGCCCAGTTCCCGCAGTGGAGCGAGCTGCCGATCACGCCGGTGAAGGTCGACGGGTGGGACAACCGGACTTACCGGCTCGGGGATGCCTTGACTGTTCGGCTTCCGACGGCTGCCGGCTATGCGCCGGCCGTCGACAAGGAGGACGAGTGGTTGCCTCGGCTGGCGCCACAGTTGCCGGTGGCTGTGCCGGAGCCTGTGGGCAAGGGCGTGCCGGGTGAAGGGTATGCGTTCAACTGGTCGATCAGGCGGTGGCTAGAAGGCTCTACCGCCTCGGTGGACCGCATCGACGACCTGCCCGGCTTTGCTGTCTCCGTAGCCTCGTTCATCCGCGCGCTGCAGCGGTGTGACGCTACTGGTGGCCCTGCAGGTGGGGCGCACAGCTTCTTCCGGGGTGCGTCGCCGGTGCACTACGACGACGGGACTCGGCAAGCGTTGGTGCGGCTGGCGGATCAGGTGGACGTCGCAGCCTGCACCGAGGTCTGGGAGGCAGCGATCGGCTCGTCCTTCGCGGGGCCGCCGGTCTGGTTCCACGGGGACATCGCGCACGGGAATCTGCTGGTCGTCGATGGGCGGCTGTCGGCGGTCATCGACTTCGGTACGTCGGGAGTCGGCGACCCGGCTTGTGATCTGGTGATCGCCTGGACGATGTTCTCGGGTGAGAGTCGTGAGGCGTTCCGGCGTACGGTCGCGCAGGATGCGGGGACCTGGGCGCGGGCTCGCGGGTGGGCCTTGTGGAAGGCCTTGATCACGGACGATCTTCACGTCGTCGAGCAGGTGCTGGCCGACTCAGTCTGAGTTGGCCAGGTCTGCTCGGGAGGCCGCGTTGAGCTTGCGGAGGACCTTGGCGACGTGTTGCTCGACCGTCCGGGGTGAGAGGAACAGGACGTCGGCGATCTCACGGTTGGTGTGGCCGCGGCCGAGCAGGCGAGCCACTTCCTGCTCCCGCGGGGACAGCTCGGCGCCGTAGCCGCGGCGGCCTCTGCGGCTCGGAGCAGCGACTCCGTGGTTCCGTAGCTCGTGGCGGCAGCGTGCTGCATCCCTGAGCGCTCCCAGGCGGTCGAAGGTCTCCGCCAGCTTGGCGAAGGCGTCGGCCGGCTGCTTCAGTGCGAGTCCGCAATGCGCTGCGCGCTCCGCGACCAGTGCGGCGAAGTACGGCGCCGGCAGGGCCTCGTACTGGATCTCTACTTCTCTATAGAGCTCCACTGCTCGCTTGTAGTCGCCCTCGTACTCCGCGAGCTGCGCTCGACCACAGCGCAACGCCACCCGTGCCAGCGGCGCCTCCAAGTCGGCCGTACAGTCGTCCAACTCCCCCAGCAGCTTCCGTACTTCGTCATCGCGCCCATCAGCAAGCAGCACGGCGACTGCCGACGGCACCAGCTCCCCCGCCCACGACCAGACCTGCTTGCGACGCAGGAGATCCAACCCACGGTTGACGGTCGTCACTGCGGCCTGGAGCTCATTGCGGGAGAGCTGCATCCACGCGAGCAGACCGAAGCTGCCCAACGCGATCGGCGCGATGGCGTTGGCCGGCTCGTCGATCCCCGTGGCAGCCAGGTAGGCCTCGGCCTCAGCCCACTCACCACGTGCGACGGCCAGCGAGGCCAGTACCAGCGACAGCTCGCTGGTGAGCGGGAACAGGTCGCGGTACTCGTCCAGTAGCTGACTCGCGCGTTCGTCGAGCCCGGCCCACTCGCCAGTGAACCAGTCGACTCTTGCCTGGGTCGCGCGCGCAGTACTGACGACGAAAGGCGCTCCGCAGTCGGTGGCGAACTGGAGGCCGCTGCGGAGGAAGTCGGTGGCCTTGCCGTAGTAGCCGATCGACATGCACGCGTCGGCGAGATTGCAGTGCGCCCTGGCCAGGTGGCGCAGCTCGGCCGCACTGGCTCCGTCGGACGCCAGCTCAGCGACCTCTGACAGGACGAACGGGTCACCGGCGTGCAGTCGCGAGGCCAGGAGGTTCGCGCGCAGTGAGGTGATCAGTACCGGATCGGTGGCCTGGTGAAGGCGCTCGTCGGCTCGCTGCGCCCACAGCCCGGTCTCGTCGAGCGTCGCCGCGCCAAGCCAGCATTGGGCCAGGACGGAGATCGCTCGGGCCTCGAGATCTGGTCTGTCCACCAGGTCTCCAAGGGCTCGCTCGATCTCTGCCCGGCCTGCCGCGATGCTGCCTGCCGCACGGATCATCAGCAGGCCCGCGTAGAGGCGTACCTCGCCACGGACTCCAGGTGAGAGCCGGTGGTCGGTCAGCAGCCGCTGGAGGGTGTCCATCGGGTCCCGCTGATCCAGACCTGTGTAGGCCACGGATCCCAGCTTCGACGCGAGCCGGTCCAGTGCCTCGACCGCCTGGTCGGGCTCAGCCAGTAGGCGTTGCAGCAGGCGGGTAGCGGTCGAGGCGTCGCCGATCTCTCCGGCCCTGTCGGCCGCGGCCTCTCCGAACCGCCGCCACTCCTGCGTGCGACCAGCGAGCCGACTGTGCTCGGCCAACTGGAGCAGCGGCTGCGGACTGGTCTCTGCGAGGGTCTCTGCGATCCTCCGGTGCAGTGCTTGCCGCTGCGGACTCGGCAAGCTGTCATAGACCGCTTGCCGCCCCAGCGCGTGGCGGAAGTCGTAGCGGCCGTCACCCGAATCCCTGAGGACTCCTGCTGCCAATGCAGAGGTGAGTGCCGCGCCGACCGCGTCTTCAGCCTGACCGGTCACCCGCCCGAGCAACTCACTCGCCGCCGGGATCCCGAGGGCTGCAGTTGCGTAGCTAACCTCCCTGGCCTCCTGGTCCAGCCCAGAGAGCCGCTCAGCCATCGCATCCCGCAGCAAAGCCGGTACTTCGACCTGCTCAAGCGCCCGCCGCGCAGTACTCCCATCGACCGGCAGCGGCAACGTCCGGACCGCCTCCTCGATCACCGCCGGGATGCCGGCCGTCCGGTCATACAACAGCTCGGCCAGGTCGCCCGCGATCGCCTCCACGCCCAGAATCCCGGCGGTCAGCGACCGGACTCCGGCCAGGTCGAGCGGCTGCAAAGCGACTACCGCGCTCGGCAACCAGACCGGCGGCCGGTACTCCGCTCCCAGCGGCGGTCCGGTCGTCAGGTCCTCCCGCCGGTAGGTGACCAGGATCGACAGGTTCTCGGGCGGGTCCGTCATCAGGAACCGCAGCAGCTGGCGGGACCCGTCATCCGCCCAGTGCAGGTCCTCCACCACCAGCAGCGCCGGGCCAGCTGCCGCCAGCAGTTCGCGGATGGCCCGGAACACCTGGTGCCGCTCAGTCGCCGGGTCTGCAGCTGGCCAGTGCGCGTCAGGGAACCGGTCTGCGAGCTCCGGTAAGAGGGGGCGCAGTACCGAGGTCAACTGGCCTAGCGGAGTACCGGAGTGGCGCGGGTAGCTCCTGAGCGCCTCGACCACGGCGCCGTACGGGAAGGGCTCGCGCAGCGGCTGGCAGAAGCCAATCATCAGGTGTCTGTCGCGTACGTCGGGCTCGCGCAGCAACTCGCTGATCAGGCGGCTCTTACCGATCCCCGCCTCGCCCTCGACCAGCGCAACGCCGGACTGGCTCGCCGTGGCGGCCAGTAGGCGCAACTCATCGGCGCGGCCGACCAGCACTGGCGAACTGGTCCTGGTGATCGGTGCTCCAGCCATCTGCGCTCCCGTGGATGTGGGGCCGAGCCTACGGGGGGGAAACCCATTTCTGTGAGGGTCCCGGCACCAATAGTCACGTACCCCTACCTACTGCTGCCCGGATTGTTCTCGTCCGAACCCGCCAGGACAGTGATCGGACCGGCCACCCCACCCCCTCCGCCCTGGGTGGCCGGGGACCGAACGGAGAGCTGATGAAACTCCCACGCTCAGGGGCCTATGGCGCCATCGTGTGTCTGTCACTCGCAGTACTGGCACCACCGGCGCAGGCTGCCGCCCCACCACCCGCGCCCAGCCCCACCATCCGGGGTGCCGGTGCCCCGGGCACCATTCCAGGCAGCTACATCGTCGTGCTGAAGGACGGTGCTCGCGCAACGGCCTCCACCTTGGCCTCCAAGTACGGCGGCAAGGTCAAGCTGACCTACACGACCGCACTGCGCGGCTTCTCGGCCTCCTTGACCGAGGCCGAGGCGCTAAAGCTTGCTGCGGACCCAGAGGTCAAGTACGTCGAGCAGGACGGCAAGGCTCACGCCACTGACCGCCAGGCCAACCCGACCTGGGGTCTCGACCGGATCGACCAGAAGGCGCTGCCGCTCGACCAGGGGTACACGTACCCGACCAAGGCCACCAACGTCACGGCGTACATCGTCGACACCGGCATCTACAAGACGCACAGCGACTTCGGTGGCCGGGCGACCGACGGCTACGACTTCATCGACAACGATGCGATCGCCAACGACTGCAACGGGCACGGCACGCATGTCGCCGGTACGGTCGGCAGTACGACGTACGGGGTCGCGAAGGGCGTCGCGCTGGTCGGCGTACGGGTGCTGGACTGTCAGGGCAACGGCGAGTGGTCCCAGGTGATCGGCGGGATCGACTGGGTCGCCCAGAACGCGAAGAAGCCGGCCGTCGCCAACATGAGCCTGTCCGGCGAGACGAACTCGTCGGTCGACGACGCCGTCCAGAAGGCGGTCGCCGCCGGCGTCACCTTCTCCATTGCCGGCGGCAACAACAACGGCGCGAACGCCTGCAACTACAGCCCGGCCCGGGCGCCGGAGGCGATCACCGTCGGCGCCACCGACAACCAGGACAACCGGTCCAGCTTCTCCAACATCGGGACCTGCCTGGACATCTTCGCGCCGGGATCGGGGATCACCTCGACCTGGAACAACGGCGGCACCAACAGCATCAGCGGTACGTCGATGGCGGCACCGCACGTCGCGGGTGCCGCGGCGCTCTACCTGGCAGGCAATCCCTCGGCCACGCCTGCTGCGGTCGCCTCGGCGCTGACCAGCAACGCGAGCGCCGGTGTCGTGAAGAACGCGGGCAGCGGTTCGCCGAACAAGCTGCTCTACACCGGCTTCATCGGTGGCGGCGACCCCGAGCCACCGACGTGTGCGGGCGGCGCCTCAACCGAGGACGCGGCTATCCCTGACGCGGGCGCAGCGGTCTCCACCTCGACCACCATCACCGGCTGCGACGGCAACGGGACGTCGACGACCAGCGTCAAGGTCGACATCAACCACACCTACACCGGCGACCTCCAGGTCGATCTGGTCGGGCCATCCGGTGCCGTCATCAACCTGCGCAAGGCCGGCGGCGTCGGCTCCCCCGACGGACTCCACCAGACCTTCACCGCCAACACGTCGGGCGAGACCCGCAACGGCACCTGGAAGCTGCAGGTGAAGGACGTCTACCGCTTCGACACCGGCACGATCGACGGCTGGTCGCTCAACTTCACCCCGACGGCCGCCAACTACGAGGGCGACACGGTGCCGGTCAAGTCGTCGACACCCGGCGCCAACTTCGCCGGTGGGCAGGACGCGACCGTCAGCGAGTTCCCGTCCATCATCGCGGGACTGCGCGAGGGCGGCACCCGGCCGCAGGGCCAGACCTGCACCGGTACGGCGATCGCACCGCGCAAGATCCTGATCGCGGCGCACTGTGCGGACGCGGCCGGCGCCAAGAGCTTCCTGTACGGCCTCAACGATCTGAACGCCAGTGGCGGGACGCGGGTCGGCGTGGTGTCGTACATCAAGCACCCGAAGTACGTGAACTTCGACCAGGGGTACGACGTCGCGGTGGTCACCACGGACGCCGACATCCCGGTGCCGGGTGGCAAGTACGCGTCGTACGCGAACTCTGCCGACGCCGGTCTCGAGAAGCCGGGCGTGACCGCGCAGGGCTTCGGCTATGGCAAGAAGGACTTCGACGACACCGCCCGCGACGTCACGCTGGACAAGGCGTCGCTGCCGATCGTCGACGGCGCGCAGGTCTGCAACGGGGTCGGCGCCGGGTTCAAGCCCGCGACGATGATCTGCGCCGGGTACGCCGACGGCCGGGTGACCATCCTGCCCGGTGACAGCGGCGGCCCGCTGATCGTCCAGGGCAAGGTGATCGGCGTCGCCTCCTGGAGCCGCTCGGACTTCAAGTGGTACAGCGTCTACGGCCGGCTCACCAACGACATGGGCGACTGGGTCAAGACCCAGGTCGGCGACGCGCCCCCGACCGGCGACTTCGGCGTCGGCGTCTCCCCGGCCACGCTGAAGGTTGCCGCCGGCAAGTACATCTCGACCACGGTGACCAGCACGGCCGGCTCCAGCGGGTCCGAAAACCTCACCCTCACCACCTCCGGCCTGCCGACCGGCGCCAAGGCCACCTTCCAGCCCGAGTCGATCGCCTCAGGCTCCACCGCCAAACTCACCTTCGAAGCCGGCACCAATACCCCGGCCGGCAACCACACCATCACGGTGACCGCTACCAGCGCGGCCGGCAAAACCGCCACCGCTACGGTCACCCTCACAGTCGAAGGCGACCAACCGCCGACTGGGGACGTACAGGTCACCGCCACGCCGTCCAGCGGCTCCGTCACCCAGGGCCAGCTGGCCCAGACGGTGGTCAAGGCCGCCGGCGGCGCCGGCAACCTCACCCTCACCGCCACCGGCGTCCCCGCCGGCACCCAGACCTTCTTCAACCCGACGACCATCGCCCAGAACGGCACCAGCAACGTCTGGTTCTTCACCAGCTTCCAGACCCCGCGCGGCACCTACGCTGTCAAGATTTCGGCCCGCTCGGCCGACGGCAAGACCGGCACCACCACCTACAACCTCACCGTCCGCTAGCCGGCCTGACGGGCTCCCACCTTCGCGGTGGGAGCCCGTCAGGGCAGTAGTTCGAGGACCTTGGCGACGATGCCGAGGGCGGGGGTGGCGATGTCGGCCGCCTTGCTCACGGTGGTCTTGATTCGCTCGAGCTTGGTGCGGGTCTTGTCGGCGTCGGCGGTGTTCAGCTCGCCGGCCACCTCGTCGATCAGCTGGGCGACCTGTTCGCGCTGGTCGTCGGTTAGCTGGTCGCTGGTCAGGACCAGCCGCAGCAGCCTGGTGAGGTCGGTGCCGGTTGCGTGGGCGTTCTGGAAGTCGGTGATGACGGTGTCGACCGGGCGGTTGATGAAGGTCGTCTGGCCGTGGAAGTTGAAGTTCTCGGTCATGGCCTGTCCTCCGGTGTGAATGACGACTGTCGCGCCCTTGAACTCATAGCCTCTGGCGGCCGGTACCAGCTCCGCCCGCAACCGCTGCTCGGCCGCGGCCAGCTGCCGCACGATCCCGCCTTCGTCCGGGCCGCTTCCGTCGATGGTTGCCGACAGGTCGCTGAACAGCCGGCGGAAGGTTGCCATCGAGGCGTCCCCGATCGGGAAGACGTACTTGTCGCGCCCGGACGCGAGCAGGACCAGACACGGCAGCTCGGCCCCCGGTACGCCGAGTTCGCGCGCCACCTCGTACGCCCCGAGCTTGTCGTACGGCGTCCACTTCAGCCATCGCAGCGCGCTCAGCATCCGGTACTGCTCCGGGCTCAACCGGTCCTTCCAGTACCGCCTGGCCGTCCGCCAGCTCTGCGGTCGCTCGAAGACCGAGATCTCGAACAGCTCACCGGACAACGCGTTGAGCTCATCGAAACGAGTCCGTACGAAGGCAGCCAACTCGACGTCCGCGTCGGTGTAGAGCAGCACCCCGCGGATCTTGCGAGCCCGCCGCCTGGCCCGGTCCGAGTACTGCAGCTGCGCGAAGACGTCGGCGGGATCGGCGGCCGGGATGAAGTCGTACATCCCTTTCATCCGGTGCTCGATGTAGAGCACCACCAGATCCCCGTCCAGCAGCCCGGCCGCCTCGACGGTTTCGTCCGCTGCGAACTCTTCGTCGGTGGCCGGATCGGCCAGCCAGGTCCGGAGGCCGTCGACCCTCGAGGCCTGGCCGGCCGCCCGCGCTTCGGTCAGCGCCAGCACAGTCAGCTCGCGGACGGTCGGCGTACCGGCGACCTCGACCGTGCAGGAAACCACCGCCTCGTCGAGCTGTTGCCATCGGTCGCCGGCAGCGCCGAGCTTGCCCAGCGCGTAGGCGACGCCGCTACCGATCAGTCCCGAGATCTCGACGGAATCGCCTTCGCGCACGGCGACGTACAGACGCATTCGCTTCCCCCAGAGGCCGGAGCCGGTCAGCGTAGCGTGTTGAACGAGTCCCGGATGATCTCCAGGGCCTCGGTGGTCTCCTCTTCGGTCAGGGTCATCGGTGGGGCCATCCGCAGGACGTTGCCGTAGAGGCCGCCCTTGCCGAGCAGCAGGCCGCGCTCCATGGCCTCCTGCTGGAGCTTGACCGTGACGGCGGCGTCAGGCTTGCCGTCGGCCGGGTTGATCAGCTCGGTGGCCAGCATCAGGCCCTTGCCGCGGACGTCGCCGAGCTCGGGGAACTCGTCGGAGATGCCGCGCAGGCCGTCCATCAACTGCGCGCCGCGCTTGGCGGCGTTGGCCTGAAGGTCGTTGTCGAGCAGGTACTCGATCGTCGCCTTGGCCGCGCTGGTGGAGATCGGGTTGCCGCCGAAGGTCGACAGGCTGTTCGCGCTGAGGCTGTCCATCAGCTCCGGCCTCGCGACGACCCCGCCGATCGCGAACCCGTTGCCCAGGCCCTTCGCGAACGTCATCGCGTCCGGCACCACGTCGTGCGCCTGGATGCCCCAGAAGTGGTCGCCGGTCCGGCCCCAGCCGGTCTGCACCTCGTCGGAGATGAAGAGGATCCCGTACTCGTCGAGCACCTCCTTGAACGCGGCGTACAGGCCGTCGGGCGGGGACGAGAAGCCGCCGACGCCCTGGATCGGCTCGACGATCATGCAGGCGACGTCGCCCGCGGTACCGGTGTTGATCACCTCGCGGAGGTCGTCCACGCAGACCTTGATGTACTCCGCGTCCGGCAGGTCCTTGAACGGGCTGCGATAGCGGTACGCGCCCTGCACGTACTGCACGTTGACCGGCGACAGGCTGCTCGCCGACCAGCCACGGTTGCCGGTGATGGCGACGGTGCCGAAGCCGCGGCCGTGGTACGAGTTGCGCATCGCCAGCACCTGGTTGGAGCGGCGCTTCTGGGTGGCGAACAGCATCGCCGCCTCGTTGGCCTCGGTGCCGGAGTTGGTGAAGAAGACCTTGGCGTCCGGGATGCCGGACAGCTCCGCGATCTTCTCGGCCAGCTCGATCTGCCGCCGGATCAGGTAGACCGTCGAGGTGTGCGCGATCCCGGTCGCCAGCTGCTCGCGGACCGCGTCGGAGATCTCCGCGATGTCGTACCCGATCGCGTTGGTCAGGATGCCGGCGAAGAAGTCGAGATACTCCTTGCCCTCGCCGTCGGTGACCCGGCGGCCGGATCCCTTGACGATCTCGATCGGCTGCTCGTAGTACAACGCAAGCCAGTCCGGCATGACGGCCTTGTGACGCTCCCACAGCTCCGCGTGTGTCATGTACTTAGCAATACCTCATCCAAGAGCCAACCGCTATCACGCCCCGGCGGTGGCCTAGGGTGACTCCTCGTGACAATGCCGAGCATCCCTCACCTTGACATCGAATCGCTGCGGCATTTCGACGAGGTGATCGCCGCCGGGGCCACCTCGATGGGCGGGTGGCGGGTGCAGTCGGTGGACCTGACCGGGCGTACGGCGGTACTGCTCAAGTTGTCGCCGATGGGGTCGCTGTTCCTGGGCTGCCCGATGGAGGAGCCCGCGGCCGACTGGGTGCGCGACGGCGGCGGGCTGATCTTCCCCACCATCCCGGAGCTGCCCTTCGACCCGTACCGCGGTCGCCTGTACGACGCCGACGAGCTGTACGCGGGTCTGGCGGACGGGTACGAGGCGACCCCGGACGCGCGGATCTACGCCTGGTCGAGGCAGCACGACGAGCGCGGCGACACCAGTCGCACTCTGGCGGCCGCACTGCACGACCACTCGATCGCCGACTCGCTGCATGAGCTACCCGACGACAGGCCGTGGATCGGCGTGATGGGCGGGCATGGGATCGCCCGTACCAACCCGACGTACCGGTCGGCCGTCCTGCTCGGCCGCACGCTCGCCCGCTCCGGCCTGACCGTCGCGACCGGGGGTGGCCCCGGCGCGATGGAGGCAGCCAACCTGGGCTCCAGCCTCTCGGGGTACGACGACGCAGCGGTCGCCTCAGCCCTAGCCATGCTCGCCGGTACGCCGTCCTTCCGCCCCTCGATCGCCGACTGGGCCCTGAGTGGCCTGGCAGTCCGCCAGACCTTCCCCGGCGATGGCGGCGTCTCCATCCCCACCTGGTTCTACGGCCACGAGCCCCCGAACGTCTTCGCCAGCTCCATCGCCAAGTACTTCTCCAACGCCCTCCGCGAGGACGTCCTCCTCAGCCGGGCTCGCGGCGGCATCATCTACCTCCCCGGAGCCGCCGGCACCGTCCAGGAGATCTTCCAGGCCGTCACCCCCAACTACTACGGCGACCAGGTCATGCAGACGCCGATGATCCTGGTCGGGGTCGAGCACTGGTCACGAACGGTCCCCGTCTGGGATGTCCTGGACCGCCTGGCCGCTGGCCGACCGATGGCGTCGTCGATCCACCTGGTCGATTCGATCGAGGAAGCGGTCCAGCTGATCTGCGCCGGCTAGCCACTGCTGAGGCTTCGCGCCCTGTGCTACACAGGGACTTGGTGTGGCCGAAGGGAGCCGGCGGTGACCGTCCACGACAGACCTGCGTCGTCACCGGCCGCACGCGCCGAGGCGCTGAACGCGGTGGCCGAAGATCTCGCCGGTGAGCTCCAGCTGCAGCCGTTGCTGGAGCGGATCCTGCAGCGCTGCACCGAGCTGATGGGCTGCGACGCGGGCTCGATCTCCAGTGTCGACGAGACGGCAGGCACCTACCGCAAGCAGGCCGACATCGGCGTCCGCTGTCAGTCCGGCCGGGTGTTCCCGCTCGGCGAGGGGATGACCGGCGAGGTGGTCCGCCGCCGCGGCCCGGTCTGGTTCGACCGGTACGACGATGTCGTCGGCGGACACATCAGCGCTGAGGACCGGGCCACCCTCACGAGCGTGATCGGCGTACCGCTGGAGTGGCGCGGCCGGATCATCGGTGCCTGCGTCGTCTTCTCCCGGGATGCAGGCCGCCGGTTCGACCGCGCCGATGCCGATCTGCTCCGGATGTTCGCCAAGCACGCGACCGTCGCACTGGTGAACGCCAACTCCTACGAGGCTGCCGAGGAGCGAGCCCGGCTCCAGGCTGCCTCGGCCGAGCGTGGGCGGCTGCTGGACGAGGTGCACGACCTCCTCGCCCAGGGACTCGTCGGCATGCTGTCCGGGCTCGAGCGGGCGGAGCAACTGGCACCCGTGGAACTCGCTGGTCAGCTCCGGGAGGCCCAGGAGTCGGCGCGGGACACAGTCGCCTCGATCCGCCGGGCGCTGCTCGGCGCGGGCAGTTCGCCGCTCGAAGGCCACAGCCTCGAGGACGTACTCCGCTCCGAACTCGCCTGGGCATCACGCGCCAGAGCCGTCGACGCCCGCCTGGTAGTCGCCGGTACGCCGGTAGCGCTCGACCGGGCCCTGGCGCAACGGGTGTTGAGCGTTGCCCAGGAGGCGATCACCAACATCGTGCAGCACTCCCGCGCCAAGACAGTCCGGGTCGGGCTGGCGTATGAGTCGGCCTCCCTCTCCCTGCTCGTGCAGGACGACGGACAGGGGTTCGCGGCCGGGCAGGGGCTGCGGGAGCCGGATGAGTTCCGCACTGGCCTCGGGCTGCGACGCATGGTCGAGCTGGCGCAGGGGGCGGGTGGTTCGCTGTCGCTGGACTCCATGCCCGGCTGGGGAACCAGTATCCGGGCAGTGTTCCCGCACCAACGTGCGGTGATGGCTAGCGACGTACGGGTGGACGTACTGGTGGTTGCGGCTCAGCCGATGCTGCGGGCTGGGTTGTCGCGGCTGCTTGCCTGGTCGGAGCCACCATTCTCGGTTGTCGGCGAGGCATCGACGACAGCCGAGGCACTGGAAGCAGTGGGGAGGCTGCGGCCGGCAGTAGCGGTCGTCGCCGTCAACGAGGAGCCACTAGCCGATTCACTGGGGTTGATCCGTGAGCTGGTGAAGGGCGAGCAGGCGCCGGCGGTGATCGCGGTCTGCCGGCCCGGCGATGACCAGGCCGTGGTCGATCTGCTGCTGGCCGGTGCCCATGGGTGTGTGGAGACCACGGCCGATGGTGCCGCGTTGGCGGGAGCAGTAGCCGCGGCGGCCCGCGGTGAGTCGATCGTCCCGCACGGCGAGGTCTGGGAAGGCAGGCTGTCCAGCGAGTCGCATGCGGACGGGTTGACTGCCCGCGAGCGCGAGGTGCGCGCCCTTGTCCAGCAGGGGTTGGGCGATCGAGCGATCGCCGAGCAGCTGGTGATCTCGGTCAAGACGGTCGAGAAGCACGTCAGCGCGGTACTGCGGAAGACCGGCGCGCGCAGCCGCTCGGAGCTGATCGCCGGGTCCCAGGGACGCCTGAACCGCTGACGGTCCCGGTAGGGATATCCCCCAGCAAAGACGGGGGATTCTCCGCACTGACACAGGCGATCGCCTCTTCTAGCGTTACGGCGGAGGAGGTGCCGCGATGGCAGTCGTCGCGCTGAAGGAGATCGTCGATCGAGCCCTGGCCGACCGGTACGGCGTACCGGCGATCAACATCGTCAACGACCTGACCCTCGAGGCCGTGCTCGCGACCGCGGTCGACCGGCGCTCGCCGATGATCGTGCAGACCTCGGTCAAGACCGTCCGGTCGATCGGCGCCGATGTGCTGATGGCGATCTGGCGCGGGATGACGGCGGGGATCGAAGTACCGGTGACGCTGCACCTGGACCACTGCCCCGATCGCGCGGTGATCAGCGACTGCCTGGCCAAAGGCTGGAACTCGGTGCTGTTCGACGCCTCCGCGCTGCCGGTCGAGGAGAACCAGCGGCAGACCGTCGAGGTGGTCCGCGAGGCGCACGCCGTCGGCGCCCACGTCGAGGGCGAGATCGAGTCGATCACCGGGGTCGAGGACGGCATCGGCTCCGATGCGGAGGCCAAGCGGCAGTCGCTGGAGGTGTCGCTCGCCTTTATCAAGGAGACCGGGGTCGACGTCTTCGCGCCCTCGATCGGCAACGCGCACGGCATCTACTCCAGTGCGCCGGAGCTCGACGGGCAGCGCGTCACCGATCTCGTCGAGGCGACCGGGATCCCGATCGCGCTGCACGGCGGCAGCGGGATGACGGACGCGCAGTTCCACGACCTGATCGCCCGCGGCTGCGCGAAGGTCAACATCTCCACGGCGCTCAAGATCGCCTACATGAAGGCGAATCTCGACTTCCTGCGCGACGCCGAGGCGAAGAACTCCTGGGACCCGCCGTCGCTGTTCCGGCACGTGCGCGCCGACGTGGTCACCCTGGTCGACGGCCTCGTCGACCGCTTCGGGAGTGCGGGGAAGGCATGGTGAGCGCCCTCGTCTTCGACGTCGACGGCACGCTGGCCGACACCGAGCGCGACGGCCACCTGCCGGCGTTCAACCAGACCTTCGCCGAGTTCGGGCTGCCGGTGCGCTGGTCCGAGGACGAGTACGCCGACAAGCTCCGGATCGGTGGTGGCAAGGAGCGGATGGCCAGCCTGCTCACCCCGTCGTTCGTGGCCGAGTCCGGTCTGCCCGAGGACTGGGAGGCACAGGCCAAGGTGGTGGCCCGGTGGCACCGGCGCAAGACCGAGCTCTACACCGCCAGGGTTGCCGACGGCGCACTGCCCGCCCGGCCGGGGATCGTGCGGATCGTCGAGGAGGCGTACGCCGCCGGCTGGCGACTCGCCGTCGCCTCGACCTCGGCCGAGGCGTCCGTCCGCGCGGTGCTGGAGCATGTCGTCGGTCGTACCCGGGCAGCTGACTTCACCGTCCTGGCCGGCGACGTCGTACCGCGGAAGAAGCCCGCGCCCGACGTCTACCTGCTGGCTCTCGAACGTCTCGGAGTGCCCGCTCACGACGCGGTCGCGATCGAGGACTCAGCACTCGGGCTCGCGGCGGCCCATGCAGCCGGGATCGCCTGTGTCGTGACGGTCAACGGCTACACCGCGCACGAGGAGTTCGCCGAGGCGGCCTTCGTCGTCGACTCACTCGGCGACCCGGAGCTCGAGCCGGTCACGGTGCTGGCCAACCACAGCGCCGCCTCCCCCGGCGCCTACGTCACCCTCGCCGACCTGGCCGCTGTCCTGCCGGCCGTCACCGCGTCACCCGCGTCACCCGGGTCGCCCACGTCACCTGCATCGCCGAACGGAGGCACCGACCATGACTGATTCGCTTCCCGAGGTCGAGCGGGTGGTCCGGACGATCGCCCGGACGGCGGTGGCCAACGAGAAGTACTTCGGCGATCTCGACGCGGTCGTCGGCGACGGCGACTTCGGCTACTCGCTGGCCCGCGGCTTCGAGATCGTGCTGGCCGACTGGGACGGCTTCGACCGGACCGACAGCTCGACCTTCCTCAAGAAGGTCGCCGTCGTCATCACCAGCCGCATCGGTGGTACCTCCGGACCGATCTGGGGCACCGGGTTCCTGCGCGCCGCCACCGCCGCGGCCGGCAAGACCGAGCTGGACGGGCCGACCGTGGTGGCGATGCTGCGTAGCGCGGCCGAGGGAATCATGACCCGCGGCGGCGCGAGCCTCGGCGAGAAGACCCTGCTCGACTCGCTCGTCCCGGCGACCGACGAGATCGAGAGTCAGGTTGCCCAAGGCAACGACACGCTCACCGTACTCCGCGCTGCCGCGGCCGTCGCCCGGACCACGGCCGACGACACCGCGAAGCTGCAGGCCCGTCGCGGGCGGGCCGCCTACACCGGCGAACGCAGCATCGGCAGCGTCGATGCCGGCGCGACCGCGGTCGCCGTCCTGTTCGAGGCATTGGTGCAAGAGTGGCAAGGAGGCCCCTCGTGAAGAAGTTCGTCAACGACCCGAAGAACTTTGTGCCGGAGATGCTCAAGGGCATCGCGCTGGCGAATCCGAACTCGCTGCGGTACGTCCCGGAGTACAACCTGATCATGCGCGCGGACGCGCCGAGCCCGGACAAGGTGTCGATCGTCCAGGGGTCGGGCTCCGGCCACGAACCGGCGCACGTGATGGTCGTCGGCAAAGGCATGCTCGATGCGGCCTGCCCCGGTGACGTGTTCGCCGCGCCGCCGATGGACTACGTGCTCGAGACCAGCAAGCTGCTCGCCTCGCCGAAGGGTGTGCTGCATCTGGTGAACAACTACACCGGCGACCGGATGGCGTTCGACATGGGCCGCGAGATGGCCGAGGCCGACGGCGTGACGATCAAGACGCTGATGGTGGACGACGACGTCGCGGTGGCCGACTCGACGTACACGGTCGGCCGGCGCGGGGTGGCGGGCAACTTCTTCGTGATCAAGGCGGTCGGGGCGGCGTCGGAGTCCGGCGCTGACCTCGACGAGCTGGTCCGGATCGGCGAGAAGGTCAACTCGGTGACCCGGACGATGGGGATGGCGCTGACGTCCTGCACGCCGCCGGCCAAGGGCAGCCCGCTGTTCGAGCTCGGCGACGACGAGATGGAGATCGGCGTCGGCATCCACGGCGAACCCGGCCGCCGCCGCGAGAAGCTGGCCGATGCCGACACGATCATCGACGAACTGCTCGAAGCCGTCGTGACCGACCTGCCCTACGAGCGCGGCGACAACGTGGCGCTGATGATCAACGGGCTGGGCGGCACCCCGATCAGCGAGCTCTACATCCTGTACGGGCGTGCGCACGAGCAACTGGCCGGGCGCGGCATCACCGTCGGCCGCAGCTATGTCGGCGAGTACTGCACCTCCCTCGACATGGCCGGCGCATCGGTCACGCTCGTCAAGCTCGACGACGAGATCACCTCACTCCTCGCAGCCCCCGCGGAGGTCGCAGTCCGCGTCTTCTAACCGTGCTGACCACCAAGCGGGCGTGCAGTCTGCTGACTTGGCTATCCGCCGAAGCGGGCGTGCAGCAGATTGGAGATGTCCGGCGGGCAGTCCGCCCGCCGGGCCAGCCTGAGACTGATGACGCCCCGGGTCCCGGCCTCCACCAGCGCGACGCACTCGGCAATCGCGGCCTTGTTGGAGGCTGAGCAGTGCGGCCAGGCGTCCTCCAGTCGCGGCATCGCGAGGGGTTGGGTGGTAACAACCCGGATCAGCATGTCCGCCAGGTTCTTGCGCGGGCGTCCGGACTTGTCGTGACCAGGTCTTTCCCGCCAGACGACGGCGGCCGAGTCGATCGTGGTGAGCACGCGCACCGCGAGGTCGCCCAGCTCTTGAAGGCCGAGGTGAGTCGCGCCGAGCGTGGTGACAGCAGCCAGCAGCCGGGCATAGGCCGCGGACCTGGCCCGGGAGTCTGCTGCGGACGACCGTTCGAGGGCAACCCGGGCGGCCTCGAGATGCGCTTCGATGATCAGTACCGCGTCGGCCGTGCTGATTCCGGTCGCGTGGTCGATCGAGCTGATCAGCCGGATCAGCGCGGTCTGGACCTCTTGGTCCTCGCCGCTGGCGAGCGAGCGCACCAGCCGGTCGACGACGACAGGTCCCCAGGTCTCCGGGAGCTGGAGGCTCGTGGTCTGTTGGTCCACCGCGGCAACCACGGCCCGGACGGAGTGTGGTTGCTCCGAGGCCACCAATCCGAGCAGCCACTCCAGACCCGGCCCCTTGAGCTCTTCTCGATCCCACTCGTTCAACGAGTCGGCCGTAGCCTGGGCGGCGGCCCTCGCAACCTTCGGCCGGGTGCCTTCCAGAAGTTGCTCAGAGACCCATTGGCGAGCGGTGGCCGAGACGGGTGTCAGTCGGCCCTGCAGGCGGGCGATCTGCTCGAGATCGGCCGGATCCCCGGACGTACACAGCGCCCTGAGCTCCGTTTCGAGTTCGCGGACGACGGCCGGCTCGGCCGCGGACACAATGACGGCGAAGGCACGGCGTACCGTCGATCGTCCGTGCATCAGACCGTCGGCGTCCTCGACCGAGAAGCGGGTCAACCGCTCGACGTACTCCCGCAGCCTGCTGGGGTTGTCGCAGGCGAGCTTGAGGACGACCGGCCAGATCACGTGTGGATGATCGCCCAGGTAAGCCTCCATGGAATCGGCGAGCTCCGACTGGGCGTGGGCGTCCACCCGCCCGGCTAGATGGCTCGCCACCGTGGCCAACGTGCCCAGCACGCCGTTCGAGGTCGTCCGCGGTGTCCGGATGACGGCCTGAGCAACCAGGTCAGGCTCGTCGGCAGCCAGATTGAGGACGGCGTTCGTGTACTGCGTCCGCTCGATCGACGTGTCCGGATCGAAGACGGCCGCCAGCAACTCCAGTGCCGTTGCCCGGTCGGCGCACAGGTGGCGCATCAGCCGCAACTGGCAAGCGTTCCAGCGCTCCGGCAAGGCCGCGCTGAGCATCGACCGCCAGTCCGACCAACCCGCCGCCGCGCGAACCTCGGGCTCCTGCCAGACACTGATCAACAACCCGGCGGCGTCCTCCGTCGCTCCGGTCGGGCACTTCAGACCGAGTGCCCGCACGATCAGCGCTGTCGTCAGCTGTGGACCGGCAGCCCGATGGCGAGCCGCAGACAGTACCCAGGCCCTGGCCGGCTCGGGTAGTTGGCCGTACCGGTCGACCAGCATCCGGAGGTCGATCCCGGTCGCATCGGCTGTCACCGCGTCTTCGAGCAGCCGCCTGATGACCGGGCCGATGTGCCTCCTCCGGTCGGCGGCCATCCGCTTCAGACAGATATCCAACGCGCGCCCCAAAGCCGCGGCCTGGTCTGCCGATCGGGCGGCGGGGATCAACGGTCCGACCGTCATGGCGACCGTGGGGAAGCTCGAGGTGTCGGCGTTACCCAAGCACCACAGGGCGATGTCGAGCGCAGGACCGACACAGTCTCCGGCCGCCGACTCCAGTACGCCGACGCTCGCGATGAGGAGCGCCGGGCGGCGCTCCTTCAGCTCCGCGGCCAGGCGCTCGACCAACCGGCTGTCGTCGTGCGCCATCGCACTCTGGAAGTGGAGCCGGATCCCCTCGACCGAGTCCCTGGGCACATGTGCGGCCAGCTCCTGCAGCCGGTCCGAAGGGATCTCCAGCATGAGCAAGTGCTTGGCGACCGCCCAGTAGCCGGGTACTCCGGCGCGCAATCCGGCCTCCAGCCGGTCCAGCTCGGCCGAGGTGGCGCGAATGGCGAGGTGGCGCGCAACGGCGTACTCCGCATAGGTCTGGTGGAAGAAGGCGTACCGCCCGCCGAGCACCTGGACGGTTCCCTCGCTGAGTAGATCGTTGAGGCCGGTAGCGGTCATCGCGTCGTCTGCTGGAACGTACTCGATGAACCGGCTGCCGCTGGCCTCCCAGACAGACGCCGCGAGCGCCTCGGCGGCCTGGACCTGATGCGCGGCCCGGTAGGCCCGCCTGCCACGCCGGTCCCTGGCCACGCGGCCTTCCCAGTAGGCCTCATAGAGCCGTGTGATGGTGAGCCCCGCCGGGACGACACCTGCCGCCGCATAGATGTCGCAAGCCATCGCGAGGCGCAGTGGCGACGAGAAGACGTCTCTGACACCTGCTGCGGACAGGCGGTGGCTCAGGCTTGCCGCGAAGGTCTCCCGCCGGTCCTGCGGGAGGCCGCTCGCCTGTACGTACGCTTCCGCCCATTCGCCAATCTCGTCGGAGCTCAAGGCCGGGACGCGATAGAGCGCCTCGACCAGGTCGCGCTCCGACTCCAGGTAGCTGTGCCACTCCTGGTCCCGGCACGTCATGAACAGCAGGGCCGTGCGTGCGATCTGCCGCAGCACATAGGCGACGTCGTCCGCGTTCTGCTCGGTCAGGATCAGGTCGAGAGTGTCCACGATGACGACGGCCCGCGAGCCGGCCGGCAGGTTCGCCAGGATCGCGGTCAGCGGGCCTGCATCCCGGTCGCCGGCAGTCGCTTGCCCGAAGGCCAGGTCGACCGCGGCTGAGTCGGTCAGTTCCGCGGAGGCCGGGATCCGGGTGCATGGCACGAAGATGGTCGAGGTATCGGCCTGGAACCGTTCGAAGAGCTGGCCGGCGAGGACGCTTTTGCCGAGCCCTCCCTCACCGATGATCGCCAGCGACTTGGTGAGTCCGCCGACTGCGGTTTCGAGAGCGCCGAGTCGGTCCATTCCTGGCAGGATCTCCGGCTGGGTGCTGCGTCTGGCCTGGGCACCCGCAACCCGGAGTACGGCCAAGGCATCCCCACTCCAAGCCTTGCCGTCCGTCCTGAGCAGCTCGGCCGTTTCCTGCCGCCAGAGGTCGACGTTCGCCAGCAACTCCGCGATCCCGGCCCGCTCGGCGCGGCCGGCCAGGTCGGTTTCGTGGACCGTACGGGAGATGAACTCGCAGGTGAGATCGAGGAGGCGATCGAAGTACCGCTGCGCATCGTCCGACAGCAGACCGGCCCGGCGCTCTCGTCCGCCATGGTTGAGCAGGTACGTCCGCAGCGACTCAGCATCGCGCAGCGCCCGGCCGAGGGTCTCGCGTTTCGGTGCGGCCGCGAGGAGTTCCTCAAGGGCCAGCTCTGCTGACCCCAGGTCGCCGTCGGCCGCGTGCCGGAACTCATGACCGGCCTGGTTCAGAACCTTGACGGCCAGCTCGGCCGGCAGCTCGGTGAAGTCGCCGGAGGCCGCCGGGCTGCCATCGCGCAGCTCTCTGGCCGCGTCGGCGAACCGGCTTCCGCCGGCGAGATGAAGGATGGCCAAGACGATGTTCGAGTTGTGCGCCAAGCGCTTTCTCGGCAAGGCCACCTCCTTCCCTGGGTACGAACCTCAGGCGACGCGGGTCGGGGTGAACTGCATCCTCGGATTGGCGTAGGCGTCCTGCGACTCGATCAGCTGCAACTCGCGCTCGCCCGACTCGTGGGTGCGAGTGAGCAGGTCGAAGACGCTCGAGGTGGCGCGGGCGAGCGCATCGGCGAGGTCGCCGGTACGTCCGTAGTGGGCCGTGAAGAGGGCGGCCGTCACGTCGCCCGAACCGTTCGCCTTCATCGGGATGTACGGCGTCTGGACGAGCCACGCGCCGCTGTCGTCGACCGCCAGCATCTCGATCGTGCCCTCCTCGCGGTCGGGCCGCTCGACGCTCGTCACGAGCACCGTGCGCGGGCCGGTCGCGCGGACCAGCTCCACCGAGGCCAGCGTCGACTCGAGGGTGTCCGGCTCGGTGTTGGTGAGGAAGCCCAGCTCGAACTGGTTCGGCGTGATGATGTCGGCGGCCGGTACGACCCGATCGCGCAGCAGCACGGGGATGGCCGGGGCGACGAAGCAGCCGGACTTCGCGTTGCCCATCACCGGGTCGCAGGAGTAGACCGCCGCTGGGTTGGCCTTCTTCACCCGATCGACCGTCTCGAGGATGACGTCGGCGATCCCCTCACCGCCCTGGTAGCCCGACAGCACCGCGTCGATCTGCGGGAAGACTCCCCGCTCCTCGATGCCCAGCACGACCTCGCGAACGTCGTCCGGGCTGATCAGCGGACCACGCCATGCGCCATAGCCCGTGTGGTTGGAGAAGTTGACCGTGTAGACCGGCAACACCTCCACGCCGATGCGCTGGAGCGGGAAGACGGCGGCCGAGTTGCCCACGTGGCCGTAGGCGACCGCGGACTGGATCGAGAGGATCTTCACCGCTCGATCATCCCATTTCAGGACTGCCGCCGTTCGTGCCGGTGCGGTTCAGTCCTCGCCGGTGAGCCAGCGTTCGGCCTGATCGAGCCAGTTGTCGACCTCTTCGACGTCGTAGCCCTCGGAGAGCCGGACCGGCGTGAACCGCACCTTGCGGAGCTCGCGGACGGTGACAGGGCGCTTGACCGGCTCGCCGTTCACCGTCGCCATCACCCGCTCGACGAACTCGTCGACGTCCTCGAACGAATAGCCCTCGCGGATACGGACCGGGGTGAACAGCGGCCCCTCGCGGTGCTGCCCGGTAGGCATCGGGCGCACGGCCGGACGGTCCGGCATCCACTGCTCGGCATCGGTCAGGAAGTCGTCGACCTCCTGGGCCGAGTAGCCGGGGCCGAGCAGCGGAGTACGGAATGCAGCGCTGCGCAGATCCTCAACGGTCACCGACGGCGTGGTCGTACGGTTCACCGTCGCCAGGAGCTTGTCGATCAGAGCATCGACCTCGGCGCGGTCGTACCGCTCGCCGAAGCGCTTGACCGCGAACTCCGGGCGGAGCACGCGGTCAGTCCTTGTTGGCGGCGGCGAGCTGGCCGCAGGCGCCATCGATCTCCTGGCCGCGGGTGTCGCGGACCGTGGTCGGAATGCCGCCGGCCTGCAGGCGACGGACGAACTCGCGCTCGTCGGCCGGGTCGGAGGCGGTCCACTTGGAGCCGGGCGTCGGATTCAGCGGGATCAGGTTGACGTGCACCCAGCCCCAGTCGCCGCGGGCGGCCAGCTTCTCGGCGAGCAGGTCGGCCCGCCAGGCGTGGTCGTTGATGTCGCGGATCATCGCGTACTCGATCGAGACCCGGCGCTTGGTCTTCTCGGCGTACCCCCAGGCGGCGTCGAGGACCTCGTCGACCTTCCACCGGTTGTTGATCGGGACCAGCTCGTCGCGCAACTCGTCGTCGGGCGCGTGCAGCGACAGCGCCAGGGTGACCGGGATGCCCTCGGTGGAGAGCTGGTTGATCCGCGGCACCAGGCCGACGGTCGACACGGTCACGCCACGCGCCGAGATGCCCAGGCCATCGGGCGAGGGCTCGGTGAACCGGCGTACGGCGCCGATCACGGCCTTGTAGTTGGCCATCGGCTCGCCCATGCCCATGAAGACGATGTTGTTGACCCGGCCGGGGCCGCCGGCGATCTCGCCACGTGACAGCGCGCGGGCGCCGTCCACCACCTGCTCGACGATCTCGGCGGTGCTCATGTTGCGGGTCAGACCGGCCTGGCCGGTCGCGCAGAACGGGCAGGCCATGCCACAGCCGGCCTGCGACGACACGCACATCGTGGTGCGGTCCTTGTACCGCATCAGCACGGACTCGACCAGCGAACCGTCCAGCAGCTTCCAGAGCGACTTCCGCGTCGTGCCGTTGTCGCACTCCAGGTCGCGGACCTTGGTCAGCAGCGGCGGCATCAGCTCGGCGACCAGCTTGTCCCTGGTCGCGGCGGGCAGATCCGTCATGTCGGCCGGGTCGTCGGTCAGCCGGGCGAAGTAGTGGTTCGACAACTGCTTGGCCCGGAACGCGGGCTCGCCGAGCGCCGTCACCGCGGTGCGGCGCTCCTCCCCACTGAGGTCGGCCAGGTGCCGCGGCGGCTTCTTGGCACGGCGCGGCTCATCGAAAACGAGCGGGAGGGAGGTAGTCATCGCAACCCATTGTCGCGCGGGCGGTCGACGATTCACAAATTCACATCCCCGACGTGCCGGGGATCACAACTCGGTCGCGCCTGCCCTGCGGTCGGAGTGGCCCAGCTGCCGGTCCGGCGCGATCCGGTCCCGGACCATTTGCTTCAGCAGCGGCAACTCGATGAACCCGCCCTCGGCCTTCCGCGACCAGAGCAGCTCGCCTTGCAGCGAGATGTCGAAGATCCCACCGGTCCCCGGGACCAGCGCCACCTCCCCCAGCTCCTTCGGGAAGGTCGTCAGCAACTCCTGCGCGGTCCACGCCGCCCGCATCAGCCAGCGGCACTGGGTGCAGTAGTGGATCTCCAACCGAGGCTCTGTCGTCACAGCCTCAAACTTATCTTTCCGCTCGATGGGTTGATGTGGCGACCGAGGTCGCCACATCAACCCAGGCTCAGGTCAGGCGGAGTAGCCCTTCGGCGGGATCAGGGTGGCGAGCTGGTTGAAGGTCAGCCAGTACGTCGCCGGGCCGAAGCCGGCCGGGTCGGCGATCAGCACGGTCGAGTCGCTGGTGTCGTAGCCGATCACCGTGAAGTAGTGCCAGATCGTGTAGTTCGGGTAGCCCGGCGGGTGGTTGTTGGCCGGGGCAACGATGTTCGCGACGATCGCGTAGCCGCGGTCGATGTCGTACTGGATGTCGTACCAGAGCAGGTTTCGCTGCGCCTGGGTCGGCGGGTCGTTCGGCATCTCCTTGGTCTCGTAGTACCCGGTGTTGAGCCGGTTGTTGAGGACCCGGGTGACCTGGCCGATCCAGTCGGTGCCGTTGGTCGTGGTGGGCAGCTGGTTGGCCAGCTCCTGCTGGCTCGGCGGCGACGACATCCGCGCCGACAGGGCCATCCGGGTCGCGGCCGGGCCACACCAGTAGCCGGTCTGCTGGTACTGGAACTGGATGCTCAGCGAGCGCAGGGTCTGGGTCGAGTGGCCGAGCGTCGGCACCTTCTTGGCCGCGGCGGCCTGGTTGGCGGCGAGCGTGGCGCTCGACAACCCGGTACTGACCTTGGCTCCTGTCTGGGCAGTGGCCGCCGGTCCGGGTGCCACCGAGGCCGACGCGGCCATCGGAATCGACACGCCGGCGATCAGGGCCAGACCGCATGCCACGGCCTTCAACTTCGTGGTCGTACGCCTCCCGAGCCTCACGGGCGGCTGGAACAGATCACTGTTCATGTGTGAGCTCCTCAAGCCCTCGACGCGGCGGCCTCCGTGGCCGTCGCACATGTCAGTGGATTCCTTCCGGCCGGGCTTGTAAACCCACTCTCCGGGCACGTCCGGGCACGCTCAGCGACTGACATCGGGGTGTTTTCGCAGGTCAGCGCGTTGTCATCAGATTTCCATCACCCTCTGGGAGCCGTGAAAATATCACCGCCAATTTCGACGCAGATCGAAACCGGCCGCTGTCACCGGGGAATGGGGACCTGGGTGGGCCAGTTGGACTCTTCATGGATTCACTGGCCGGTACTGCGCTCGCGGGGGTCCCGTTGTCGGTCCTGGACCGGTCGCGGACCCGGGCGGGCGAGACAGAGGCGGAGACGCTTCGGGGAACCGTCCAGCTGGCGCGGCAGGTCGAGGAGCTCGGGTACCACCGGTTCTGGGTGTCCGAGCATCACAGCGTGCCGGGGGTGGTCGGGTCGGCTCCTACTGTCCTGGCGGCGGCGGTGGCGGCTTCCACGTCTCGCATCCGCGTTGGCACTGGTGGAGTGATGCTTCCCAATCACCAGCCATTGGTTGTGGCGGAGCAGTTCGGCGTACTGGAGTCGCTGTTCCCGGGGCGGATCGACATGGGGCTCGGGCGATCAGTGGGCTTCACCAACGGGATCAGGCGGGCGCTGGGCGTCGAGAAGGACGCGGCGGAGGACTTCAGCGACCAGGTGCGGGAGCTGCTCGGGTACTTCACCGGTACTCAGCAGAACCATCCGCAGGTCCATGCACGTCCGGGCGAGGGCCTGACCGTGCCGCCGTTCGTGCTGGCGATCGGGGAAGGCGCTGTGCTCGCAGCCTCGCTCGGACTACCCCTGGTGATCGCTGGGGTCAAAGGCGAGCAGGAGCTGCTGAGCCTCATCGACCGCTACCGCACCGACTTCCAGCCGTCCGCTTGGGCGGGTGCGCCTTACGTCGTGCTGGCTGCCACAGTGGCCGTGGCTGCGACTGGTGAAGCGGCTAGGCGACTACTGCTGCCTGAGGCCTGGTCCAGTGCGTACTCGCGGACCCGTGGCGTGTTCCCGCCGCTGCAGTCGATCGCCACGGTGCTGGAGCTCGACATGACCGAGAAGGAGCGCGGGTTCTTCGAGCAGTCGCTCAGCGGGCAGATCTACGGCACGCCTGCGGAGGTGGATGCCGCGCTGGGCGGGTTGGTGCAGCGGACGGGCGCGGACGAAGTACTGATCACTACGAACACGTACGACCGCGCCGATCTGCTGGAGTCCTATCGGTTGCTCGGCGAGCTGGCTGGACTCAGGAGCCTCACTAGCCGCTGATCCGGTCCTGGAGCTTCTTGCGGACGTCCGGCCACTCGTCGGCCAGGATCGAGAAGACGACGGTGTCACGCCAGGAGCCGTCGGCCAGCTTCATGTGCCGGCGGAGAACGCCCTCACGCGTCGCGCCGAGCTTGGCGATCGCGGCCTGGGAGCGGGTGTTGGCGAGGCCGGTCTGGATCTTCACCCGGCCGAAACCGCAGTCCTCGAAGGCGTGCTGGAGCAGCAGGAGCTTCGCCGCGGGGTTGACCTTCGTGCCCCAGACGGCCGGTGCGTACCCGGTGTAGCCGAGGTGGGTGCGCTCGTTGTGGAGATCGACGTCGGCCAGGCTCGACGTGCCGACGACGGTGCCCTCGGCGCCCAGTTCGCTGTCGGCGGCCAGGCGGACGACGTACGCGACGCGGTTGGCAGCCGCGGGGATCCACGTCTCGCGCATGTGGCCGACGCTGGCCGGCATCGCGGCCGGCCCGCCGCCGAATCCGCCGGCATAGACCTGCTCGCTGGCGATCGCGGCGTACAGGGAATCGATGTCCGAGGCAACGAGCCGGTCCAGCCGGACGATGTCACCGTGCAGGGAGCGGCCGTCGGGTGCGATGGTCATACGGCCATCGAACCCGGCGGCGCCGCCTACGTCAAACGAGTAGATGCAGCAACAGCCAGGCCGCGGGAGCCGTTGCCAGCAAGGAATCCAGCCGGTCCATCACGCCGCCGTGACCCGGCAGCAGGTTCGACATGTCCTTGATCCCGAGGTCGCGCTTGATCATCGACTCGGCCAGATCGCCGACCGTCGCGGTCAGC
The DNA here is from genome assembly GCF_039525325.1 of Kribbella koreensis. Taxonomy (NCBI): domain Bacteria; kingdom Bacillati; phylum Actinomycetota; class Actinomycetes; order Propionibacteriales; family Kribbellaceae; genus Kribbella; species Kribbella koreensis. The sequence goes on from NZ_BAAAHK010000016.1 coordinate 49,781, forward strand.
ACCGCCACCGCGCCGACGATCGCGCCGACCCACCAGGGGCCGTCGAGCAGCCAGACCACGGAGCCGATGCCGGCGCCGATACAAGCCAGCGTGGAGCCGGTGAACCCTTCCCAGGACTTCTTCGGGCTGATCGTCGGCGCCATCGGGTGCTTGCCGAACAGCACACCGGCCACGTAGCCGCCGACGTCGCTGGCCACGACGACCAGGAAGAAGGTCACCACCCGCTTCGGGCCGTCGTGGTCCGGCTGGACGAGCAGGATCGCGAACCCGGCCAGCAGCGGCACGTACCCGATCAGGAACACGTTGGTGGTGACGTCGCGGACGAAGCCGATCGAACCACCGGGCATCCGCCAGAAGATCGTCGCCAGCACGGTCAGCGCCATCGCGATCAGCAGGGCGAGCGGGCCACCGTAGTACGCGGCGACCAGCATCGCCGTCGTACCGGCGAACAACGGGATCCGGGACAGCTTGGCGCCGCTGGCGTGGAACACGCGGACCAGCTCGTCGACGGCCGCGATGACCGCGGCCAGCACGACGAGCACGAACAGAGCCTTGTACCAGAAGAGCGAACCGATGATGACCGCACCGAGACCGACCCCGACACCGATCGCCGCGGGCAGGTTGCGCCCGGCGCGGCTCGGCGCGGGCGTGCTCTGGTCGACGCCCATCACACCTCGAGCAGTTCGGCTTCCTTGTGCTTGAGCAGCTGGTCGATCGAGTCGACGTACTTCTTCGTCATCCCGTCCAGCCGCTTCTCAGCACTCTTGCCCTCGTCCTCGCCCGCCTCGCCGTCCTTGACCGACTTGCCGATCGAGTCCATCGCGTGCCGGCGGATGCTGCGGACCGAGATCTTGGCGTCCTCGCCCTTGGTCTTGGCGACCTTGATGTACTCCTTGCGGCGGTCCTCGGTGAGCTGCGGCATGGTCACCCGGATCACCGAGCCGTCGTTGCCCGGGTTGACGCCCAGGTCGGAGTCGCGGATGGCCTTCTCGATCGCCGCCATCGCGCCCTTGTCGTACGGCGAGATCAGGACGGTCCGCGGGTCCGGCACCTGGAAACCGGCCAGCTGCTGCAGCGGCGTCGGCGAGCCGTAGTAGTCCGCCACGATGTTCGAGAACATCGACGGGTGCGCGCGGCCGGTGCGGATCGCGGCGAAATCGTCCTTGGCGACCTCCACGGCCTTCGCCATCTTCTGCTCGGCTTCGCGGAGTGCTTCGTCGATCACGACATTCCTCGCTTCCTCGGGGCCGCGTCGGTGCGGCCTGATCCAACCCTACGAACGCTGGTTTACACCACGACGGACCTGGGCCCGTGTGTTGGCCGTGATCTTAGTGCGTGTGACTACTGCCCCGGCGAGACGACCGTCCCGATCTTCTCACCCCGGACGACGCGGGCGATGTTGCCCTCCTCGAGTCCGAAGATCACGATCGGCAACGCGTTGTCGCGGGCCAGGCTGATCGCGGTGGCGTCGGCCACCCGCAGCCCGCGGGACAGGAAGTCGTCGTACGACAATTGGTCGAACTTGACCGCGTCGGGGTTCTTCTTGGGGTCGGAGTCGTAGACCCCGTCGACGCCCTGCTTGCCCATCAGCAGCGTCTCGGCGCCGATCTCCAGCGCGCGCTGGGCGGCGACCGTGTCGGTGGAGAAGTACGGCATGCCGGAACCGGCGCCGAAGATCACCACGCGGCCCTTGGACAGGTGCCGGTCGGCCTTGCGCGGGATGTACGGCTCGGCGACCTGGCCCATCGTGATGGCGGTCTGGACCCGGGTCTCGACACCCAGCTTCTCCAGGAAGTCCTGCAGCGCCAGGCAGTTCATCACCGTGCCGAGCATGCCCATGTAGTCGGCGCGGTTGCGCTCCATCCCGCGCTGCTGCAACTCGGCGCCGCGGAAGAAGTTGCCGCCACCGACGACCACCGCGACCTGTACGCCGGAGCGCACCACCTCGGCGATCTGCTTGGCGATCGAGTTCACCACGTCGGGGTCGACGCCGAGCTTGCCGCCGCCGAACACCTCACCCGACAACTTCAGCAGCACCCGGCGATAGGCCGGGTCGAACGGCTCGGAGGCCGGATTCGTCTCGGTACCCAGGGTTTCCGTCACGACTCCGGCCTCCTCGTCGACTGCGTTGACTAGCTGTTCGGTCGGTGAACCGTCAGGCTCCGACCTCGAAGCGAGCGAACCGCTTGACGGTCACGCCGGCCTCGTCGAGGACCGCCTTCACGGTCTTCTTGTTCTCCTGGACCGAGGACTGCTCGAGCAGCACGACCTCCTTGAAGAAGCCGTTCACCCGGCCCTCGATGATCTTCGGCAGCGCCTGCTCGGGCTTGCCTTCCTCGCGGGCGGTCGCCTCGGCGATCCGCTTCTCGCTCTCGACCGTCTCGGCCGGGACCTCTTCGCGGGTGGTGAAGAGCGGACGCATCGCGGCGGCCTGCATGGCGGCGCCCCGGGCGGCCTCGGCGTTGTCGCCCTCGAACTCGACGAGCACGCCCACCTGGGCCGGGAGGTCGGCCGCACGCTTGTGCATGTACGCCGCGACCTTGCCGTCGAAGACGGCGACCTTGCCGAGCTCGAGCTTCTCACCGATCACCGCGGCCAGCGCCTCGATGTTCTCCGCGACGGTTTTGCCGTCGGCCAGCTTCTCGCTGAGCAGACCCTCGACGTCGCCGACCTTGCTGGCGGCGGCGTGCGCGACGATGTCGGCCGCGAGCTGCTGGAACTGCTCGTTCTTGGCGACGAAGTCGGTCTCGCAGTTGAGCTGGACCATCGCGGTCTCCGCGGCGGCGACCAGGCCGTTGGTGGCGGAGCGCTCGGCGCCACGCTTGGCGGCCTTGGCGGCGCCGTGGATGCGCAGCTCCTCGATCGCCTTGTCGAAGTCACCGTCGGTGGTCTCGAGTGCCTTCTTCGCGTCCATCATGCCCGCGCCGGTGGCGTCGCGGAGCCGCTTCACGTCAGCGGCGGTGTAGTTCGCCATTCCTCGATCTCTCAGTCTTGTGTGGTGCGTCAGCTGATGGGATTCGCCGCACGGGCCGGGCCGGCGGCTTTGTCACCGCCGGGCGCCGGGCTGCCGTAGTACGGCGGCTCCGGCTCCCTGCGGTGACAGACCGGTCAGGCCTCGGTCTTCGGCGCCTCGTCGGCAGCCGGCGCCTCGGTCGCCTCAGCGGCCGGGGCCTCTTCGGCAACCGGAGCCTCGGCGGCGGGGGCCTCGACAGCGGCCTCGGCGGCCGGGGTCTCGACGGCGGTGGCCTCAGCGGCGGGGGCCTCGGCGGCCTTCGCCTCCGTGGTGGCGCCGTTCTGGCTCTCCAGCAGCTCGCGCTCCCAAGCAGCCAGCGGCTCCTCGGCACCCAGCTCCTCGCCGGCCGCGGCCGCGCCCTGGCCACCGCGCGACATCAGACCGTCGGCGACGGCGTCGGCGACCACGCGGGTCAGCAGGCCGACCGAACGGATCGCGTCGTCGTTGCCCGGGATCGGGAAGTCGACCTCGTCCGGGTCGCAGTTGGTGTCCAGGATGCCGATGATCGGCAGCTTGAGCTTGCGCGCCTCGTCGACGGCGAGGTGCTCCTTCTTGGTGTCGACGATCCAGACAGCGGCCGGAACGCGGCCCATGTCGCGGATGCCGCCGAGGGTCTTGAGCAGCTTGTCGTGCTCGCGACGCTTCTGCAGCAGCTCCTTCTTCGTCACACCGGAGGCGGCGACGTCGTCGAAGTCCAGCAGCTCGAGCTCCTTGAGGCGCTGGAGCCGCTTGTTGACGGTCTGGAAGTTGGTGAGCATGCCGCCCAGCCAGCGCTGGTTCACGTAGGGCATGCCGACCCGGGTCGCCTGCTCGGCGATCGCTTCCTGGGCCTGCTTCTTGGTGCCGACGAACAGGATCGCGCCGCCGGAGGCGACGGTGCTCCGGACGAACTCGTAGGCGCGGTCGATGTACGACAGCGACTGCTGCAGGTCGATGATGTAGATGCCGTTGCGCTCGGTGAAGATGAATCGCTTCATCTTCGGGTTCCAGCGACGGGTCTGGTGCCCGAAGTGGACGCCGCTCTCGAGCAGCTGCTTCATGGTCACGACGGCCATGAGGTGTTCCTCCTGTCGTGCCGGCCCGGCGTTGCACACTCGGACGGCACAGTCTCGGTTGTCCCGCAGCGGACCGGGTTTGGTCCGTTGCGCCTGACACCCGCGCGCACCGACCCCGAAGATCCGGGACCGAGTGGTGCGCCCCCACCGCCACCAGGGTTGCTGGAGTCAGTCTCGGGACATGCGGGCGTGCGAAGTCGCCCCACTCACGTGGGACGCCACCAAAAGTCTACGGGAAACCCGCCACCCAAACCTAACCGGCCCCACTTGTCCACACCCCCACAGATTCCCAGTCCCCATCCCCCACCTCCAACGGCACATTCCCTGTATGACCTTCACCCTCCTCGCCGCCGTCGCCCTCCTAGCCCCGGCCACCCCCACCAACCCCGCCCCAGCCACCGCCCTGACAGCCGCCGCGCCCGCCGCCATCACAGCCTTGGCCACCCCGGCAACCCTCCCCTCCTGGGCCACCCCGGCGCCCCTCCCAGCCTGGGCCACCCCCGCGACCCTCCCCGCCTGGGCCACCCCCGCGCCTGCCCCTCCGACCGCCGCTCCGGCGCAGCCGGCTGCGGTCTGGCCACTCTCTCCTCGCCCCGAGGTCGTGCGCGGCTTCGCGCCCCCGCCCAAGCCCTGGCTCCCCGGCCACCGCGGCCTCGACCTCCGCGGTTCTCCCGGCCAGCAGGTCCGCTCCGCCACCTCCGGCACAGTCACGTACGCCGGTCCCCTCGCCGGCCGCGGCGTCATCGTCATCGCCACCGGCCCGCTCCGCACCACCTACGAACCGGTCATCCCCACAGTCCGCAAAGGCACCCAAGTCACCCCAGGCACCCCACTAGGCCACCTCTCAGCAGCCGCCTCCCACTGTGCCCCAGCAACCTGCCTCCACTGGGGCCTACTCGAGTCCACCACCTACCTGAACCCGCTTTCCCTACTCCCCCACCACCCAGTCCGCCTACTGCCAACGACCCCAGCCGACCCCAACGCCCCAGTCCCAGGCCCACCCGCACCCCGCCACGACAGCGCGCCCATCCAAGCCACCCCGCCAACAGCCATGCCTGCGGAGCTCCCTCCGCCACGCCCAACTACCCCGCCAACAGCCCAACAGCCGGCCGACTCACGCATCCCACGCCGGCAGGCCTCTCCGCCGGCCGTTGAGGCCTCACCTCGCGGCGGTTTCGCCTCCAGCGTGGTCGTCGGTCTGGCCGCCGCAGGCACGCTCATCGGCAGCCTCCTGATCCGGCGGCACTGATGCCCCGCCGAACCGACCCCGGATCAGCTCCCCGGGACCCGCGCCTGCCAGGCGTCTTCGTCCTTCGAGCGACGCTCGACACCAGCCGGCAGCTTGCCCTTGGCCAGGTCGGTCAGCGTCGTGTGCTCCAGCACGTCCCGCAGGCTCGCCCGCGCGGCGATCCACACCCGCTGCAGCACGACCGCCCGCTCGTTGTACGCGACGCTCTCGGGCCGCACTCCGGAGATGCTCACGATCGGCCCGTCCACCGCCCGCATGACGTCGGCCACGGACACCTCGTTCGGGTCGACGGCGAGCTTCCACCCGCCCGACTGACCACGCTGGCTCGACAGCACACCCGCCCGCCGCAGGTCGGCGAGGATCCCCTGCAGGAACCCGTGCGGAATCCCCTGCGCACGACTGAGCTCCTCGGCAGACACCACCGAGGGATCGTTCGCCACCCATCGCTGGGTGATCTCGATCAGCGCCCGCAACGCATAGTCAGACTTCGCCGAAACCCGCATACTCCGCAGTCTGCCGTATCGAGGCCCCAGGTCAGGCGCGTGGATGCGCTTGTTCGTAGGCGCGTCGCAGCCGATCCCCCGACACGTGCGTGTAGATCTGGGTGGTCGCCAACGAAGCGTGACCGAGCAACTCCTGCACGCTGCGCAGATCCGCGCCGCCTTCGAGCAGGTGGGTCGCGGCCGTGTGCCGCATCCCGTGCGGCGACAGGTCCGGCGCGTCGACCGCCGCCATCCGGGCGTGCACGAGCCGCCGTACGGTCCGCTGATCGATCCGTGCCCCCCGGGCTCCGAGGAACAACGCCGGCCCGCTCCCGGGCCGGAACAACTTCGGCCGCGCCCCGTCCAGCCACCCATCCAGAGCAACCCCTGCCGGTACGCCGTACGGCACCGACCGTTCCTTACGGCCCTTGCCGAAGACGCGGATCACCCGCCGGCCCGCGTCGACGTCGTCGACATCGATGGCGCAGAGCTCGCCGACCCGGATACCCGTTGCGTAGAGCAACTCCATGATCGCCAGATCGCGGAGCCCGACCGGGCTGCCGTCGTCCGCGGCGACCGCCGCGGCGTCGAGCACCGCCCGCGTGTCGGCCTGCCCCAGCACGCCCGGCAGCGACTTGTGCGGCTTCGGGCTGGCCAGCAACGCGCCTGGATCGGTCTCGATCCGCCCGGTCCGCTGCGCCCAGGCGGTGAAGACCCGGGCGGCGGTCGCGCGCCGCGCGATCGTGGTCCGCGACTTGCCGAGACTCTGCTGCTTGGCCAGCCAGGACCGCAGACCACGAATATCGAGACCGCTCAGATCATCGTGACCAAGCCGAGTCAAATGATCGATTAAATCCATCACATCGCCCATGTAGGCTCGGACGGAATGTTTGCTGAGGTCTCTTTCCGCCGTCAGATGCCGTTCGTAGTCAGCCAGTAACACAGCGAAATCTTCCGCCCTGGAAGGCGTTGCGCTGACCTCGTCGGGCACCATGTCCTGACCATGCGGGAGTGGCAGCGGCATCGCAAGCCACCGCGCGGCAGATACCTGAGGAGGTCTGGCCCGAATCCCCACTGGTCGACTACTGTTCGGCCCGATTGCCCTAGTAGCAACGGAGGCACCCCTGACCATGGCCCCCTCAGCGAACGGACAGACCGTAGGCCGGCGCCTGCCGGTCGAGTCGGCGTTCACTCGAGTCGAGGATGCGCGGCACCGTCTGCCGCGCCTGTTCGGTCGTCGCGACCTAGTCGTTCTCGGACTAGGTGTGATGATCGGGTCCGGCATTTTCAGTCTCAGCGGAAAGCAGGCGGCCAACGTCGCCGGCCCCGCGGTGATTGTGTCGTTCCTGATCGCGGCGGTGGTTTGCGTACTGGCTGCGGCCTGTTACGCCGAACTGTCGTCGACGATCCCCGTCTCAGGTAGCGCGTACACCTTCAGCTATGTGACCTTCGGCGAGATGTGGGCCTGGCTGGTCGGATGGGCGCTGGTGCTCGAGCTCGTGACCGCGGCGGCCATCGTGGCGCGCGTCTGGTCGGCGTACTTCCTCGCGACCCTGGACGGATTCGGCGTCACCCTGCCCGCCGGCGTGGCCCAGTTCTTCGGCCCCGACGCCAAGCTGAACCTGGTCGCGCCGCTGTTGCTGCTGGTGCTGACCGCGCTGATCGTCACCGGCACCAAGCTGTCGTCCCGCGTGCTCACCGTCGTGGTGCTGGCGAAGGTGGCGGTGATCCTGCTGGTCGTCGTCGTCGGCGCCACGCACATCAACTTCGACAACTACAAGCCGTTCGTCCCCGACGCACGACCGGCCCCGGCAACGGCCAGTCCGACCCTGCTCAGCTGGATCCTGGACTCCTCGTTCGGCTCGTTCGGCCTGATGGGCATCTTCACCGCGGCCAGCTCGATCGTCTTCGCCTTCATCGGATTCGACCTGATCGCGACCGCGTCCGAGGACGCCCGCAGCCCGCGCAAGACGGTCCCGCAGGGCATGCTGCTCGGCGTCGGCGCCGTCACGATCCTGTACGTCGCGATGGCGGTCGTCCTGGTCGGGATGCGCCCGTCCAGCCAGCTGGGCGGCGCCGCACCGGTGTCGGAGGCGATGTCGGCCGTCGGCGAGGGCTGGGCGGCCAACGTGGTCAATCTCGGGGCCTTGCTCGCCTTGATGACGGTGATCATGGTCGTGTTGATCGCACAGAGCCGGGTGCTCTTCAACATGGGCCGTGACGGCCTCCTGCCGAAGAGCCTGGGCCGGGTCAGCCGGGTCTACTCCTCGCCCGCCCGTGCGGCCACCGCGGCCGGTGCGGCGGCGATCGCACTGACGCTGTACCCGAAGGTCCTCGACCTCGAGGAGCTGCTCGTCATCGGCGCGCTGTTCTGCTTCGCGTTCTGTGCGGTCGGAGTGCTGACACTGCGGCGTACCGAGCCGAACCTGGAGCGTGGCTTCCGGGTCCCGATGGTGCCGTTGATCCCGCTGCTGTCGCTGGCCGCGACGCTGTGGCTGATGCTCAACCTGCGGACCAGCACCTGGACGAAGTTCGCGATCTGGATGGCGGTCGGCCTGGCCATCTACGGCCTCTACGGCCGCTGGCACAGCCGGCTGGCCAACGAGGACAGCTGGGACTTCGACATCGGCGACACCGACCCGGGCACGGGCGGCCTGCAGGCGATCCGGAGCGAGCACGACTCCGGCGAGCTCCGGGCGGTCCGGACGCCACCACCGTCGAAGCAATCGACGCGCGGCAAGCACATGCGTAACTGACGACTTCGGGGCCTGTTTTCCACAGGCCCCGAAGTCGTTTTCGTAGTCGGCGAAACCTCGGCATGTTCTTCAGCCGGAGGTGGTCATCGATGCGAACCACGGAAGCGGTCGGGAAGTACGGCGAAGATCTCGCCGCCAGGTACCTCGTGGCGAACGGCTTCACGATCCTGGAGCGCAACTGGCGGTGCGGCCAGGGCGAGATCGACATCGTCGCCCGGGAGAACCGGACCCTCGTCGTCTGCGAGGTGAAGACCCGGCGCGGGCTGGGCTACGGCAGCCCGCTCGAGTCGATCACGTACCGCAAGCTCAGCAAGCTGCGCCAACTGGTCGGCCACTGGCTGCGGGAGCACGAGGTGCGCCCTGGCGAGGTCCGGATCGACATCGTCGCCGTGCTCCTGCCGTACCGCGGCGCGCCCAGCGTCGACCATGTCAGGGGCGTGGCCTGATGCCGCTCGCCCAGGCCTGGTCCGTCGCCCTCGTCGGCCTGGAGGGCCACCTCGTCGAGATCGAGGCCGATATCGCCCAGGGCCTGCCGAAGACCACGCTGATCGGCCTGCCCGACACCTCGCTGTCCGAGGCCCGCGACCGGGTCCGGGCCGCCGTCGTCAACAGCGGCGAGAAGTTCCCCGACCGCAAGGTGACCATCGGCCTGTCCCCCGCGACCCTGCCGAAGACAGGCTCGCATTACGACGTCAGCATCGCCTGCGCGCTCCTCGCGGCCGCCGGCGTGGTCGACAACGCACGCCTGCGCCACGTGGCGATCATCGGCGAGCTCGGCCTGGACGGGCGGATGCGAGAGGTTCGCGGCGCGCTCGCGATGACGCTGGCCGCCTCCCGATCGGGCTTCGAACGCGTCATCGTCCCCGAACTGAACGCGGGCGAGGCACGGCTGGTGCCCGGGATCGAGGTCTACGGGATGCGGTCACTGCGCCAGGTGCTCGCGCTGCTCCGCCAGACCGAGATGCCCGACGAGGACCCGCCACGGGCGGAGCCCCGGCTCATCTCCGAGTCGCTCACCCGGGTGCCGGAGGTCGATCTGCACGACGTCCTCGGCCAGCGCGAAGGACGCAAGGCGATCGAGGCGAGCGCCGCCGGCGGCCATCACATCTTCCTGCACGGCCCACCAGGCTCGGGCAAGACGATGCTCGCCGAGCGTCTGGCGGGCCTGTTGCCCGACCTCAGCACCGACGACTCCCTCGAGGTGTCCGCAGTCCACTCGCTGGCCGGCCTGCTCACCAACGACGCCGAGCTGGTGGTGCGACCGCCCTTCATCGCCCCGCACCACACTGCGTCCCTGCCCAGCCTCATCGGTGGCGGCTCCGGCATGCCCCGCCCCGGCGCGATCAGCTGTGCGCATCGAGGCATTTTGTTCATAGATGAAGCTCCCGAAATGCACCCTCTGACCCTCGACACGCTGCGCCAGCCGCTCGAGTCGGGCTTCATCGAGGTTCACCGGGCAGCGGCGGTCGCGAAGTTCCCAGCCCGATTCCTGCTGGTCCTCGCCGCCAACCCCTGCCCCTGCGGACTGGCCGGAACTCCGAACAACGTCTGCAACTGCACCCCGCAAAATCTCAACCGCTACCGCCAGCGCATCAGCGGCCCGATCAAGGACCGGATCGACATCCAGCGCCAGATCCTCCCCGCCGCCCGCGGCGAAGGCGAAGCCGACCGCCCAGAATCCACCGCCCAGGTCGCCGCCCGGGTCCGCCTGGCCCGCGAACGCCAGGCCCACCGCTACCAAGGCACCGGCTGGACCCTCAACAGCGAGATCCCCGGCCCGATCCTGCGCCGCGAATACCCCATCGACGATTCCAGTCAACGCCTTCTGGAAGACCTCTACGCCGCCGGCCGCCTCACCGCCCGAGGCTTCGACCGAGTCTCCCGCGTCGCCTGGACCCTCGCCGACCTAGCCGGCGCCCCCATCCCCACAGTCCCCCTGACCCACACAGCCTTCCAACTCCGCACCGGCGTCCCACTAACCCCACTAACCAACGACCGCCCCCTCAGAAAGCTCACCTCATGACCACACCACCCCCGTCCCCGACCACTCCACACGCAACCACCACCCCCGCCCCGGACGAGCACGCTCTCCGCCAGCCAGCCGCCACCTACGAACACAACCGTTCCTGCGAGCCCGCCTTCATGCGCGACCGCCCTCCTCCGCACGAGCCAGCCTCCGCACCCAAGCGCACACCGAAGGACGACCACCCACGCCCGGACAAGCCGACCCACATCGACGCGCACATACCTCCGCGCGAGCCGACCCACATCGACGAGCGCACGCCTCTGAGTGAGCCGCTCTTCGTCAGCGAGCGCTCGTCTTCCCACCGGGCAACGGACCTGGGCGACCGCACGCCTCCGCACCGGACGGGGCCGGCGGATGGATGTACGTCTGTCGCCTCGGGTGGTGATGGGACGGATGAAGTTGATGCGGAGCGGCTGGCTCGGGCCGGGTTGGTTCGGGTGGTGGAGCCGGGGGATCCGGCAGCGATCACAGCATTTGAAGGGATGGACGTGTTGGAGCTGTGGGAGGCGTTGCATGAGAAGCGGCCGATGTTCGAGCGGTGGTCTTCGCGGGTGGCGGAGGCGCGGCCGGAGATTGATCTGGAGCGCGCGGCGGCGGCTGGCGCACGGTTCGTCATCCCAGGTGATGACGAGTGGCCCGAGCAGGTGGAGGTGCTCGCCGACGCCGGGCTCCAGAGTCGTCGGGGCGGCGTGCCGTTCGGGCTTTGGGTTCGCGGTCCGGCGCAACTGCGGGAGACGTTGGCCAAGTCTGTTGCCGTGGTGGGTGCGCGTGCCTGTTCGGCGTACGGCGAAAACGCAGCCGGCGAACTGGCTGCGGGGCTTGCCGATGAGGGGGTGACAGTCGTCTCCGGCGGCGCCTATGGCATCGATGCCGCCGCCCACCGCGGAGCCCTCGCAAGCGGCGGTCCGACCGTTGCTGTACTCGCGTGTGGAGTCGATGTCAGCTACCCCAAGAGCAACACCGCTCTCTTCGACCGAATCGCCGAAACAGGCTTGCTGATCAGCGAACTCCCGCCCCGCTGCTCCCCCACAAAACTACGTTTCCTGGCCCGCAACCGACTCATCGCTGCAACAACCCTCGGCACCGTCGTAGTCGAAGCCGCCATCCGCAGCGGCGCCCTCAACAGCGCCGGCTGGGCCGAACAATGCGGCCGCCAGGTCCTAGCCGTCCCCGGCCCCATCACCTCGCGAATGTCCGAAGGCGTCCACCTCCTGATCCGCGAACGCAACGCCGCCCTAGCCACGAACGTCGCCGACATCCTGGAGGTAATCTCCCCGATCGGCACCCACACCACCCCCTACCCCCACGCCCCCACCACGATCACCGACCACCTGGACCACGACCTGAGTCGCACCCTGGACGCCGTCCCCGTACTGCGCCCCGCCCCCGCCACCCGCATAGCCACCACCGCCGGCCTAGACCTCGACACCACCCAAGAATGCCTAGAAACCCTCGCCGACTCCCACCTAATCGAATACACCCCCACCGGCTGGCGCCTCTCCCCCACCCACCGCCAATCCCTCTAACCACCCCCTCGTCTTT
>NZ_BAAAHK010000017.1:0-150595 GCF_039525325.1 Kribbella koreensis
GCCGTGGCGCCGGGCTGCAGCGTCCGATCGCAGCGCCTGGGTGCAGCGCCTGACCGCAGCGCCGGGCTGCAGCGTCCGATCGCAGCGCCTGGGTGCAGCGCCTGACCGCAGCGTCCGGCTCCAACGCCTGACCGCAGCGTCCGGTTCCGACGTCTGAGCGCAGCGCCTGACCGCAGCGCCGGACTCCAGCGCCGGACTCCAACGCCCGATCGCAGCGCCGGACTCCAGCGCCCGGCTCCAGCGCCCGACCGCAGCGCCGGGCTGCAGCGTCTGACCGCAGCGTCCGGCTCCGACGTCTGACCGCAGCGCTGGCTTCAGCGCCTGACCGCAGCGCCGGACTCCAGTGTCCGATCGCAGCGCCGGACTCCAGCGCCCGGCCGCGGCGCAGCGGCGCAGCGGCGGAGAGGTGGAGGTGGCGGAGGGGTGAAGGTGGCTGAGGTGGTTTGGGTGAGGTCTTTGCCTTGGAGGGTTGGGGTCGTGTTGAGGTGGGGTTCTCTCGGTGGGGTGGGAGGTGGCTGCAGGGTATGGCGCGTGAGGTTGGGGTGGATGGCGTTGATTTCGGTGGGGTCGGGGGAGGGGTCATACTCGTGGGTGATGACTACGACTCCCACCACCGTCGCCCTGGTCACGCTGGGCTGTGCTCGCAATGACGTCGACTCCGAGGAGCTGGCCGGCCGGCTCGAAGCCGGTGGCTTCCGGCTCGTCGAGGATGCCGCCGAGGCCGACACCGTGGTGGTCAACACCTGCGGATTCGTCGAGGCCGCCAAGAAGGACTCGGTCGACACCTTGCTCGCCGCCTCCGACTACAAGGAGTCCGGCCGCACGCAAGCTGTCGTAGCCGTCGGCTGCCTGGCCGAGCGCTACGGCGAACAACTGGCCGAGGCGCTCCCCGAGACCGACGCCGTCCTCGGCTTCGACGACTACGCGGACATCTCCGAAAAACTCCGCTCGATCCTCGCCGGCACCAAACACCAGTCCCACGTCCCCCGCGACCGCCGCAAACTCCTCCCACTGGCCCCCGCCGACCGCGCAACCGCCCAAGGCGTAGCCCTCCCCGGCCACGGCGATACCGCCCACCAGCCCCCGAACGCCGCCACGCAGGGCCTGAACGGCGACACCGGGGCCAACGCCGCGCAGGATCTGGACGGCGACACCGGAGCGGGCTCGGGGCGCCGGCCGAACAGCGACACCGGGGTCAGCGAGACACCGGGAGTGCTTGGCGACACCAGGGCGACCGCGCAGCAGATCCTGAACGGTGCGGGTGACGACGCCCAGCGTGAGCAGGGGCTGAAGGGTCGTACGGTCAAGGCCTCTGATCCCGCTGAGCTGACCATCGACGCTCCCGATCTCGCCTCGGCGCCTGCCAGCGGTCCGCGCATCGTTCGGCGTCGGCTGGATGGCGGGCCGATGGCTCCGTTGAAGCTGGCGTCCGGTTGCGACCGCCGGTGCGCGTTCTGTGCGATCCCCGCCTTCCGTGGTGCGTTCGTCTCCCGCCGCCCGACCGAGGTGCTCGGCGAGGCGCACTGGCTCGCCGAGAACGGTGTCCGCGAGGTCTTCCTGGTCTCCGAGAACTCCACCTCCTACGGCAAGGACCTCGGCGACCTCCGCCTGCTCGAGACCCTGGTCGCAGAGATCGCCGAGGTGCCGGGCTTGACCCGCGTCCGCGTCTCGTACCTGCAGCCCGCCGAGATGCGCCCGACCCTGATCACGGCGATGGCCTCGACCCCCGGCGTCGTCCCGTACTTCGACCTCTCCTTCCAGCACGCGTCCGGCCCGCTCCTGCGGCGGATGCGTCGCTTCGGTGACTCCGAGCGCTTCCTCGAGCTGATCGCCCAGGTCCGCGCCCAGGCGCCGACAGCCGGCATCCGGAGCAATGTGATCGTCGGCTTCCCGGGTGAGACCGAGGAGGACGTGGACATTCTCTGCGACTTCCTTTCCCGCGCCGGCCTCGACGCGATCGGGGTGTTCGGCTACTCGGACGAAGACGGCACCGAGGCGGAGACCTACGACGGCAAGCTCGACGAGGACACCATCGCGGCCCGCCTGGACCGCGTCACCCGGCTCGCCGAGGACCTGACCTCGGCCCGCGCTGAGGCCCGCATCGGCGAGACCGTCGAGATCCTGGTCGAGTCGATCGACGGCGACACCGCCGAAGGCCGCGCCGCCCACCAGGGCCCCGAGGTCGACGGCTCGACGACCCTCACCGACTTCCCGGCCGACCTCGCGATCGGCGATCTGGTCACCGCCGAGGTGGTCGGGACCGAAGGCGTCGACCTGATCGCCGCCTTCGGCGCGCAGGTACGCACCCGAGAGGGCGTTCCGGCAGCTAACCTGACCGCGTGACGATCCCGCCGACGAACCCGGTGCCGCGAGCGGCCGCCGGCCAGCTCAGCGCGCCCAGCGCCTGGAATGTGGCGAACGCGCTGACCGTCCTGCGGCTCGTCCTGGTCCCGCTGTTCGTCTGGCTGTTGCTCCGCGACGCCGGTGCGAGCGACGGCAACCGGCTGCTCGCCACCGCCGCCTTCGTGGTCGCGATCGTCACCGACCGGTTCGACGGCGACATCGCGCGCCGCTGGAACATGGTCACCAACTTCGGCAAGATCGCCGACCCGATCGCCGACAAGGCACTCACCGGGGCAGCGTTCATCGGCCTCTCGATCCTCGGCGACCTGCCCTGGTGGGTCACCATCGTCGTGATGGTTCGCGAATGGGGTGTCACCGCGCTCCGGTTCTGGGTGATCCGGCACGGCGTGATGCCGGCCAGCCGCGGCGGCAAGCTCAAGACGGTCCTGCAGGCGATCGCCCTCGGCCTCTACCTCCTTCCGTGGCACTCGGTCGCCGTCGTGCACTGGACCGCGATCGTCTTCATGGCCGCCGCCGTCATCGTCACGATCATCACCGGTCTCGACTACGTAGGCCGCGCCCTCCGCCTCCGAGCCGCCGCAAAGCGCCCGCTCCCGTGACCGCGAACCAAGCTGACTCCCAGGAGGTGTTGCTGGGGCTGGTTGCGCGGTTGAAGGAGCGCGGGGAGACCCTCGCGACGGCGGAGTCGCTGACCGGCGGCCTGGTCGGCGCCGCGTTGACAGACGTGCCAGGCGTGTCAGCGGTCTATCGAGGCGGAGTCGTCGTCTATGCGACCGATCTGAAGGCCACCCTGGCCGGCGTCCCAGCAGATCTGCTGGCCGATGTGGGCCCGGTTCACCCTGACACGGCCGCTGCTCTGGCCACGGGTGTCCGGGAGCGCCTTGGGGCCACCTACGGGCTAGCCACGACCGGTGTGGCCGGTCCGGACCCGCAGGCGGGTGTCGAGGCCGGCACCGTCTATGTGGCGGCGGCGGGGCCGAGCACAGTACGGGTCCGGAAGCTGGCTCTGAGCGGTGATCGGGCGGCCGTCCGGCAGGGGAGCGTGCAGGCCGTCCTGGAACTCGCCGCCGACTTGGTGGCGGAAGAACTGGCTTGATCGGGGTGTTGAGACCACCATGGGAACAGGTAGGGCAGACTGGCACGGCGCACCGAAGCTGGACATTGCGAGGAGTAGTGACCCGGCAACGGGTACCGTTGGTCCCCACGGTCGAGCTACGGTGCGAGTAGGTTCGGTCCGACAGGCGGAAGGGAGAAACCTCATGGTGCTGGTTCGTGGCCTCCTGGGCGACGTCCTGCGGCGCAAGCGGCTGCGCCAGGGGCGCACTCTGCGCGAGGTGTCCGCTGATGCTCGGGTGAGCCTGGGCTACCTGTCCGAGGTCGAGCGTGGCCAGAAAGAGGCGTCGAGCGAGCTTCTCGCCGCCATCTGCATGGCACTGGAAGTGCCGCTGTCGACGGTCTTCGCCGAGGTGAGCGAGGATTTGGCCCGCGAAGAGGCCCTGGTGCTGGCCCATCCGGCCATCGAGCCCGAGGTCGTTGCCTCCGCTGCCTGACCCTGGCGGCTCACGGACGTTCATCGTCCGCTCTCCAGCCACGGCGTCCTGGTCGGCCAGACCAGCTGTAGTGCCGCGATGGGTGGCTCTCCAGGCTGCCTGAACATGGTGTTTGCGGTGTAGAGGTGTGTGCTCGAGTCCGGCACCCGGAGCAGCCGCGGCTGCAGGAGATCGCCGAGGTCATCGCCTTCGTCGAACCGGCGCCCGGACAGCACCGCCTCCGCGAGCGGCTGGAACTCGCCCGCGACGAAGCCCGGATGGCAGTTGAAGGTGACGAACTCCGGGTGCCCGTGCAGGCTCATTCCGAGGGTGTAGGCGTAGGCCGGATTCCGGTCGTCCGCACCCTCGATGAACTGCACGGTCCAGCCGTGCTTGCGGATGTTGCTCCGCAGTCGCTGCTCGTACTCCGGATTCGTGACGCCGCCGCAGATGTCGCACATGAACCTCTCCTCTCGGACTCGAACAAATGTTCGACTCGTCAGGGAAGGTATCCGGCTGCGCGCCGGTTCAGCGGTTCATCCACAGGTGGTTTCAGGGTTCGGGCTGGCAGGTGGGACACCAGTAGCTGACCCGCTCCCGGGGTGGCTCGCCGATCGGCGCCGTCCGGATCGTCGTCCGGCACCGCCGGCACGGCTTGCCGGGCCGCTCGAACGCATAGGACCGCTGGCCGGGCCGGTCAACGCCCGTCGTCACCTGGGCCGCGTGCCGGAGGTTCGCCTTCATCAGCCGGCGACTGAGATCCACCGTCGCTGCCAGATCGACGGACCCCGCCGTCCGCCATGGATGCAGACCGAGCAGGAAGCAGACCTCGGTCCGATAGAAGTTGCCGATCCCGGCCAGATTCCGCTGATCCAGCAGAGCCTCGCTGATCGTCCGCTCCGGCTCAGCAGCGAGGTTGGCCAGCGCTAGCTCCCGATCGAAGTCAGGTGAGAGCAGATCCGGCCCCAGATGACCCACCACGGTGTCTTCCTGCTCGGTCGCGACCAGCTCCAGCACTGGCAGCCGATACCCCACAGCTGTCCAGTCAGCGGTCCTCAGCACCGCCCGCACCTGATGATCCGGACCGCCCTTCCAGGACTCGCCCGGCCGGTACAGATGCCAGCTGCCGTCCATCCGGAAGTGACTGTGGATGGTCAGCCCGCCGGACAGCCGCATCAGCAAGTGCTTGCCCTTCGCAACAACTTCGAGCATGGTCCGCCCGCTGAGGTCCGTGGTGGCCAGCGTCGGTACCCGGAAGTCCGTCTCGATCAGCTCATGCCCTCCCAAGGCCTGATCGAGGCGCTTGCATGCGCGCCAGACGGTATCTCCCTCAGGCATGGCTCACGCCCGGAGCCGCAGACCGCGCGGAGTCGCATGGAACCCGGCCTTGGCCAGCGCATCACCGAACGCCGTATGCCGCACCTGTTCGCCATCGGCCGTCTCCACGCTGAGCTTGCCCAGGTGCCCGTCCCTGATCGCCAGCGCCAGCGCATCCACGGCCGGTTGCAACAGTTCCGGATCCTCGGTGAAGCTCAGCACGGTCCGCCCGCCACGCTCGACGTACACGATCAGTCGCCCGTCGACGAGCATCACAAGTGCGCCCGCCTTCCGTCCAGGTCGGTGCCCGCCCGCGTTCTCCCGCTCGGGCCAAGGCAGTGCCGCGCCATAGGGATTGGCCGGATCGGAAGCAGCCAGTACTACGGCACGCGCCGCAGGCTCCTCCTTCGCCCGACCGCCGGCCCCCGACCGAACAGACCCAGACCCCAAGCCACCAGACCCAGACCCACCGGAACCCAGCTCTCCAGTAGGCAACTCGGCCATCGCCCGCAACCGGTCGACCGCCCCCGGTAACGCGAACTGCGCCGCCCCCAGCCCAGCCACGAAGTACCCACGCCGGCACCGCCCGGACTCCTCGAACGCGCTCAGCACCTTGTACACCGCCGCGAACCCGCCTGGCGTCCGCTCTGTAATGACCGAGCCACGCGTGACGATCCCATAGCGATCAAGCAACGTCTCCGCCGCCGCATGGGCTCGTCTGGTCGCATCCTCATTGCGCTCGGGCAGCAACGACCAACGCCCACCTGCCGTCGGCGGACCGCTCCGTGCAGGCATCGCCGGACGCCCCGGCCTCAACGGACGCCCAGGTCGCGCGCGAGGCGTAGCACGACGCGTGCGGTGGGTGCCCCGGCCGCCGCCGACCAGCGACCGTACCGGCGCCAAGGTGTCGTTGGTGAGATGCCCGGCCCAGACGAGATCCCACAAGATGCCGACCATCGTCTCGTCGTCGACCACCCCAGCCGTCGCGCCGACGACATCACTCAGTTGGCGGAAGAAGAACGCGCCGCCACCGGCCAACGCGTCCAGCACCGCTTGATGGGTCTCGCCGATCTCGAAGGACGGATCCGGATCGGGCAGCGTGAGGTCGCTGTTGTCCGCGAGGTGCAACGAGACCCAGCCGTCCGTACCGGGCAAAGACCCAGACCCGGCCCACACCACCTCACCAGTCGCGGTCAGCTCGTCCAGCATCGATGGCTGGTACCCAGGGACTCGCGACGGCAGCACAATCGACTCCAGCGCTGACGCAGGGACCGCACAGCCCGCCAGTTGCTCAACTGCACCCAGCAGCACGTCGTACCCACGGCCGCGACTGCTGGTGATGCCTTGCCAGGCAGGGAGGAATCGCGCGAGCGCGGACGGGTCGACCGGCTCGACCTCCTTGCGCAGTGCGGCGAGCGACCGGCGACGGAGCAGCCTCAGGACCTCGCTGTCACACCACTCCATCGCGATTCCGCCAGGCAGGAATTCGCCCTCGACCACCCGCCCGGCCGCTGCCAGCCGACGCAGAGTGTCGGACACGACCGCCACGCCGATGCCGAAGTGTGTCGCCAGATCGATGGCGCGGAAAGGCCCGTGGGTGCGGGCGTAGCGCGACACCAGATCGCCCATCGGGTCCGCCACAGATTCAGCGTGGGCTTCGGCGATCCCAGGAGGCAGCGGCACCCCGAGCGCGTCACGCAACCGCGCGACGTCCTCCACCACGGCCCATCGATGCTCGCCGGCAATCCGCACCCGGACCACTCGACGAGCGGCGGCGAGCTCGGTCAGCCAGGCTTCGGCGTCCGAGCCGTCGACGCATCGTTGGGACGCCTCGTTCAATGACAGCGGCCCGATCAGGCGTAGTACGTCGAAGAGTCCTTCGCCGTCGCGGGCACGCCGGTCCTCGGCGAGGCGTTGCAGCTCGGCCTCGGTGCGCAGTACGACCTCGGCGTCGAGTAGCTCGCGCAGCTCGGTGCGGCCGAGCAGCTCGGACAGCAGGCTCTGGTCGAGTGCCAGCGCTGCGGCACGCTTCTCGGCGAGCGGGGTGTCGCCCTCGTACATGAACGCGCCCACGTACCCGAACAGCAGTGACTTCGCGAACGGCGACGCCTCGGGCGTCTCCACCTCTACGACGGAGATTCGCCGCTCGCTGATGCCGGTCAGCAGGTCCTTCAGCGCGTCGAGGTCGTAGACGTCCTGCAGCACCTCACGCAGCGTCTCCAGCACGATCGGGAACGAGCCGTACTTGCTGGCCACACTCAACAACTGCGCCGACCTCTGACGTTGCTGCCACAGAGGTGATCGCTTGCCAGGGTTCCGCCGCGGGAGCAGCAACGCCCGCGCCGCACACTCACGGAAGCGCGCCGCGAAAAGCGCTGAGCCGCCCACCTCCGCAGTGACCAGATCCTCGATCTCTGCCGCGTCGAAGAGCACCAAGTCGGCACCCGGCGGCGGCTCATCCGTCTCCGGCAGGCGCAGCACGATGCCGTCGTCACCGGAGACCGACTGCGCGTCCATGCCGTACCGCTCGCGGAGCCGAGCAGCGATCGCCAAGGCCCAGGGACCGTGGACCTGACCTCCGTACGGCGAATGGATGCAGACCCGCCAGTCGCCCAGCTCGTCCCGGAACCGCTCGACCAGGATCGTGATGTCGTCGGGCACCCGGCTGGTCGCTTCGCGCTGCTCACCGAGATAAGCCACCAAGTTGTTCGCCGCGTACTCGTCGAGGCCGGCGTCACGGGCCCGCTTGATCGCCTTCGCGGGCGGCAGCGCGGCCATCGTCCGGACGAAAGCACCGGTCGCGGCTCCGAGCTCGGCCGGGCGACCGACCGCGTCGCCCTTCCAGAACGGCAGTCGCCCCGGTTGCCCCGGAGCGGGGGAGACCAGCACCCGGTCGTGGGTGATGTCCTCGATCCGCCAGCTCGACGCGCCCAGCGTGAAGACGTCGCCGACCCGCGACTCGTAGACCATCTCCTCGTCGAGCTCGCCGACGCGGTGGTTGGTCGACTCGCCGACCAGGAAGACGCCGAACAGACCGCGGTCCGGGATCGTGCCGCCGCTGGTCACCGCGAGGCGTTGCGCACCGGGCCGGCCGGAGATCTCCCCGCTGACCCGGTCGAACACGATCCGCGGCCGCAACTCGGCGAACTCGTCCGACGGGTAGCGCCCGGACAGCATGTCCAGCACACCGTCGTACGCCGAGCGGGGCAACGACGCGAACGGGGCGCAGCGGCGTACAAGTGCAAAGAGCTCGTCCACGTCGATCGAGTCGAGGGCGACGATCGAGACGATCTGCTGGGCCAGCACGTCGAGCGGGTTGGCCGGGATGTGCAGGCTCTCGATCAGGCCGTCGC
The DNA here is from genome assembly GCF_039525325.1 of Kribbella koreensis. Lineage (NCBI taxonomy): Bacteria > Bacillati > Actinomycetota > Actinomycetes > Propionibacteriales > Kribbellaceae > Kribbella > Kribbella koreensis. Next base: position 8,564 of record NZ_BAAAHK010000017.1, read on the forward strand.
GCATCCGCTGGACCACCACGGCCGTGTCGACCAGGTCGCCGCGGAACTTCGGGAACAGCACTCCACGCGAAACCGCACCGACTTGGTGGCCGGCCCGGCCGACCCGCTGCAGCCCGCTCGCGACCGATGGCGGCGCCTCGACCTGGATGACCAGATCGACCGCGCCCATGTCGATGCCGAGCTCGAGGCTGCTGGTCGCGACCACGCACGGCAGCCGGCCGGACTTCAGATCGGACTCGATCAGGCCACGCTGTTCCTTGCTGACCGAGCCGTGGTGGGCTTTGGCAATCACTGGGGGAGCCGCCAGGGAGGCACCCGACTGAGCCATCACCTGAGCCGGCGAGCCGGCCTCGGGCAGCTCGAGCTCGGCCCGCTCGGCGGCGATCTCGTTGAGCCGGGCGGTCAGCCGCTCGGCCAACCGGCGCGAGTTCGAGAAGACGATGGTCGAGCGGTGGGCCGAGATCAGGTCGAAGACGTGCTCCTCGACGTGCGGCCAGATCGAGGCGTGCCGGGGCTGACCGGCGGCCGATCCCGACGTCTCGACCTCGGTGTTGGCCAGCTCGGCCATGTCCTCGACCGGCACGACGACGCTCAGGTCCCACTGCTTGGTGAACTTCGGCTGTACGACCTTCACCGGCCGGCCGCCGCCCAGGAAGCGCGCCACCTCTTCGACCGGCCGGACCGTCGCCGACAGCCCGATCCGCTGCGCTGGTTTGGGCAGCAGCGCGTCGAGCCGCTCGAGCGTCAGCGCCAGGTGCGCGCCGCGCTTGGTGCCGGCGACTGCGTGCACCTCGTCGATGATGATCGTCTCGACGCCCCGCAGAGACTCCCGCGCCTGCGAGGTGAGCAGCAGGAACAACGACTCCGGCGTCGTGATCAGGACATCGGAGGGTTTCGTGGCGAAGCGCCGGCGCTCGTTGGCCGGCGTGTCACCCGAGCGGACCGCGACCTCGACGTCGATCGGGGCCTCTCCCAGCCGGCGGGCGGTCTCCCGGATGCCGATCAGCGGTGCGCGCAGGTTGCGCTCGACGTCGACGGCCAGCGCCTTCATCGGCGACACGTACAGGACCCGGCAACGCAGCTTCGGATCCTCGGCCGGTGGCACCGTGGCCAGCCGGTCGAGCGCCCAGAGGAAGGCCGCCAGCGTCTTGCCCGAACCCGTCGGGGCGACCACCAGCGCGTCCCGGCCTGCGGTGATCGCGTCCCACGCCTCGAGCTGGGCCGGGGTGGCCGCTTCGAAGACGTCGTCGAACCACGCCCGGGTCGCGGGCGAGAATCGGCTCAACGCGCTGGATTTCTGCACGATGCCCATCTTGCCCGGCCGCTCCGACAATTTCCGGCCGGACCTTGGCAGCGGGCTGTCCCTGGCTTCTGGAATGATCGTCGGCATGAAGAACCGCGTGCGCCTCGCGCTCGTCATCATCGCCTGCCTGGTCGGCCTGACCGGCTGCGTGAAGCTCGATGGCGACCTCAAGGTCAACTCCGACGAGACCGTCTCCGGCAGCATGAAGATCGGCCTGGACAAGCAGTTGGCGTCCAGCAGCGGCCAGTCGCTCGACCTGCTCCGGCAATCGGTCGAGAAGGGGCTTCAGCAGACCTCGACCGAGGGCGTCACCTGCAAATCCTTCGAGGACGACAAGTACGTCGGCTCGAACTGCACGTTCGACGACGTGCCGTTCCGCTCGATGGGTCAGTCGACCGACGAAGGGGTCGGGTTCCGCAAGGAGGGCGACAAGTTCTTCGTCTCGATCAAGGACCTGGGTCTGGACGGCGACACGAACGGCATCACGCCGGTGGTGAACTTCAAGATCACCATGCCGGGCAAGATCCTCGAGCACGACGCGGGTGCCAAGGTCAGCGGCCGGACGGCGACGTACGACAGCCTCGACAAGCTGGGCAAGGTGTCGCTGACGTCGGAGGCCGGCAGCAGCTTCCCGGCCTGGGCGCTGATCCTGATCATCGTGCTGCTGCTCCTCGGCGGCGGTGCCGTGGCCTTCTTCGTACTTCGTGGTCGCAAGGCCAAGACGCAGCAGCAATACGGCCAGTACGGGCAGTACCCGGGCCAGCCGCAGGGCCAGTGGGGTCCCCAGTACGGTGGCCAGCCGGGTGCGCCTGGCCAGTACGGTCCGCCGCAAGGCCAGCCTGGTGGGTACGGGCAGCCGGGTCAGCCTGGTCCGTACGGTCCGGGCCAGCAGGGACCGTACGGTCAGCCGGGCCAGCCGCCGCAGCAGTACGGTCAGCCTGGTCCGGGGCAGTACCCTGGGCAGCCGCAGCCTCCGCAGCAGGGTCAGCCTGGCCAGTGGGGACCGCAACAGCCGCCGCAAGGTCCGCCTCAGCAGGGCCAGGGTGGTTGGGGTCAGCCGCCGCAGGGACCGCCTGCTCAAGGTCAGCCTCCGCAGGGCCAGCCCCCGCAGGGTCGGCCTCCCCAGGGTCAGCCTCCGCAGCAGGGACAACCCCCGCAGGGACAGCCGCCTCAGCAGGGGCAGGGTGGCTGGGGTCAGCCGCCGCAGGGCGGACAGCAAGGCGGCTGGAACCGGCCGCCGGACAACGATGGGCAGTAATGAGACTGACGGAGTTCTGGACCCGGATGGACAGCCATCTGGGTCCTGCCTACTCGCGAACCTGGGCGGAGACCCAGGCGCTGAGTGAGCTCGGCGGCCGCACGGTCGACGAGGCCCTCGGCGACGGTGAGTCCGCCAAGGAGGTCTGGCGCGCCGTCTGGGCGCACCTCCAACTCCCGCCCAGCGAGCGCTAGCTCTACGGACCAGCCCTATCGGTCACGACCGCTAGCGCGCCCAGCCCTGTTGATCGCCCAACTGGCGCCGCTGCGCAGTTGTCAGTTGCCGGCCAGGGCTCGCTCGGGTTCGGGGTCGCCGAGTTGCTCTGGCGCCGGATCGTGCTTCTGGGCGAGTTTGCTCGGCCACCACAGGTGCCGCCCGATGTCGAGGTTGAGTGCCGTCACCAGCACCGACCGGACGACGATCGTGTCCAGCAGAACGCCCAGGGCGACCGCGATGCCGATCTCCGCGAACGCGACGACCGGCATCGTCGCCAGTACGGCGAACGTGCCGGCCAGCACCAGCCCTGCCGAGGTGATCACCCCACCGGTCGCGGCGACGCCGATCAGCGCCCCGCGCCTGGTCCCGTGCACCTTCGACTCCTCGTGCACCCTGGTCATCAGGAAGATGTTGTAGTCGATGCCCAGGGCCACCAAGAAGACGAAGACGAACAACGGCAGGGAGCTGTCGGCGCCGTTGAAGCCCAGCAGGTGATGGAACACCAACGAGCTGATTCCAAGGGCCGCGCCGAAGGACAGTACGACGGTCGCCACCAGCATCACCGGCGCCACCAGCGCTCGCAGCAGCAGGGCGAGGATCAGCAGCACCACCGCGAGTACGACAGGGATGATCACCTTGTTGTCGTGATTCGACGCCCGCTGGGTATCCAGCACGATCGCCGCGCCGCCGCCGGCCAGCGCATCCGCACCGTCGACAGCGTGGACGGCTGCCCGCACCCGATCGACGGTGTCCTTCGCTGCTTGGGTGTCGACCGCATCGGTCATCGTGCCCTCGATGTAGGCGAGCTCACCCGAGGTCTGCGGCTCAGCAACTGACGCGATGCCCTTGACCGACGACATCGCAGTACGGATCTCGGCGGCGTGGTCTGCCTTGCCTACGACGACCAGCGGGTTCCCTGCGCCCGCTGGGAAGTGCGCCGCGACCACCTTCTCGCCGACTACCGAGTCCGGAGTTCCAGTGAAGGACTCCTCGTTCGACAGCCCGTTGGCGTCAAGGGTGAGCATCCCCAACGCAGCAGCGCCCAGCAGGACCGTGGTCGTGATCCAGGTGAGCCGCGGCCGTACGGCGATCCGTCGCCCGATCCGTCCCCACACACTCGTCTCTGTGTGGTCGTCGGACCCGTAGGTCGGCCGTAGCGGCCAGAACACCCAGCGGCCGCATACCACCAGCAGTGCAGGCAGTAGCGTCAGCATGGCGAGTAGGGCGACCACGATGCCGACCGCTGCCACCGGGCCGAGGCCACGGGTCGAGTTCATCGAAGCGAGCAGCAGGCACAGCATGCCGGCCACCACTGTCGAGCCCGATGCGAAGATGGCCGGCCCGGATCGGTGCAGGGCAAAGGCCATCGCCTCATGACGGTCCTCATGCCGCCGGAGCTCTTCTCGATAGCGAGCCACCAGGAGCAGGGCATAGTCCGTCCCCGCGCCGAAAACGAGCACGGTGAGGATGCCTGCGCTCTGTGCGTTCACCGTGAGGTCTGCCTTGGTCGCCAGCAGGTACACGACAGCCTGCGCGGCGAACAGCGCAGTACCGGCTGAGATCAGCGGTAGCAGCCAAAGCACCGGGCTTCGGTACGTGAGCAGCAGGATGACGATCACGACAGCGGCCGCGGAGTACAGCAGCTTGCCGTCGATACCGGCGAACGCCTCCTGCGAGTCGGCAGCGAAGCCACCAGGGCCGGTCAGGTGGAACGACAGGCCATCAGGTCGGTCGGCGGCGACTCGGCGGATGTCGTCGGCTCTGGCGCCGATCGTGTCCCAACCACCGTCGCCTGCGTTGATCGGTACCAGGACCTGCAGCGCCTTGCCGTCGTCGGAGGGGATCGGCCCGACCACCTCGCGGTCGACGTTCGGCAACTTCCCGTACTCCGCCGCGTGCCCGGTCACGGCCTGCTTGTCAGCCTCGGTCAGCCCACCGGGCCGCTCGTAGACCAGCACTGCAGGGATCTCGTCAGGCGATGAGAACTGAGCCGTCGCCTTCAGCACTTCGGTGGACTCGGCATTGCCGGGCAACCAGGACACTGCGTCGTTGTCCTGAGCACCGGTGAGCTTGCCGGCCGGGCTGAAGCACACCGCGACCGCCACGATCCACAACCCGAGCACGATCCACTTCGACACCTTGCCGCATGGCAACGCCGCGAGCCGCCCTGTTCCAGCCATCCGAAACCACCCCCACGTCCAGCCTCCCGGCTGCCGTGGGACGCGTCAACGAGCCCCGAGTAGTACTCCGGTCACCGTCCGCAGAGGTCTACCCGAAGGGTCATCGGTTCAGGCAGACCAGCCGGTCCGCGCGGCCCAGTCCTCGGCCGGCAGGTAGATCAGGTCGCAGACGGGGTCCTTCAGATCGGCGTACTCGCCGACGGACTCCAGGGGCAGGGTCGCTGCGCGCCGCTTGAACTCGCCGTACGCCGCAGCTGTGTCCGGGTGGGCGCGCAGGTAGTCCCTGAAAAGCAGCGCATACCGCTGGTTGGCGCGGCCGATCACTCGCAGATGCAGGTTCACCCGGCGGCGGTACATGGGCTCGACCACGAGCCGCTTGACCCACTGGAACTCGTCCCCGGGCAGTCCTGGCACCGGGTGGTCGCGGCGAGGCGGCCTCGCCTCCCAATCGGCCGCCGTCAGCAGCTGCACGGCGTCATCCAGCTCGGACTCGACAGCGACGGTCGCCTGGATGTCCAGGATGTCCTTGGCCGCCAGATTCGGTACCGAGGTCGAACCGATGTGGTCCACCCGTACGACCGTGTCGCCGAGGATGTTGCTGATCACCTGTGCCGTCTTGTCGTACTGCGCGGCCCAGGTCGGATCCGGATTGACGATGGCGATCGCGCTCATGGGGTGAATCATCGCAGCGACCCGGTGGCACAGACAGCCCTTATCCGATCGGCTTCACCCGGAACGCGCTGGTGCTGAGCAGTTCGGCAGCTGCGTACGCTGCCTTGCGGATGCCCTTGCGCTCGTCGAAGAACCCGCCGACCACACCGACCGCCGGGAGCTTGCCGAGCATCCTGGCGCCGATACTGCCCCGTGGACGGTCCTCGAACACCTCTCCGAGCCCGCCGAAGAGCTTGCTGATCCGCCAGACCAGGCGGATGCCCTTGCGCAGGCCGGCCTCCTCCGACTCGTCACCGAACCCCAGTTGCGCTGCGACGTCCTTGCCGGCCGTGGTCGGGTCGTCGTACCGGAGTACGTCGTCCGGCGTGATCGGGCGCGCGGTGAGCACCCTGGCCATGACGGCGGTCCGGTCCGCGTGCGCCTCGACGCCGTACTCGCGGCAGACCGCACCGATCACCATCGCCTGTACTGCGGCGCCGAGGGTGTCCTTGACCGGCAGGGCGTCCGCGGCCGCGCCACTGAGCCGGGGGAGACCCGCCACCACGGCGGCGAACCCGCCGAGCCGCTCCACCCACCAGTCGCAGCGCTGGCCCAATGGCAGGGTCGGCCACTCGGCGTGTCCGGGCACCTTCATCCGCAGCAGGCGGTCGATCGCCAGGATCAGGCCCTTCTCGGCCAGGTTGGGTTGCTCCTGGGCGGAGTACTCGGTCAGGAGGCCACGGATGCCGAACGGGTCCTGGGTGCGGAGCGCGTCGAGGACCGAGTCGATGCCGAACTCGACCCGGCTGAGGGCGAGGACGACGGCGGAGTCGGGGACGTCAGGGCGGTCGGTCACGTCCGTCAGGGTAGGGACTGGGCGGGTCGGCGACGATCTCCGGGGTACTTCGGCGTGTCAGTTGTGATTCGAACAGGTGTTCGGGCTATTTTGTCCCGTACGAGTTCCGCGGACGGACCGGGTTTTCCACAGATTCCCGGCAGCACCGAAAACTGTCCGTGGGAACCCATACCGTCTCTGGCGACAACGAATTTCCTCCGGGCGGCTGGGACAGCGGCCCCGATAGTAGATGGGTTAGGTGGCAGTCACATGGCTGGTGCAGCGGCGAAGGACGATCGCAAGGTCGCGGATCGCGAGAAGGCGCTGGCGACCGCGCTGACGCAGATCGAGCGGAACTGCGGCAAGGGCGCGGTGATGCGCCTGGGCGATCAGGAGCGGGCGAAGATCGAGGTCATTCCGACCGGGTCGATCGCGCTCGACATCGCGCTCGGGATCGGCGGCCTGCCGCGCGGTCGTGTGGTGGAGATCTACGGCCCGGAGTCCTCCGGTAAGACGACGGTCGCGCTGCACGCGGTGGCGAACGCGCAGCGGGCCGGCGGGATCGCCGCGTTCATCGACGCGGAGCACGCGCTCGACCCGGACTACGCGCAGAAGCTGGGCGTCGACACCGACGCGCTGCTGGTCTCGCAGCCGGACTCCGGTGAGCAGGCGCTGGAGATCGCCGACATGCTGATCCGCTCCGGCGCGATCGACATCGTCGTGATCGACTCGGTGGCCGCGCTGGTGCCCCGGGCCGAGATCGAGGGCGAGATGGGTGACAGCCACGTCGGTCTGCAGGCCCGGCTGATGAGCCAGGCGCTGCGGAAGATGACCGGTGCGGTCAGCGGGACGAACACCACCGCGATCTTCATCAACCAGCTGCGCGAGAAGATCGGCGTGATGTTCGGCTCTCCGGAGACGACGACCGGTGGTAAGGCGCTGAAGTTCTACGCCTCGGTCCGGCTCGACGTGCGCAGGATCGAGTCGCTGAAGGACGGCACCGACTTCGTCGGCAACCGGACCCGGGTCAAGGTCGTGAAGAACAAGGTGGCCCCGCCGTTCAAGCAGGCCGAGTTCGACATCATCTACGGCCTGGGCATCAGCCGTGAGGGCAGCCTGCTGGACCTCGGTGTGGAGCAGGGCTTCGTCCGCAAGGCCGGCGCCTGGTTCACCTACGAGAGCGACCAACTCGGTCAGGGCCGGGAGAACGCGCGGAACTTCCTGCGCGACAACCCGGATCTGGCCAACGAGCTGGAGAAGAAGATCAAGGACAAGATGGGCATCGGCGTGGTGGCGGAGCCGGTCGACGCCAAGGACGCCAAGGCCGCGGGCAAGGCTGCGGCCGAGGTCGATGTCGACTTCTGATCACAGCTCGTCTCCCGGCGACGACCGTCCGGGCAGCTCCGGGCAGGCCAGTTCCAAGGCCCTGCCAGAGCTGCCCGCGGGAGTCCGCCGGGGGGTAGCAGGAATCACCACGCCGAAGCAGGCGCCGGTGAGCCCCGACCCGGAGGTAGAACGAGTTCCGGTCCAGCCCCTCCCGTGGTCCCTGGACGACAAGACCGGAGCACCCTCCAAGAAGTCGCCCAGAGCACGATCCGGTAGATCGACCCGCGCCGGTTCCGCTCGTACCGCTTCGGACGGCATCAGCTCGGGCGGCGCTAGCTCGAGCCGTGGTGGTTCGGGCAAAGCCGGCCGCGCTACCGCTGGAAAATCCGGCCGTGCCTTTGGCGATTCCGATCGGGTCAGGGCCGGCCGTATCGGTGGGAGTCGCTCGTCCGACGACGGCGCCTTCGATGCTTTCGAAGGCCAGTCAGACGGTATGCCGGACTGGGCTGTAAGTAGCCCAGCCGACGCCGCAACGACCTCCGACGGATCTCCTGAGCGATCTGAAGTCAGCACTGGCTTGTCCGGGCTTGGATCGTCCAGCGCGGGCGATGAACCTGCTGGTGCTGGTGCTGGTGCTGGTGCTGGTGCTGGTGCTGGTGCTGGTGCTGGTGGTGGGCCGGGCGATGGTGTGCGGGAGTGGTCCGGCGGGGCTGGGATGTCGGATGGGTCTGGGCGGCGGCGGTCGGGGATGCGGGGGAGCCGGAAGTTCGGCGGGCGGCGTCCCAGCGAGGCTGCGGAGGTTGAGGTCGACGAGTTCGCGGATCCGCATTCGACGGCGCGGACGATCTTGCTCGACAAGTTGAGTGGGCAGCCACGGACCCGGGCCGAGCTGGCCGATCTACTGGCGGAGCGGGAGATTCCCGACGAGGTGGCGGATGAGGTGCTCGATCGGTTCACCGAGGTCGGGCTGATCGACGATGCCGCCTTCGCCAACGCCTGGGTGGAGTCGCGCCACCGCGGTCGCGGCCTGGGCAAGCGTGCTCTCGCCCAAGAACTCCGCCGGCGAGGAGTCGACGACGAACTGGCCCGCGACGCCATCGAAGAGATCGAACCCGACCAGGAAGAGGCCACCGCACGCGCCCTCGTCCGCAAGAAGCTCCGCTCGATGCGCTCCCTCGAACGCCAGGTCGCCATGCGCCGCCTGATCGGCATGCTCGCCCGCAAGGGCTACCCCGGCGCCCTCGCCATGACCGTCGTCAAGCAAGAACTAGCCGCCTCCGACGAAGAACTCCCCCTCCTCAACGACTCCGGCCTAGAAGCCGACTAGCAAGCCCGACCACTCCCCATCTGACCTGCCGAACCACTGTCATGAAGTGCAGCTGTGGGACGGGCGGGATGGCGATCGTGTTCTCGCGAGTGGTTGCCGGGTTACGTGCTGTTGTTGCGGGAGTCGGCGGTTGCCAGGGCTGTGCGTAGGGCGGCTCGTTCTATGGGGTCCCAGGGGCCGGAGGCGGCTAGGGGGATCTCGGTCAGGTAGCGGCGTTCGGGTTCTGGGATTCGGGTTGCGACCAGGTCGGGGTCTTTGAGTGCGGTGGCGTAGAGGTTGGGGCCGTCGGCGTAGAAGAGGTCGGCTACTACCAGGCGGTTGTCTGCGCCGCGCATGACGTTGGACGGATTGTCGTCCAAGGGGCCGCACCAAGGGAGTTCTTCCAGAGCGCGGGTGTGGATGCGGCGGATGATGTCTACGAGGTCGGCGACTTCTGGCGAGTGGTTGCTGATCGCTTGGTGGAAGGCGGCGGCTTCGGGCTGGGGGACGGGTTGGAGCCATTCCATCAGTTGGAGGTCGCCGCCGCCGGTGAGACGGCGGTGGGCGAACAGTACGGGGACCTGGCGGGTGTGGGTGGCCTCGCGGTACAGGGCTGCGGTGTAGGGGCCGGTTGGATCGAATGGGCTGATTCGCGCGGCTGTGGTGCCGTCGGGTGAGCGGAGGGCGATGGCCCAGTCGCCGGCGCCGCACGGAGTCCAGCCCGCGGCGAGGAGCGCTTGTTCGACGTCGCCGTGGGTGGCGTCGGCTTCAACCAGTGCGAGCGTTTCCATGATCAGCGTGGGCGTCTCGCGGTGGACTTCCTCCGGCGTCATGGCGTGGAGCATAGGCGGCCGTTGGTCGACCCTGCCTTTGAATTAGGGCTGAGCGAGAGCCGCGCGTCTGTCACGATCGGAGGCGTGCCGTTTGCGGATGAGCTTGGGTCAGGGGTTGTGGTTGTCGACTACCGGTCGGAGTGGGTGACGGAGTTCGAGCTGATCGCTGAGGTGTTGCGGTCCGCGTTGGGAAACCGGGCGTTGGTTGTCGAGCATGTCGGGTCCACCTCGGTACCGGGGTTGGCGGCGAAGGACTGCATCGACGTACAGGTTCGGGTGCGGTCGCTGGATGAGGATGAGTTGGTCCGGTTGATGTCGGAGGTTGGGTTCAGGTGCCGACCGGAGGCGTGGAATCGGGTTGAGGTGTCCAGTGGGGTGGAGTGCAGGAAGTTGGTCTTCGCGCCACCGGTTGGTGGGCGGACCTGCAACGTCCATCTCCGGATCGGCGACGGGCCGAATGCGCGGTATGCGTTGCTGTTCCGGGATTACCTCCGGGCCGACGACGCCGCGCGGACAGGGTGGGGAGCCTTCAAGAAACGGTTGGCGATGAGTGCTTCCGATTTGTTCGACTACGGTCAGATCAAGGCCCCGGCAACCGAAGTACTGATGGCAGGCGCCGAACGCTGGGCCCTCGAAACCAACTGGTCCCCGCACCCGAGTCACTAGGCGCTCAGGTGCATCGCGTTGTGGTTATCGGGGTGGCCGGCGTGGGGAAGTCGACGGTTGCGCGTGGGTTGAGCGAGCGCTTGGGACTTCGGCATGTTGAGCTGGACTCGATTTTCTGGCAGGCGAACTGGACCAAGCTTGAGCAGGGCGAGTTCGAGGCGCGCGTTCGGGAGGCGACCCGGTCCGGAGGGTGGGTTGTCGATGGCAACTATTCCGAACGGATCCGGGCGATCGCCTGGGGTGCGGCTGACACGGTGGTCTGGCTCGATCTGCCGCGCGTTGTGGTGATGTGGCAACTAGCACGTCGGACAGTGTGGCGGATTGCCTCCGGGGTGGAGCTCTGGAACGGAAATCGGGAGGGCTCGCTGCGCGACCAGTTCAGCCGCGACCCGGCCAGGTCGATTCTGTTGTGGTCCTGGCGCACCTACGGTCCGACGAAGGCTGAGTACGGTCTGGCGATGCAGGATCCGGAGTCTGCTAGCTGCGGTTCGTCCGGTTGAGGTCGCGGAGGGAGATCGACCGGTTCCTGCGGTCGGCTCACTGAGCCGGACGGCTGGGGAGTTGGAATCGGTGATTCCGGGTCTTCGGGGACGCGTTTCCGGCGGTTTCGGGGCCGGATGACGGGTGGGTTTCGGGGAAGGGGACGAGGGGTTAGCGGCGAGGGACGTTGACGGGTCGGGGTTGACGGTGTCTGATCCGAAGTACGGATCGGGTTTGTGTGGTCCGTAGGCTGGGATTTTCGTCCGATCCGCCCCTGACACCTCTCGGAGGGTGCAATGAACGATTTCCAAGACCAGGCGAAGAACTGGCTCCGGAATGTCGTCAAGCAAAACCCGGACAAGATCAAGGCAGGCGTGGAGAAAGCCGGCGACCTGATCGACAAGCAGACCGGCGGAAAGTACGCCGACAAGGTCGATTCCGTGCAGGAGAAGGTCGGCAGCTACGTCGACTCCCACGCGGACCCTGCGGAGCCCGCCGGAGGGCCCGGGACCACCTCGACCGAGCAGAGCAGTGAGGACACCACCACAGACGCACCCACGGCCGGAGCCGATGAAGCAACGGCGGAGCCTGCTGATTCTGGACCAGACCAATCCGCAGGGCCCGGTACGGCCGCCCCTGAGCCGGAGAGCAGCGTCGACGAGGCTGCGCCAGAGCCGACGGGCAGCGTTGATGAAGCTGGGGCTGGGGCCGAGGAGACTGTTGACGAGGCTGCTCCTGACGCGGTGGACGGCACCGTCGTCGGTGGAGAGGCGCCGGATGTCGCGGGCAATCCGAGTAGTTCGGCTGGTTCCGGTACCGAGGGCGCCGACACGGGCAGTACGGCGACCGGTACGTCGGATGGCGGCCTCCCCGGCCCGAGGTAGCACGAGGTAGTACTCCGTAATCCCGCCAACGACCCGGGCCTCCCACCTGCCAGTGAGCAGGGGAGGCCCGGGTCGTTGAGGTTGCCGACGACGCTTGCGGCCCGGAGTACGGGAAAGCGGGGTTGGGCGGCGCAGAGTGACTGGAGGGTAACCAAGGGGTGAGGCGGCGTTAGGTCTCGATTTAACCGGGAAACCGGTCGGCGGGTGTTCGTCTTGACCCTGTGGATGGCCGCGCCTAGCCTCGGAATCAGTAAGGGAGCACTCCATCGCGAGATGGCGTACATAGCAGCGGCCGGCTGGACCGGCCGGACAAAAACCCGGGCCACGACCCAACACCGTGGCGCGGGGGACGTGAGACCAACGCTCGACCGAGCTGCCGCATAGGACGACCCGGCCCCGCCGGGTGTTTGCAGCACCGCCGAACCGGGTGGTGCTCTTCGTCGTACCGTCCTGCTGATCGCTGTGAAGGCTCCCTTCGACGCCGACAACGTCACGCCCCCGGGCGCGACTCGCAGAGGGGAGACGCCGATGTCACTCGCGGCCATGCCGACGGCGGCATCTGTGGGGCTCGTCCTGATCGGGTTGCTGATCGTCGGCCTGCTGGCCTGGATCGGCCTGACACTGTCGCGCCGCAAGGTCGCCGACCAGTCCGCGGCCGTGAGCGCTGCCCAGGCGAACGCCAAGCTCGAGGCCGCCACGATCACGGCCGGTGCCAAGTCCGCAGCCGAGCTGGTGACCCGGCAGGCGGAAGAAGCAGCGGCGGTACTCCGCGTCCGCACCGAGGCGACCGAGCAGCGTGCCGAGGAGATCCGGCGTGACGCCGAGACCCGCGCGTCCGAAGTACGGCGTGAGGCTGAGCAGCGGGCGTCCGATGTGCGCCGGGAAGCCGAGTTGGAGGCGCAATCCATCCGCGACGACCTGCGTGAGCAGCGGCTGGAGATGGAGCGTCGCGAGCACCGGCTGACCGAGCGGGAAGAACGTCTCGACGAGCAGCATCGCGCGATCGAAGAGCGCCAGAGCGAGCTCACCACCCAGCTCGCCGAGCTCGACCAGCGCAAGGCCGAGATCCGCGATCTCGAGGACGAGCGGCGCCGGATCCTGGAGGGCGTCGCCAACCTGACCACCGAGCAGGCGAAGGCCGAGCTGGTCGCCGCGATCGAGGCGGAGGCGAAACGGCACGCGCACACGATCGTCCGCGACATCGAGCGGCAGGCGCAGGACGAGGGCGAGATCAAGGCGCGCAAGATCATCACCGGCGCGGTCCAGCGGCTGGCCTCGGAGCAGACCAGTGAGTCGGTCGTGTCGGTCGTTCACCTGCCCAGCGACGACATGAAGGGCCGGATCATCGGTCGCGAGGGCCGCAACATCAGGTCCTTCGAGCAGACCACCGGCGTCAACCTGATCATCGACGACACCCCCGAAGCGGTGCTGCTGTCCTGCTTCGACCCGGTACGGCGGGAGACGGCGCGGCTGACCCTCGATTCGCTGGTGCTCGACGGCCGGATCCACCCGAGCCGGATCGAGGAGATCTACGAGCGGAGCAAGGGTGAGGTCGCCGAGCTGTGCGAGCGGGCGGCCGAGGACGCGATGGCCGATGTGGGGATCACCGATCTGCACCCCGAGCTGGTTCGCACGATGGGGCTGCTGCGCTACCGGACGTCATACGGGCAGAACGTGCTCAAGCACCTGGTCGAGTCGGCCCACATCGCCGGCATGATGGCGGCTGAGCTGGGGCTGGATGCCAAGCGGTGCAAGCGGGGTGCGTTCCTGCACGACATCGGCAAGGCGCTGACGCATGAGTCCGAGGGCAGCCACGCGATCGTCGGGGCCGAGCTGGCACGCAAGTACGGCGAGGACGATGACGTCGTGCACTGCATCGAAGCGCACCACAACGAGGTCGAGGTGCGGACCGTCGAGGCGGTGCTGACGCAGGCGGCGGACGCGGTCAGCGGTGGGCGGCCGGGGGCGCGGCGCGAGTCGTTGGAGGCGTACGTGCAGCGGCTCGAGCGGCTCGAGGAGATCGCGATGCACCACGACGGCGTCGAGAAGGTGTTCGCGATGCAGGCTGGTCGCGAGATCCGGGTGATGGTGTTGCCGGACGCCGTCGACGACATCGCCGCGCAGGTGATGGCGCGCGACATCGCCAAGCAGGTCGAGGAGGAGCTGACCTACCCGGGCCAGATCCGCGTCACGGTGGTCCGCGAGTCCCGTGCCACCGAAGTCGCCAAATAGCAGAGCCGTCGCACATCGGTGAGGTTGCCGGGTGGCTGAGCCGCTGCTGCTGCCACCCTGTCCTTCCTAACTGAGCGTATCCGTCAGAGGTCGCGTCGGCGGAGAGTTATCCACAGGAGTGGGCTCAGGCCTCGAGGGTGCGGCGGTCAGAAGGTGGCTATTGGGTTTACTGGGCTGCCTGAGGTGCCGGCTAGGCGGAGTGGGGCCAGGGATAGCTGGAAGTCCCATTGGCTTAGGGCGGTGGCTGTGGTGGCGCAGGCTTCCAGGTCGCAGTTGTCCAGGAGCCAGAGGCCCATGGCTACCAGGCTTACGGCGTGGACGGGCATGAGGATGTTGTCGTAGCCGGAGGGTTGGACGTCTTGGGGGGTGTCGGCGCCGATCAGGGCTACGCCTCGGTCGTGGAGCCAGGGGAGGCAGGAGGCGTGCCAGCCGGACTGGGTGATGCCGCCGGAGGGGCCGGACTGGTGGCGGGCTCGGCCGTAGCCGGTGCGGAGGAGTACGGCGTCGCCGGGTTGCACTCGGACGCCTTGGCGGCGTTCGGCTTCCTCTAGGTCTTCGGGGAAGACGCCTTCGCCGGGGGCCAGCCACGGGACGTCGCGGACCTTGGCGATGTCTAGGAGGACGCCTCGGGTGGTGATGCCGTTCGCTGCTGCGGTGACGGCTGCCCAGGATGATCCGGTCTCGCCGTCGACCAGGGAGTGGGATCGGCCGTTGTACATCTTGCCGTCCCAGAAGAGGTGGCAGGGGGAGTCGAGGTGGGTGATCGTGTTGCCGTGGAAGAAGATGCCGAGTCGCTCGTTCGAGAAGCCCCAGCGGCGGTCGGCGTGGAAGGCGGGCGGCATGTGCTCGGCGCCTGGCATGTCGGCGGCGCACGGGCAGGCCGTCGTCGACCGCTCCATCTCCTCCGGTACGGCGATCTCCCAGCCGCACGACACACTCCTGCCGTGGCGGACGGCCCGCGCCGCCGCTAGCCGGACGTCGTCGGTGATGAGGTTCAGCGTGCCGAGTTCGTCGTCGTCGCCCCAGCGGCCCCAGTTCGACAGCGTGTCGAAGTACGCCAGTACGTCGTCCTGTGTGGGCATCGTCATCCCGGCATCGACTCCTCAGGTCACGAGGCAGCCGAGTTTATTGATCCAGAGGGCTACTCCGCGTACTTCGAACGCCAGGCCGGCGGTTCGAACGGCGACCCGTAGATGCGCGTCTCCCGGGCGATCCGGCCGTCGCGGAACTCGACAATGTTGGCCACGTGGAAGATCTCGCCGTCGTAGTCCGATCGGCCCAGTACGACGAAGTGGTCGCCCGCGCCGGTGATCCGCTGGATCACGATCGATGGCGGTGACGGGTACTCGCGCTGCATCGCGCGCATCTTGTCCCGGCCGACGATGCGTTCGCCGGACTGCGGCATCTCCAGCACGTAGTCCTCGGTGCGCAGCTCGTGCTCGGCCTCGGCCGACAACGCCAGCTGCCCGTCCATCGGCCAGAGGCGTTCCAGTAGCGCACGGTTCTTGTCGGTCATCGCGACCACCCGCCTTTCTGACGCCAGCCTGCGCAGCGGCCTTCAGCCAGTCTTAAACCGCCTCCAGTTGCCTGGCAACGGCCGCCGGCACCCGCAGCCCGGTCGCCTTCACCGACGCGACGAACTGCGAGACCAGTACGTCGGCCCGCCCAGCCGTCAGCGCCACGACATCCCGCGACTGCGGCGGATCGAGCCGATGCACAGTCCCTGCAAACCCGGCGGGAACCCCACTGATCGGTACGACGGCCGCGCCCAGCCCCGCCGCGGCAAGGGCCGGCGCCGAGGTCGTCTGTTGGGTGCGGATGACAACCTCGGGCGACACCTGATGCTCGGCGAAGAGCCCGTCGAGCCAGCTCGCGAGGCCATGCGGACCGGCGTACTGGATGACCGGGTAGCCGTGGAGGGCGCTGATGGCGACCGGTCCGGGGTGATCCCCGAGCGGGTCGCCGGCGCTGAAGACGATGACCAGCTCTTCCTGAGCAAGCAGGTCGACAGCGCCGTCCCAGCGGGTGGGGCGTGGGCCGATCGCGATGTCGATCTCGTCGGCGGTGATCATCGAGGCGAGCGCGTCGGCACTGTTGCGCTCCTGCAGGGCGAGCCGCACCCGCGGATGACGCCGTCGCCAAGCACGGAGCAGCGGAGCCACGAGGCCGGCCGTCATCGAGCCCGCGCAGCCGATCCGGAGCTGCCCCTCGCCCAACGTGGCCACCGCCCGACCAGCCTGTACTACGCGATCGGCCGACTCCAGAGCCGCGCGAGCATGCCGTAGTGCCTCCCGGCCGGCGGTCGTCGGCCGGACGCCGCGGGGGAGCCGTTCGAGCAGCGGCGAGCCGAGTTCGTTCTCGAGCATTGCGAGCTGGTGCGACAGCGACGGCTGCGAAAGATGGAGCAACGCGGCGGCCCGGGTGATCGACCCGGCCTCGACGATGGCGACGAAGCACTCCAGGGCGCGCAAGGTAGGCATAGAAGCAGTCTATGGCGAGTATCGAAAACTGGTCTTTGTGCCGATGGCACAATCCGCAGAGGCTGGACGCATGACAACAGCGACAGAACTCAGCGGCAATCAGGTCCTCATCGTGGCGGGCGGCTCGGGCATCGGCCGGCAGCTGGCCCAGGACGCCCTGGACCAAGGAGCCCGGGTGACGATCACCGGGCGCAGCGCGGACGCAGTACAGAAGGTGGCGGACTCGATCGACGGCGAGGTGGCGACGGCGGTCGTTGATCTGGGCAACGAGGACTCGATCGCGGAGCTGGCGACGGAGCTGGCGCGACGGGATGTCGTCGTCGAGCACCTGATCTCGCTGGCCAACGCGCCGGCGAAGGGTCCGGTGGAGAAGCTGGAGCGGGAGGCGATCGCCAAGGCGTTTGACGCGAAGGTGATCGGGGCGCTGCTGCTGGTGAAGCATCTGCGGCCGACGACTTCGGTGACGCTCTTCTCCGGCATCGTCGGCTGGCGGCCGAAGCCCGGCATGGTCGTGACGGCGACGACGAACGGAGCGGTTGCGTTCCTGGCTCAGGCGCTGGCGGTCGAGCTGGCGCCGGTCCGGGTCAATGCGGTCTCGCCGGGCATCATCGATTCAGGTGCGTGGGACGGGATGGGCGCGGACAAGGAGCGGATGTACGCCGATGTCGCCGCGAAGAACCCGGCCCGCCGGATCGGTACCACCGAAGACGTTTCGGCGGCGGTGCTGAGCGCCATCACCAATCCGTTCCTGACCGGAACGGTCCTCCACCTGGATGGCGGCGCACGTCTGGCTTAGGGCTCCTTCGGGAGGTGGCTGGGGGTGACGTCGATCTGTTCCTGGATCGCGTACTCGTGCGGCTCGGTCGTGTACTGCTCCTCGACCGACGGCTTGATCAGCTCGATCTCCTCGTCGTGCTTGGCGTTCGCGAGCCGGTACGAGAACCACAGCCCGAAGGCGCCGCCGAGCATGATGATGATGCCGACCGCGGTCAGATCGACCCCGCTCAGCGTGTCGTGGACGGCGAAGGCGATGATCGCCCCGACCGCGATGAGTGCAATGCCCCCGTTGATCCTCATCGTCACCTCCAGGTGACTGTCCGTGGATGTCTACTTACGCTCAGTACCCGATCCGCTGGTTCTCAAGCAGGGCGCCACGGATCAGCCCGAGCGTCCGGTCGAGGTGTACCCATTGCCCAGATCCCCACCGCCGGAGGCCGTCGCGGGCGTCGGCCTCCACGGCTGGGTCGAGCTCGTCCTGGTGCAGGCGTAGTACGCGGGCTGTGTAGTCGTCCAGGTAGCGGCGGAGGAGGAAGAAGGCGAACAAGTCTTCGGAGAGCGGTACGTCGCTGGGGTACACGGCTAGCGCGCGGCGGAAGGCCTCGGCATCGGTAGGTTGCTCGCCGTGCAGCAGCATGGCGAGGTCTAGCTCCGGGGGAGCGAGGTAGGCCTCGTCCCAGTCGAGCAGGCTGATCCGGCCGTCGTCGTCGACGAGGATGTTGTCGCCGACGAGGTCGGCGTGGCTGAGCACATACTGCGTCGGCAGTGCGACGGACAGCCTCGAAGTGGCCGCGTGCAGTCCGGCAACGGTCCGGCCGAGCTCGTCGAGCACCGCCAACGGCCAGCGCGGCCAGCCCGCCGGAGTCACGCCGGCCAGGAACGGGGACAAGGCGACAACCCCCGCCGCAACGGACGCGGACAACGCGCCCTCGGCAGTCGCCACCGGATAAGGCACCCGGAACCCGAGCTCGTGCAGTCGTAAAACCAACGGCAATCGAGCCACGGCCCCCGCTGCATCCCGCCCATCCGGCCACAGCTTCAGGAAGTACCGGTCGTCACCGGCCTGTACTTCGTACGCTGCCGAGGCCCACCCGACCGGGATGAACCGCAAAGCCTCGAAGGCGAGCCCGTAGTGCTCCCGGAGGGTGTCGAGCAAGGCGGCCCGATCCAGCCGGGGCTCAACGAGCACCGGGCACCGCCCAGCCCCGTGGAAGCTCAGCCGGCCCGAGCCGGCGGCCGGCCGGCATCTCGGCGTACTGGGTCGTCAGCGGAAGGCGGATTGGCCGGTTAGGGCTTGGCCTATTACTAGTTGGTGGACCTCGGAGGTGCCTTCGTAGGTGAGGACTGATTCGAGGTTGTTGGCGTGGCGCATGATCGGGTATTCGCCGCTGATGCCGTTGGCGGCCAGGATCGTGCGGCATTCGCGGGCGATGGCGATGGCTTCGCGGACGTTGTTGAGCTTGCCTACGCTGACCTGCTCGGGGCGCAGGGTGCCCTTCTCCTTGAGGCGGCCGAGGTGGACGGCCAGCAGGATGCCCTTGTTCAGCTCGACGGCCATGTCGGCGAACTTCGCCTGCGTGAGCTGGTACGCCGACAGCGGCTTGTCGAACACCTGTCGATCAGCCGCATACGAAACCGCCGTCTCCAGACAGTCTCGCGCTGCACCCATCGCGCCGAAGATGATCCCGAACCGGGCCTCGTTCAGACACCCCAGCGGCCCGGACAGCCCACGAGCCTCGGGCAGCATTGCCGACGCAGGCAACCGCACGTCCGAGAAGATCAGCTCCGACGTCACCGACGCCCGCAGCGACATCTTCCGGGTGATCTCCGGTGCGGAGAAGCCGGCCGTAGAGGTCGGTACGACGAACCCGCGCACCCCGTCGTCCGTCCGCGCCCAGACGACCGCCACATCGGCCACCGACCCGTTGGTGATCCACATCTTCGACCCGTTGAGCACCCAGTCGTCGCCGTCGCGCCGGGCGTTGGTGCGCATGCCACCCGGGTTCGACCCGAAGTCCGGCTCGGTCAGCCCGAAGCAGCCGATCGCCTCGCCGGCGGCCATCCGCGGCAGCCACTCGGTCTTCTGCTCTTCGCTGCCGTACTTCCAGATCGCGTACATCGCGAGCGAACCCTGCACGCTCACCAGCGACCGCATCCCCGAGTCGGCCGCCTCGATCTCCAGACACGCCAGCCCATAAGCCACCGGCCCCAGCCCGGCGCAGCCGTAGCCCGTCAGGTGCATACCCAGCAGACCGAGCGAGCCCAGCTCCTTCGCCAGATCCCGCGCCGGGATGCTGGCCGACTCGAACCACTCGGGCAGGTGCGGCCGCAGTTGCTCGTCCGCGAACCGCCGGGCCGTCGCCCTGATCGCGACTTCCTCTTCGGTCAGCAGCGAGTCGACGTCTACAAGATCAAGCGAAACCGTCATGCGCACACGCTAACGGAGTCACTTGCTGTACCAAGGCCACCACCAGTGTCGCTTGCGTGGGTGCCGTACGACGATCGAGCCGTGCTGGGCCTGGCCGGTGACGATCAGCCGGACGCCGCCGGCGGCCGGGGCGGTCGCCTTGTTCTTGGCGGCGCTGTGGACCATGTCGACGTTGTCGATGTCGACGCTCCAGCCGCGCGGCACGACCATCACCACCGAGCTGTGCTTGGCGTGCGCCTCCACGTGCACCTCGCGCCAGCTGATCACCGCGTCGGTGAAGTCGAGCTTCACCGACGAGTGCTCGGCGACCGCGGTCACCCGCTCGGGCACGACCCAGGCGCCCTCTCGCTTCTGCGCGCTGTGCTTGGCGCGGATCGTCAGCTCGGCCGCGTTGCTGCCGTGCGCGATCGGCAGCAGGTCGGCAGTGGCCGTGCGCAACTCGATCTCGGTCTTGGCGGAGTAGATCTGCGTCAGCCGCTCGTCCATCTCCTCGAAGTCCAGCCGGCCGTCACTGTGGGCTTCCTGGATCACCGCGGCGGCGCGCTCACGGTCATGATCGGATGCCCTGCGGGCGGGCGGCGGCTGTTCCAGACTCATGAGCCCAACGGTAGCGCTGCCGGGAGTCGAGCAGGGATCGATACCTGTGACAATAGGTCGCGTGAATCAACGCACCGTCGTCATCCTCGGTTCGACCGGCTCGATCGGTACGCAGGCGCTCGAGCTGATCAGCCGCAACCGGGATCGGTTCCGCGTGCTCGCGCTGTCCGCGGGCGGTGACAACGTCGCGTTGCTGGCGCAGCAGGCGCTGGAGTTCGAGGTCGAGGTCGTCGCGGTCGCCAAGGCCACCGCGACCCAGGACCTGCAGCTGGCCTTCTACGCCGAGGCGCAGAAGCGCGGCTACTCCCAGGGACAGTTCCGGATCCCGAAGATCATCACCGGCCCGGACGCGTCGACGGAGCTGGCCGGGATGGCGTGCGACGTAGTACTGAACGGCATCACCGGATCTGTCGGCCTGCAGCCCACATTGGCTGCCCTGGATGCCGGTACCACCCTCGCGCTGGCCAACAAGGAGTCGCTGGTCATCGGCGGCCCGCTAGTGGTGAAGCGGGTCAAGCCGGGCCAGATCGTCCCGGTCGACTCCGAGCACAGCGCGATCGCCCAGTGCCTCCGCACCGGTACCGCCGACGAGGTACGCCGTCTCATCGTGACCGCGAGCGGCGGCCCCTTCCGTGGTCGCTCGAGGGCCGAGATGACCGACGTGACGCCCGAGCAGGCAGCCAACCACCCGACCTGGGACATGGGCCCGGTCATCACGATCAACTCGGCCAACCTGATCAACAAGGGGCTCGAGGTGATCGAGGCGCACCTGCTCTACGGCCTCCCGATGGACCGGATCGAGGTCGTCGTCCACCCGCAGTCGATCGTGCACTCGATGGTCGAGTTCGTGGACGGCTCGACCATCGCCCAGGCCTCGCCGCCGGACATGCGGCTGCCGATCGCGCTCGCGCTGGGCTGGCCTGAACGGATACCGGACGCCGCGCCGAGCTGCGACTGGACCAAGGCGTCGTCGTGGGAGTTCGAGCCGCTCGACAACGAGGCGTTCCCGGCCGTCCAGCTGGCCCGTGAGGCGGGGGAGCGGGGCGGTACCGCCCCAGCCGTGCTGAACGCGGCGAACGAGGTCTGCGTCGAGGCGTTCCGCAGCGGCCGGCTCCCGTTCCTGGGGATCGTCGACACCGTGGCCCGGATCGTGACCGAACACGACGTACCCTCGTACGAGGAACTGTCCATCGACGACGTACTCGCCGCGGACGCCTGGGCCCGGGTCCGGGCCCGCGAACTGACCGGCAGCACGGACCACCAGGGCCAGGAGACCACACAGGTATGAGCGCACTCCTCACTTTCGTCGGCGTGGTGCTGTTCGTGATCGGCATCCTGGTGTCGGTCGCGCTGCATGAAATGGGTCACATGCTGCCGGCCAAGGCGTTCGGCATGAAGGTGACCCAGTTCTTCGTCGGCTTCGGCAAGACCGTCTGGTCGACCAAGCGGGGCGAGACCGAGTACGGCTTCAAGGCGATCCCGGCGGGTGGGTTCGTCCGGATCATCGGGATGATGCCGCCGGCCAAGGGGCAGGACCCGACCAAGGTCCGCAAGGCCAACACCGGGCCGATCCAGTCGCTGGTGGAGAACGCGCGCACCGCGGAGTACGAGACGATCGATCCCGCCGACAACGGCCGGCTGTTCTACCAGAAGGTCTGGTGGAAGAAGCTGATCGTGATGGCGTCCGGCCCGCTGGTGAACGTCGCGATCGCGTTCTTCCTGTTTGCCGGGCTGTTCATGTTCTACGGCGCCAACGTCGCGCAGACCACGGTCGCCACCGTCACCGACTGCGTGATTCCCGCCTCGGAGGCGTCGAAGGCCGGCCGGGTCTGCCAGCCGTCCGACAAGGAGTCGCCGGCCAAGGCCGCCGGGTTCCACGTCGGGGACAAGATCCTGTCCTTCAACGGCACCACCATCAAGAGCTGGGACGACCTGACGCCGCTGATCCGGTCCAACACGGACAAGCCGGCCACCATCGTGGTCGAGCGCGACGGCAAGCAGCAGACGCTGACCACCAACACCATCCTCAACCAGGTGGTGGAGAAGGCCGGCTCGGACAAGTACGTCTCGGTCGGCTTCCTCGGCGTCTCGCCGGAGCAGAAGGTGGTCCGGCAGAACTTCGGCTTCGTCGTCGACAAGATGGGCGAGCTGACCGTCGCCACCGTCAAGGCGCTCGGCAACTTCCCGGAGAAGCTGGTCGGGGTGGCCAAGTCGATCGTCGGCGGCGACCGCGACGCCGACAGCCCGATGAGCGTCGTCGGCGCCAGCCGGGTGGCCGGCGAGGTCGCCTCGAACAACAGCCTGACCGGCGGCGAGCGGATCGCCTTCCTGGTCTCACTGCTCGCCTCGCTCAACCTGTTCCTCGCGCTGTTCAACTTCATCCCGCTGCTCCCGCTGGACGGCGGCCACATGATCGGCGCGATCTGGGAAGGCATCCGCCGCGGGTTCGCCAAGCTGCTCGGCCGGCCCGACCCCGGGTACGTCGATGTGGCCAAGCTGCTGCCGATCGCGTACGTGGCCGCCAGCGTCATCGTGGTGATGGGCGTACTGCTCGTCGTCGCCGACATCGTCAACCCGATCAAGCTCTTCAACGGATAACTCTCAACCGGACAAAGGAAAAATGAGCATCTCCCTGGGCATGCCCGCGCTGCCTCCGCCGACCCTCGCCCCGCGCCGCAAGACCCGCCAGATCAAGGTGGGCAAGGTGCTGGTCGGTGGCGACGCGCCGGTGTCGGTGCAGTCGATGACCACCACGCTGACCTCGGACGTCAACACGACGCTGCAGCAGATCGCCGAGCTCACCGCGGCGGGCTGCGACATCGTCCGGGTCGCCTGCCCGTCGCAGGACGACGCCGACGCGCTGCCGGAGATCGCCAGGCACTCGCAGATCCCGGTGATCGCCGACATCCACTTCCAGCCCAAGTACGTGTTCGCCGCGATCGAGGCCGGCTGCGCCGCGGTCCGGGTGAACCCGGGCAACATCCGCAAGTTCGACGACCAGGTCAAGGAGATCGCGGCCGCCGCCAAGGACCACGGCACCTCGATCCGGATCGGCGTCAACGCCGGCTCGCTCGACCCGCGGCTGCTGAAGAAGTACGGCAAGGCGACCCCCGAGGCGCTGGTCGAGTCGGCCGTCTGGGAGGCGTCGCTGTTCGAGGAGCACGACTTCCACGACTTCAAGATCTCGGTCAAGCACAACG
Source organism: Kribbella koreensis (assembly GCF_039525325.1). Classification (NCBI taxonomy): domain Bacteria; kingdom Bacillati; phylum Actinomycetota; class Actinomycetes; order Propionibacteriales; family Kribbellaceae; genus Kribbella; species Kribbella koreensis. The sequence continues at coordinate 32,216 of NZ_BAAAHK010000017.1, forward strand.
ACCCGGTCGTGATGGTCAAGGCGTACCAGCTGCTGTCCGAGGCCGGTGACTGGCCGCTGCACCTCGGCGTCACCGAGGCCGGGCCGGCCTTCCAGGGCACGATCAAGTCGTCGGTCGCGTTCGGCGCGCTGCTGTCCCAGGGCATCGGCGACACGATCCGCGTCTCGCTGTCCGCGCCGCCGGTCGAGGAGGTCAAGGTCGGCCTGCAGATCCTGCAGTCGCTGAACCTGCGCGAGCGCAAGCTCGAGATCGTCTCCTGCCCGTCGTGTGGCCGCGCCCAGGTCGACGTCTACACGCTGGCCGAGCAGGTCACCGCGGGGCTCGAGGGCATGGAGGTCCCGCTGCGGGTGGCCGTGATGGGCTGCGTCGTGAACGGACCGGGTGAGGCCCGCGAGGCCGACCTCGGGGTTGCCTCCGGCAACGGCAAGGGCCAGATCTTCGTCAAGGGCGAGGTGATCAAGACGGTGCCCGAGTCGAAGATCGTCGAGACCCTGATCGAGGAGGCGCTGCGGATCGCCGAGGAGATGGGCGAGTCCGTCGACGGCGGCGAGCCGACCGTGACGGTCGGCTGATTCCAGCGGGTACCCTCGCCGCGTGACGGACTACATCGTGATCAGCGCGACGCGCGGCGAGGCCCGGTACGTTCCGGAAGGCATCCCGGTGGTCATCACCGGGGTCGGCAAGACCGCGGCGGCGGTGATCACCGCGCAGGCCCTGGCCGGACGCGACACCAGCGACCTCACGGTCCTGAACGTCGGTACGACGGGTGCCCTGCGTGACGGGCTGGCCGGGATCTACCTGCCGAGCGAGGTCGTCAACCACGACCTCAACGCCGAGGCGATCCGCGGGATTGGCCTCGACCCGCAGGAGTCCATCCGGATCGACGGTGGCGACGGCACGGTCCTCGCCTCGGGCGACGTCTTCGTCACCGACCCGGTCGTCAAGGCACGGCTCGCGGAGCGCGCCCACCTGGTCGACATGGAGGCGTACGGCGTCGCCTTCGCCTGCCGCCAGTTCGGCGTACCGGTCCGGCTGATCAAACACGTCTCCGACTCGGCCGACGAGGCCGCCATGGACTGGCCCGCCCTCGTGGACGCGAGCGCCAAGGTCCTGGGCGACTGGCTCCGCACCGAACTCAGCTGAGCAACTCGAGGACCGCGGTCTCCCGGACAAGCCACCGCATCACACCGACGCCGCTCTCGAGCACGGCGCGATTGGCGTACAACGCCTGCTCGACGGTGACCCAGCACGGCTCGAGTTCCAGCTCTGCCTCGTAGGCCTCGAGCTGCTGTGGGGCGTTCGGCGTCGCCACGCTGGTACAGGTGAAGTAGTGCGAGGTCATCTTGAACACCTCGTACTCCGCATCGACGGCGCGCACGAACTCGACGGTCTCCCCGAGCAGCTTGCCGACGTCGACCTCGCGGAGCCCGCATTCCTCCAGGAACTCGCGCTGGAGGGCGGACTGCATCGACTCGCCCGGCTCGACCCCGCCGCCGGGGAACTTGTAGTCGCCGTGCCGGGACTTCAGCAGCAGCAGGTCCCGGCCGCGCTGGAGTACACCGCGGACGGCGGTGCGCTCGATGGTCGGGCCGGTGAGATCCAGCGAATGGTCATGGGTGAAGGTGCCGAGGTGCATGGGCATAGTCTGACTTGACCTTGACCCTGGGGGCAGGGTTTAGCGTCGGGGTTATGGAGGTCGCGATGCGGATCGGGGATTTGGCGGCTGAGGCCGGGGTGACGGTCAAGGCGGTGCGGTACTACGAGTCTCAGGGGCTGTTGAAGCCCCGGCGGGAGGCCAACGGGTATCGGGCGTACAGCGCCGAGGACGTGATCGTGGTCCGTGAGGTGAAGGCGTTGCTGTCGCTCGGGTTGACGGCGGAGCAGACCTATCCGTTCATCGAGTGCCTGCGGGCCGGCAACGACCGGGCGGACGTCTGCCCGGCGTCGCTGACGGCGTACCGGGCGCGGATCGCGGAGGTCGACCGGCGGATCGCCGAGCTGACCGAGCTGCGGATCAAGCTGGCCGACCTCCTGACCGATGCCGAGAACTGGAGGACCCAACGATGACCGAACTACTCGTGGCCGACGAGACGAACTTCGACCAGCTGGTACTACGGGCAGACAAGCCCGTCCTGGTGGATTTCTGGGCGCAGTGGTGCCCACCGTGCCACCAGATCGTCCCGATTCTGCAGCAGATCGCGGTCGAGCGCGCCGACCGGCTGACCGTGGTGAAGGTGAACTCGGACGAGAACCCGGCCATCTCCTCGAACTACCGCGTGATGGCGCTGCCGACCCTGATGCTGTTCCACCACGGCGAGCTGATCTGGTCGGTCGTCGGCGCCCGCCCGAAGGCCAAGCTCCTCAAGGAACTGGACGACGCGCTGCTCACCGCCGTCTGATCCATCCCGCTTCGACCAAGCCCCTGGCCGTCCTCGGCCAGGGGCTTGTTTGTTAGCCCGCTAGATTGCTAGCATCCTAGGTATGACCGAAGAGGCCGCCAAGAAGGCGCAGTTCAACGTGTACCTGTCGCCGGACCTGATCCGGCGGATCAAGCATCAGGCGATCGACGAGAGCACGAGCTTGTCGGCCCTGGTCGAGCAGGCGCTGACGGACTACCTGGAGAGGGATCGGCATGAATGAGGTTGTCATCCGCACCTTGCGGTTCTCCAACGACGTGCAGGCGATGCGCGCGTTCCTGGAGACGCTGGGGTTGCGGTCCCGGATCGAGTCGGAGAGCGGGATCTGGATCGACATGGTCGCCGGGCGCGGGATGATCGCGCTGCACGACGCGGCCCGCAGCGATACCGGTGGCGAGCCGGGGCAGACCAGGCTGACCTTCGAGGCCGACGACATCGACGAGCTGTTGGACCGGCTCGACGCGGCCGGCTTCGAGGACGCGAGCATCTTCGACGAGGCGTTCGGGCGGGTGCTGACGGCGAAGGGGCCGGACGGCGCCGGGTTGTGGATCGACGAGCGTCCCAAGGATCTGTACGGCTACAAGTTGCACGACGCCCATCCGGACACCCGGTGGTCGGTCACGCCGATGCTCGGCGTCCCGGATCGGGCCGGTTGGGAGCGGCTGCTGGGCATCCTGGGTGGGGACAACCCCGAGTTGGCGGGGTTCCGGGCGGCGGGCGCTCTCGAAGTACAGATAGAGCTGACTACTTCGGAGAGCCTGGATGCGGTTGCCGAGCGGCTTGCGGCGACCGGATATCACGCGTCGAGGGACGACGGGGGATTGGCGGTGGCCGATCCGGACGGGCAGATCGTGCGGATTCGCGGATGATCAGCGTCCGCCGGGCCGTGATGGAAGATGTCGCGGCGGTGCGGGAGATCGGGCTGACGACCTGGCCGGTCGCGTACGCCGGATTGGTGTCGGCCGAGTTCATCTCGGACGGGTTGGCGCAGTGGTGGTCGCCGGCGGCGGTCGAGCGTGGCATCACGCAAGGCATCACCCTCGTCGCGGTGGTCGATGAGCATCTCGTGGGGATGGTGGGCCTTGGTCAGGAGGCCGGCTTCTGGGTGATGTGGAAGCTTTATGTGCTGCCGGGGTATCAGCGGCTCGGGGTCGGGAAAGCCTTGCTGGACGGGGCGATCGAGGCGCTGCCGGTGGGGACGGAGCAGTTGTTGCTGGATGTACTGGTCGGCAACGAGCAGGCGATTCGGTTCTATCGCAAGAACGGTTTCGGTGAGCCCCGGAGTACGCCGGACCGGGACCTCGGCGACGAGCTGATTTGGATGGCTCGCGAACTCTAGATGACCCATTGCGCGCCACGGCGGCGGTAATCGGCTAGGTTCTGCGGCGTGGGCGTACGGGTACTGGGTCCTCGCGACCTCTCAGCAGCGAGGGCCGTCATCGCCCGCGATCCGGTCGTGAACGTCTTCGTCGACTCCTTGGTGCAGGCGTCCGGGCTCGATCCGCGCCGCGGCGCGGAGGTCTGGGGGTACGTCGAGAAGGGCGAACTCGAGGCGCTCTGCCATGCCGGCGGCAACATGGTGCCGGTCGGCGCGGGGGAGGCCGCGCTGCGGGCGTTCGCGGCGTACGCGTTGCGTCGTGGCCGCAACTGCTTCCAGATCCTCGGGCCTGCTCGTGCTGTCGAGCAGTTGTGGACTGCACTGGAACCGCACTGGGGTCCGGCGCGCGAGGTGCGCGACGAGCAGCCGTTCATGGTGATCGAAGGTCCGCCGGCGATCGCGCCGGATCCGCTCGTGCGCGCGGTCGAGCCGGTGGAGCTGGGGATCCTGTACCCGGCGTGCGTCGCCATGTACACCGAGGAAGTGGGTGTGCCGCCGCAGACGGGGCCGGACGGGACGTTCTACCGGTCGCGGGTCGCCGAGTTGATCCGGGCCGGCCGGGCCTTTGCGCGGATCGAGGACGGCAAGGTCGTGTTCAAGGCGGAGATCGGCTCGGTGGGCACCGGGGTCTGCCAGATCCAGGGGGTCTGGGTCGATCCTGAGCGACGGGGTCAGGGGCTGGCCGCTCCTGGCATGGCGGCCGTGGTGGAACTCGCGCGACAGATCTCGCCGGTGGTGACCTTGTATGTCAACGCGTTCAATACGCCGGCGCGAGCGGCGTACGAGCGGGTGGGGTTCCGGACCATCGAGACCTTCGCGACGATCCTGTTCTAAGGCTGAGCGCTGAATGTGATGGCGCGGTGACCGGTGGTGAGGTTGGCTGTTCGACAGCGCCGCCCCCGCCCAGTCGAAGGACAACTGCTGTGTCTATGCTTCCCCCACCCCACCGCCCCGGTCGAAGACGTGCTGTGTCATTGGCCGGTTTGGCCTCCGTCGCGATCGCCGTCGCCGGCTTCGCGCCCGGCCCCTCTGCAGCCGCGCCCCAGCCCGAGGTCGACACCACTCCGTCGTACTACTCGTTCAAACTGCCCGCTGGGGTGACCGTCGCCGAGCTGGTTCGCGACGGCTACGACATCACTCACGGCCACGGCACCCGCCCGACGCTGGTCGCGACCCCTGCTGAGGTTGCTCGCCTTCGCGATCGCGGCGTGCTCGTCGGCAAGACCGGCAACGTCTACCAGCCCGTGATCCGCACAGCCTCGGACCTGGCCGGTGCTACGTACTACGGCGGCTACCACACGGCAGCGGGCCATGAGCAGCACAATGCGGCCGTCACAGCCGCCCACCCGGAGCTGGTGAAGCTGTATGACATCGGCGACTCGTGGAAGAAGACGAAGGGGCAGGGCGGGCACGACATCCAGGCTCTGTGCATCACCAAGCTGACCAGTGGCGACTGCGCGCTGGACAGCACTTCTGGCAAGAAGCCGAAGTTCGTCCTGCACACCCAGATCCACGCGCGGGAGGTGGCGACGGGGGAGATCGCGTACAAGTGGATCGATCTGCTCGTCTCGTCGTACGGGACGGATCCGGCGATCACTTCGTTGCTGGACACCCGGGAGTTGTGGGTGATCCCGATCGCGAATCCTGATGGTGTCGACGTGGTCGCGTCGAATCCGACGCAGCCGGTGATGCAGCGCAAGAACGTCGACAACTCCGCGGGTGGGTGCCCGGCCGCTGATGCGGGTGTGGATCTGAATCGCAACTCGAGCTTCCAGTGGGATGTGGAGCAGGGTGGGCCTTGCGACGAGACGTATCCGGGGAAGAGGGCCGTTTCGGAGCCGGAGACGATCGCGATCCAGGGGTTGCTGGACAAGATCTTCCGCGACACGAAGGGGGCGGTCGGTGAGCCTGCGGCGGCCGACACGACCGGGGTGTTCCTGACGTTGCACAGTTTCGGCAACGACATCCTGGCGCCTTATGGGTATACGAACACGGCGGCTCCGAACAAGGCCGCGTTGGTTGCCTTGGGCAAGAAGATGGGGGCGCTGAACGGGTATCCGGTGTCGACCGGTGACGGCGGGGTCGGGTACTTCGCGCCTGGGGCGACGGATGACTGGCTCTACGGGACTCGCGGCGTACCGTCGTACACGTTCGAGATCGGGCCGGACTCGGGGAGCTGTGGCGGGTTCTTCCCGTCGTACGCGTGCTTCACGAGCACCTTGTGGCCGGCGCAGAAACCGGCTCTGCTGTACGCCGCGCGCGCGGCCGCGACGCCGTACGGGAAGTTGCCTTAGTACTGCTTACCCGTGGGTAACACGATCGGCTAAGGTCGTCGGCATGAGCAGACGGAGCAGGAGCACCACCGGACTGGCAGTGCTTTTCGGCGTCATGGGGGTGCTGCATTTCGTGAAGCCGGAGCCGTTCGAGCGGATCGTGCCGCGGCAGCTGCCGCGCAAGAAGGAACTCGTCTACGCCTCGGGCGTCGCCGAGCTCGCCTGCGCGGCCGGGCTCCTGCACCCACGGACGCGGCGACCGGCAGGCCTGCTCAGCGCGGGCCTGCTGGCCGCCGTGTTCCCGGCGAACGTGCAGATGGCGCTCGACCTGAACCGGTCCGCGGGGCCGCGGGCGAGGGCGATCGGATTCGCCCGGCTGCCGCTGCAGATCCCGCTGATCCGGGCGGCGCTGAAGGCGGCCCGCGAGGGGCGCTGAGGCGGGGCTGTGGAAAGGTGGTGAGAGTACTACCCGTCGGCGGATATCCTCTTTGCCGACAGTAGTTCTTCCACCACTCGTTCACTGCTTGGAGACTCCCGTGATACTGCGCATGTCGTCGCTGTTCCTTCGCACCCTTCGCGAGGACCCGGCGGACGCGGAGGTCCCGAGCCACCGGCTGCTGGTCCGGGCCGGCTACATCCGTCGCGCCGCGCCCGGTATCTACACCTGGTTGCCGCTCGGCCTGAAGGTGCTGCGCAACGTCGAGAACATCGTCCGCGAGGAGATGGACCGGATCGGCGCGCAGGAGCTGGTCTTCCCGGCGCTGCTGCCCCGCGAGCCCTACGAGGCGACCGGCCGCTGGACCGAGTACGGGCCGAACATCTTCCGGATCAAGGACCGCAAGGGCGCCGACATGCTGCTCGGGCCGACGCACGAGGAGATGTTCACCCTCGTCGTGAAGGACCTGTACTCGTCGTACAAGGACCTGCCGCTGTCGATCTACCAGATCCAGAACAAGTACCGCGACGAGGCCCGGCCGCGGGCCGGCGTGCTGCGCGGGCGCGAGTTCGTGATGAAGGACTCGTACTCGTTCGACATCGACCAGGACGGGCTGCAGGCGTCGTACGAGCTGCACCGCAAGGCGTACATCGCGATCTTCGACCGGCTCGGCTTCGACTACGTGATCGTCGCCGCGATGTCGGGCGCGATGGGCGGGTCGGCGTCGGAGGAGTTCCTGGCGATCGCGGAGAACGGCGAGGACACCTTCGTCCGCTCGCCGGGTGGGTATGCGGCGAACGTCGAGGCGGTCGTGGTGCCGCAGTCGCCGGCTGTCGATGCCTCCGGCGTGCCTGCTGCTGAGGTTGTCGACACTCCGGACACGCCGACGATCGATACGTTGGTCGACGCGCTGAACGCGAAGCATGCTCGGGCGGATGGTCGCGAGTGGACGGCTGCTGACACGTTGAAGAACGTGCTGGTGATGCTCGTGCATCCCGACGGGACGCGGGAGCCGTTGGCCATCGGCGTACCGGGCGACCGGAACCTCGACGAGAAGCGGCTGGGCGCGCAGGTCGAGCCGGCCGAGGTCGTCGCGTTCGAGGAGTCGGACTTCGAGAAGAACCCGGCGCTGGCCAAGGGCTACATCGGGCCGGGTGTGCTGGGGGCGGAGAACACTTCGAAGATCCGGTACCTGCTCGATCCCCGTGTGGCTGAGGGTTCGGCCTGGGTGACGGGTGCGGACAAGACCGGCTTCCACGTCATCAACCTGGTGTACGGGCGCGACTTCACCGCTGACGGCACGATCCAGGCGGCTGAGGTGCGCGACGGTGACGAGGCGCCCGATGGTTCGGGTCCGCTGTCGTCGGCGCGCGGGATCGAGATGGGGCACATCTTCCAGCTCGGCAAGAAGTACGCCGAGGCGCTGGACCTGAAGGTGCTCGACCACAACGGCAAGCTCGTCACGGTCACCATGGGCTCGTACGGCGTCGGCGTCACCCGCGCCGTCGCCGCGATCGCCGAGGGCAACCACGACGACCTCGGCCTGATCTGGCCGCGCGAGATCTCGCCCGCGGACGTCCACCTGGTTGCCACCGGCAAGGATGCCGAGGTCTTCGAGAAGGCGGCGTCGATCGCCGCCGAGCTGGAGTCGCGCGGCCTGACGGTGCTGTACGACGACCGGGAGAAGGTCTCACCCGGCGTCAAGTTCAAGGACGCCGAACTGCTCGGCGTCCCCACCATCGCCGTGGTGGGCAAGGGCCTGGCCGACGGCACCATCGAGGTCAAGGACCGCCGCTCCGGCGACCGCACCGACGTCCCGGTCGCCGAAATCGTCGACCACCTGGTCTCAGTCGTCCGCGCCTGACCCGCACCACCCACCGCCGCTCCCACCTTCGGGTGGGAGCGGCGGTTTTGGTTGCTGGCGGCAACCGATGGTCGTCGGCGCATACCCAATCCGCTTGGGCAAGCGATTACCGCGGCGTGTCGGGCGGGCTGGCGGGAGTTATGCGTGCATGGCGCTCCGGCCCGCCAGCAGGGTCGGCAAGGGGCGGCCGGGGAGCTACGGCTGGGGGCGGAGGCCGTCGAGGATCAGGGCGAGCATGCGGGGGGAGCGGTCGTGGGGGCCGGGGGGTGTGCGCCAGAGGGCGGCCGTTAGTTGCAGGTAGTCGCCGGGGTCGGCGTCGGGGCGGATGGCGCCGGAGGTCTTGCCTGCGTCGAGCAAGGTTGTGATGGCGGTGATGACCGGGTCGTAGGTCTGTTCGGTGATTGTCTGGTGGGCGGTGGGGCTGAGGGCGTCGCCCAGGCCGTGTTTGCGGCGCATCGCTTCGACCAGGTCGGTGGTCCAGTGCCGGAGGGCCTCGACGGGAGTCAGGTCGGCCAGTAGGCCGGGGACTGTCGAGATGAGTCGTTCGACCTCGTCCTGATAGACGGCCAGGAGCAGGGTCTCCCGGGTGGGGAAGTTGCGGTAGAGGGTGCCGGCGCCGACTCCTGCGCGCTGGGCGACCTGGTTCATCGACGTGGCGCCGTCCTCGGTGAAGGCCTCGCGGGCGGCCGCGAGGATGCGGGCCCGGTTCTCACGGGCGTCTGAACGGACCATGGGCAGCCTCTTCTTGCTAAGTGGAGAGTTCTCCACTACCGTAACTGGAGAACTCTCCGCATAGCTTAGAGGAGCATCATGCAGTACATCAAGCTCGGCACCACCGGCCTCGACGTGTCCCCGATCGCGATCGGCGCGATGACGTACGGCGAGCCCGACCGCGGCCATCCCGTCTGGTCGAAGGGCGAGGACGAGGCGCGACCGCTCATCCAGCACGCGCTGGACGCCGGAATCAACTTCTTCGACACCGCCAACATGTACTCCAACGGGTCCAGCGAGGAGATCCTCGGCCGGGCGCTCAAGGACTTCGCCGACCGCGACAACGTGGTGATCGCGACCAAGCTCCGGCACCCGATGCGCACCGGCCCCAACGGCCGTGGGCTGTCGCGTAAGGCGGTGATGACCGAGGTCGACCACTCGCTGCGCCGGCTCGGGACGGACTACATCGACCTGTACCAGATTCACCGCAACGACCACGCCACGCCGTTGGAGGAGACTCTCGAGGCGCTCAGCGATCTCGTGAAGGCCGGCAAGGTCCGCTACCTCGGCGCGTCGTCCATGCACGCCTGGGAGTTCGCGAAAGCACTGCACCTGCAGAAGCAGAACGGCTGGGCCCGATTCGTGTCGATGCAGGACCACTACAACCTGCTCGCCCGCGAGGAAGAACGGGAGATGATCCCGCTCTGCCTCGACGAAGGCGTCGGCACGGTCATCTGGTCGCCGCTGGCTCGCGGCCGCCTTGCTCGCGGCTGGGACGACGCTAGGACGACGGAGCGTTCCGAGACCGATGGCGCGTACGCGGACATGCTCTATTCACCTGCAGAGGAGGGGTCCAACCGCGCGATCATCGACGCCGTCGGACAGGTCGCACAGCAGCACGGAGTCAGCCGCGCCCAGGTCGCACTCGCCTGGCTGCGACGCCAGCCGGTCGTCACCGCACCCCTGGTCGGCGCGGGCTCGCTCCAGCAGATCGACGAAGCGGTCGCGTCGCTGGATCTCGAACTCACCGACGACGACGTCAAGGTTCTGGAGGCTCCGTACACGCCACGCTACGACTTCCAGGGCATCTCCGACGAGGCCGAACTGGAAGCCATCCGCCGGCGCGTCCCCGGAATGGCGCTGCGATGAAGACCATCTTGCGGGCCGGCGCACCGGCCCGCACCGGAGCGCTTCTCATCTTCCTCGGTCCGCTCATCTCCTGGGTCGCCGAGTTCGTCACCGCCGCAGCCTGGCAGGACCCCCACTATTCTCCCTTCTACAACTGGGTCAGCCACCTCGGGCTGACCGGTCCGAGCCAGGTCGCCTTCCAGCAGGTCGGCAACTCTCCGCTCGGCGCGGTCATGGACACCGGCTGGGTGCTCTACGGAGTACTCCTGATCGTCGGCGCCTTTCTCACCTTCGATCTCCGCAAGGGCGTTCGCCCGATTCTGGTTGTTGCCCTCGCCACCATCTCCGGCGTCGGTGTCTCACTCGTCGGCATCTTCCAGGGCTCGAACGCGAACGTCGACAGCGGGCTGATCGCCTTCCACACCTTCGGTGCCCAGGGCGTGATGATCGCCGGGAACATCATGGCGGTCGTCGTCGGCGTGACCGGCTCCCGGATCGGCCTGACCCGCGGACGCTCCATCGCCAGTACCGTGCTCGGCATCGCCGGCCTGGTCGGTTTCGTGGTCTTCATGGTCGACGTCTTCACCGGCTGGATGTGGAACGTCGGTATGTTCGAACGCTCCGCGATCTACCCGATCATGGTCGGCCACGTGCTCCTGGGCAGGGGCCTGATCGCTGCCCGACGGCCCGAAACGTCCCCTTACCTGGCGGCCACCGCTGCCCGAGTGTCGAGCTGAGGACAACCAGATACCGCCGAGAGCTTTCTCGCCCACGGCCTCGCGGCCCAAAGCTGATCAGCGGGCGTCTATCTGGATCAGGGTTTGCCGTGTTGCTGGGTCACCTCGGGGCGGCTGGGGAGCGTGATGTGGACGCGGCCGGGGCCGATGTGGGACAGGCGGGCATCCAGGTGGGCCATCAGGCCCTGGCGGTCGAAGCTCGAGCGGATGCGTTCCTGGATGGCTGGGCTCGCCTGCTCGTCCACAGGAGCTCCTTGGGGGCTACGTCACATCGAGGGCTGTAAGGGTAGAGCGGGACAATGGGCTTACCTGATGATGGAGTCCGTGACTGATTATCGCCGCGCACGGGGTTGCAGTGCCTGATATTTCGCTGTGGACGCTCGTGTTCTTGGTGGTGGCCGCGTTCTCGGCCGGCTGGATCGACGCGGTGGTCGGTGGTGGCGGGCTGATCCAGTTGCCGGCCATGCTGCTGGGGTTACCGAACGCATCGCCGGCGCAGATCCTCTCGACCAACAAGATCTCGTCGTTGTTCGGTACGACGACCAGCGCGATCACCTTCGGCATCAAGGTCAAGCCCGACCGGCGGACCGTCCTCCCACTGGCCGGGCTGGCCGCGATCGGGGCGGCGGCCGGCGCGTTGGTGGCGACGCAGATCCCGATGGCATGGTTCAAGCCGATCGTGCTCGTGCTGCTGATCGGCGTCGCGCTCTACACCTGGTTCAAGCCGGACCTCGGCTCCGCGACCGTACTGCGCTTCGACGGCCGGGCCCATTATCTCGCGGCCAGCCTGGTCGGATTGCTGATCGGGTTCTACGACGGCGCGGTCGGCCCAGGTACCGGCTCGTTCCTGATCTTCGCGCTGGTCGGGCTGATGGGCTACAACTTCCTCCGGGCCAGCGCCAAGGCCAAGATCGCCAACGTCGCCACGAACCTCGGCGCCATCCTCGTCTTCGCCGCCCACGGCGCCCCGCTGTGGCGGCTCGGCCTGATCATGGGCGCGGCCAACATGCTCGGCGGTCTGCTCGGCGCCCGTACCGCGGTCGCCCGCGGCTCGCGTTTCGTCCGGGTGATCTTCCTGGTCGTCGTCTCGGCGCTGATCCTCCGCCTCGCGTACGACGTGTTCTGGCCGCGCTGAAAACCCGGTGCCGGGCCAACACCCAATCGCTAGGCTCGGGAAATGGTGGACTACGACACTCGGCTACATCAGGTCTACGCCCAAGGACGCGCCCTCCCCGCAGACAGCCTGAACACCTGGATGCAGGCAGCCGCCGGATTCGCGCCTCCCACCCGCCCACTGACGGTCCTCGATCTCGGCTGCGGCATCGGCCGCTTCACCCCGGCGCTCGCCGACACCTTCGGCGGTCCCGTCTACGGCGTCGAACCGTCGGCCCGGATGCTGGAGCAGGCGACCGCACACCTCGACGTCACCTACCTCGAAGGCTCCGCCGAGGCGATCCCGCTGCCCGACACGTCCTGCGATCTGGTCTGGCTCTTCCTGACGATCCACCACTGGTCCGACCCGCTTCAAGGCCTCCGTGAGGTCAACCGGGTACTGCGCCCAGGCGGCACCGTCATCCTCCGGACCCAGTTCGGCGACCGTATGCCGGACCTCTACTGGTACCGGTACTTCCCCAGTGCCCGTCGCGTCGACGCGCAGATGTACCTGCCCTTCGACGAGGTCCGAGCCCTCGCGACGCGGGCCGGGCTCCAAGCCGAGGAGGAGCCGCACTGGGTCGACGTCACCGAGCCGCGGACCCAGCGGGCGACGTACGAGCGGCTGAAGTTGCGGGCGTTCTCGACCTTCGAGCACATCGCCGAGGACGAACTCGACCGCGGATTCGCTCAGTTCGAACGCGACGCGGACGCCGACCCGGACCGCGAGGTGCCCACGTTCCCTGCAGGCGTCCTGTTGCTCAGGCGACCGTCCAGCTGACATTGACCGCAGTGGGCTTGCGGAAGACCAGGCCGTGCGGCGGGGGAGAGGCCGGGTCGAGTCGCAGGTCGGGCAGCCGGGTGAGGATCTCGGTGAGGGCGCTGACCGCCTCAAGCCTGGCCAGATGCATGCCCAGGCAGATGTGCGGACCGCTGGCGAAGGCGAGATGACGACGGGCGTTCGCGCGCTGGACGTCGTACCGATCAGGATCAGGAAACACTGACGGGTCGCGGTTGGCGCCGGCCAGCGAGACGCTGACGAAGTCGCCACGCTTGACCGAAGCGCCACCCAGCGAGACGTCGCGGGTCGCATACCGGTCGACCACGGCCGCGGCAGGCTCCAGGCGGAGTGACTCCTCGATCGCGTTCGGGATCAACGACGGATCTGCCAGAACCAAAGCAAGCTGGGACGGGTTGGTCAGCAGATGCCAGAGGCAATTGGTGATCATGCCCTCGGTCGTCTCGATGCCGCCGAACATCAGCACGGCGGCGTTGGCGACCACCTCGTCGGTCCCGAGCCCCGCAGTCGCCGCCTCGGCGATCAGCGAGTCCGAGTGATCGATGCTCCCGGCAACATGTTGGTGAAGTTTGGCGAACGCGGCAGCACCTTCGGCGGTAACAGGCAGCCCAGCGGCGATCCCGCTGACCGAGGAGGAGATGTCCTGATACCAGTCGAGCACGGTCGCCGCATCGGTCCGGTCGAGCCCGAGCGAGTAGGCGACCACCGCGACCGACAACGGCCCGGCCACCGTGGTCCGGAGGTCGGCAGACCCCAGCGGAGCGATCGCCGAGACAAGCCGATCGGTCTCCTCGGAGACGAACGAGGTGAACCGCGCCCGGGTCTGCGCCAAGCTGAACGGATGCTCGAACGGCGCCCGGTGCTCACCATGCACGGAACCGTCCAGCGACAACATCGACGGCCCCACCACCTGAGCCGTCGAGAACCGCGGGTCATCCACAGTGAATGTCGACGGATCCCGCATCACCTCCATCGCCAGCGCCCGGCTGGCAACCACCCAGCCCCCCAGCGCATCGCTCCACCCGACCGGGCGCACACTGGCCAGGTACGGGTGCGGATCCTGCTCCAGCTCGGCCACGGTAGTCATGCTCAGCAGCTTACAAACGACCGCCGACTGGCTAAGACCACTCCACGTACTGGTATTGCTGCGACAGATCCGATCTCAACGACTCAGCGGGGCACTGGGTTACAAAACCGCCGGCTTCGCCATCTAGGGTGTGGGCCATGTCAGTGTCTGATTCGGCCCCCACCCCACCGCCCCGGTCTGGGACTCTGGTGCTGCTGCCTGCCGTCGATGTGGCGGATGGGCAGGCTGTTCGGTTGGTCCAGGGCGAGGCCGGGAGCGAGACCTCCTACGGTGACCCGCTGGCCGCGGCGATGGCCTGGCAGGAGGCCGGCGCGGACTGGATCCACCTGGTCGATCTTGATGCCGCGTTCGGTCGTGGCAGCAACCGTGAGTTGCTCGCCGAGGTGACCGGCAAGCTCGACGTACAGGTCGAGCTGTCCGGCGGCATCCGCGACGACGACTCTCTCGAGGCCGCCCTGGCGACCGGCGCGCGCCGGGTCAACATCGGCACCGCCGCGCTGGAGGACCCGGAGTGGTGTGACCGGATCATCTCGCAGTACGGCGACCGCGTCGCGATCGGCCTGGACGTCCGCGGCCGCACGCTGGCCGCCCGCGGCTGGACCAAAGAAGGTGGCGACCTGTACGAGGTGCTCGAGCGACTCGAGCGGGCCGGCTGTGAGCGGTACGTCGTCACCGACGTCACCAAGGACGGCATGCTGCAGGGCCCCAACCTCGACCTGTACCGCGACCTGTGCGCGCGCACCGAGAAGCCGATCGTCGCTTCCGGCGGCGTCTCCAGCCTGGACGACCTGCGTGCGCTGAGCACGCTGGTCAGCGACGGCGTCGAAGGCGTCATCGTCGGCAAGGCCCTGTACGCCGGCGCGTTCACCCTGACCGAGGCACTCGAACTCACCCGTGGAGGCGACAAGTGAGCCTTGCCGACAAGCTGGCAGGCAAGAAGGTCCTGGTCACCGGCATCACCGGATTCGTCGGTGAGGCCCTGCTGCACCGGATGATCGGGGACCTGCCCGGTACCACGGTGGTCGCGATCATCCGCCCGAAGGGGTCCCTCAAGGGCACCGACCGGATGGCGCAGATGCTCAAGAAGGACATCTTCAAGCCGTTCTACGGCGAGGGCACCCCGTACGCCGACGCCGCCGAACTCACCGCCGCCCGGGTCGAGGTCGTCGAGGGCGACCTGTCCGACGTACCGGCGCTGCCGAAGGATCTCGACATCGTGGTGCACTGCGCCGGCGACGTCTCCTTCGACCCGCCGATCCACGAGGCGTTCACCACCAACGTGCTGGGCACCAAGAGCCTGCTCGAGCGCATCGTCGAGGCCAGCGACGGCCGTCCGGTGCACTACGTCCACATCTCCACCGCCTACACCGCCGGCCGTCGCCGCGGCGCGATCCCGGAGGCCCCGGTCGACCACAACGTCGACTGGCGCACCGAGGCCGAGGCCGGGATGGCGATGAAGGCGCGGATCGAGGAGACCTCGCGCAGCGCCGCGATGCTGATCAAGTTCCGCAAGGAGTCGGAGAAGCTGCACCGCCGGGCCGGTCACCTGACCGCGGCGGCCGACACCGAGCGCCGGCGTACCGAGTGGGTCGCCAAGAAGCTGATCGAGACCGGCACCGAGCGCGCCCGCAGCCTCGGCTGGACCGACTGCTACACCTTCACCAAGGCGCTGGGCGAGCGGGTGGTCGAGGAGTTCGCGGCCAAGCTGCCGACCTCGATCGTCCGGCCGGCCATCATCGAGTCCGCGGTCCAGAGCCCGCACCCGGGCTGGATCGAGGGCTTCAAGATGGCCGAGCCGCTGATCCTGGCCTACGGCCGCGGTGAGCTGCCGGAGTTCCCGGCCAGCCCCGACTCGGTCGTCGAGATCATCCCGGTCGACCACGTCGTCGGCGCGATCTGCGCGGTGATGGCGACCGAGCCCGAGCTGTCGAAGCCGGAGTACTACCACGTCAGCTCCGGCGCCCGGAACCCGCTGACCTTCGAGCAGCTGTACGCCGGTGTCCGCGCGTACTTCTCCAAGCACCCGTTCGACCTGGGCGAGCGCGGCGCGGTCCGGCTGCCGGTCTGGAAGTTCCCCGGCGGCGACTCGGTCGAGAGCATGCTGCGGTACGGCGAGAAGGCGCACAAGATCGCCGACCAGATCATCATGCACGCGCCGCGCGGCGAGCGGACCCGCAAGTACGCCCGCGAGCTGGACGTGCAGAAGCGCCGGATCGACTTCCTCCGCCGCTACATGGACCTGTACTCCGAGTACGCGCAGGCCGAGCTGCAGTTCATCGACGACAACGTGCTCGCCCTGCACAACGCGCTGGAGGGCGACGACCAGGAGAAGTTCTGGTGCGACACCTCGATCGTCGACTGGCAGCACTACCTGCAGGAAGTGCACTGCCCGAGCGTCACCGACTCGCTGCGCCGGCTGGACGTGGTCCGGAAGAAGCGGAACAAGTCGCTGGCCGAGTCGGCCGGCGTGCTGAAGAAGGTGACGCCCTCGGAGGACTCCGAGATCATCGCCGCCTTCGACATGGACGGCACGCTGCTGTCGTCGAACGTGATCGAGACCTACCTGTGGATGCGGCTGCCCGAGCTGGACAGCCACCAGCGGGTCGGTGAGATCGGCGCGATGCTGCGCAAGCTGCCGAAGCTGATCTCGGCCGAGCGCAAGGACCGCGGCACCTTCCTGCGGACGATCTACCGCCGGTACCAGGGCGCCGAACTCGAAGAGCTCAACAAGATCGTCGACGAGACGCTGGCCGGCCACGTGCTCGAGCGGCTGAGCGGGGCTGCCGTCCGGCGGATCCGCGAGCACAAGGCGGCCGGTCACCGGACGATCCTGATCACCGGCGCCGTCCGGCCGCTGACCCGGCCGCTGGAGTCGCTGTTCGACGAGATCGTCGCGGCCGAGCTGGCCGTCGACGACCGCGGCCGCTGCACCGGGTACCTGACCGGCCCTCCATTGGTGGGCGAGTCACGCGCCGCGTGGATCAAGCACCGCGCCCGCGGCACGAACATCGACCTGTCCAAGTCGTACGCCTACGCCGACAGCCACTCGGACCTGCCGATGCTGACCACCGTCGGCAACCCGGTCGCCGTCTCGCCGGACGTGTCGCTGTTCCGGGCCGCCCGGGCCGCGCGCTGGCAGATCGTCGACTGGAAGACACCCGCCACTTCTTCGCGTCTGGAGATCCCCGGGGTGAACGCCCGATGATGCTCGCGCTCGAGATGTACCGCTCACCGGCCAAGTTCCTGGCCGCGAAGGCGATGGGCAGCCGGATCCCGGCCATCCTGACCGGCCCGGCCGCGCCGCTCCGGCTCGTCACGATCGACGAGCCGAAGGCCGACCGGGAGGGCTGGGCGCGGATCCGGCCGATCCTGTCCGGCATCTGCGGCTCCGACCTCGGCATGGTCACCGGCCACACCAAGCTGTACTTCTCCGCGCTGGTGTCGCTGCCGTTCGTACCGGGCCACGAGATCGTCGGCGAGCTGCTCGACGACTGCGAGGACCTGCCGAAGGGCACCCGCGTGGTGATGGACTCGGTCCTCACCTGTGCCGCGCGTGGCGTGGAGCCGTGCGAGAGCTGCTCGTCGGGCCGTACCAGCCTGTGCGACCGGATCACCGTCGGCCATGTCTCGCCCGGACTCCAGACCGGCTTCTGCCAGGACACCGGTGGCGGCTGGGGCAACGTCATGGTGGCTCACCGCAGCCAGCTGTACGCCGTACCGGAAGGCCTCTCCGATGAGCGGGCAGTCCTGGTCGAGCCGCTGGCCGGTGCCGTGCACACCGCGCTCCGGGCCAAGATCGAGCCGGGCCAGTCCGTACTGGTCAGTGGCGCCGGCGCTGTCGGGCTGTTCGCGACGCTCGCCCTGCGCGAGCTGACCCAGGCCGGCCGGATCACCGTCGTCGCCAAGCACCCGAAGCAGCGTGAGCTGGCCCGGGCGTTCGGGGCGAGCGACGTGGTCGCGCCCGACGAGGTCTTCCGGGGCGTCCGCCGGGCCACCGGTGCCTTCCGGCTGAAGCCGGATCTGAACGCCAAGGAGTTCCTGCTCGGCGGGGTCGACGTCGCCGTCGACGCGGTCGGCAGCAAGGACTCGATCGACACCGTGCTGCGGGTCACCAAGGCCGGCGGCCGGGTGGTGCTGGCGGGCATGCCGTCGACGGGTGCGGATCTGTCGCCGGTGTGGTTCCGTGAGTTGGAGCTGACCGGGACGTACGCGTCCTCGCGGGAGGAGCCGAACGGGCGTCCCGCCTTCGAGACCGCGCTGGAGATGGCCCAGAAGGCTCCGCTGGACGGGGTCGTCGGGGCGCGGTACCCGCTCTACCGGTGGCGTGAGGCGCTCGACCACGCGCAGTCGGCCGGTCGCCTGGGCACCGTGAAGGTCGCCTTCGATGTGAGGGCATCATGATCGCCGCCACTGTTGTTGCTGCACCGTTGAACGTACGACGAGAGAGGTTCTGACATGTCTCGGCCAGGGTTTGTGCTTGAGGTGGACGACCGGACGCCGCCGCTGCTCGTGCACAACGGTGAGGGTTTCCTGCTGGAGCGGTTCCCGCTCGGTACCCGGGTGGTGTACCCGCCGGAGTCGCTGCCGGCCGTGCGCGACGTGGAGGAGGCGATCCAGAACGCGCTGCTCAACCCGCTGGAGTCCGAGCCACTGCCGGAGCTGCTGTTCGCCGGGATGAAGCTGACCATCGCGTTCGACGACATCTCGATCCCGTTGCCGCCGATGAAGAAGCCCGACATCCGGCAGCGGATCATCGAGCAGGTGCTGACGATGGCCGCCGACGCGGGCGTCGACGACGTCGAGCTGATCTCGGCCAACGCGCTGCACCGCCGGCTCACTCCGAACGAGCTGCGCGACATCGTCGGCGAGCGGGTCTTCCGGTCGTTCTACCCCGACGGCAAGCTGTACAACTTCGACGCCGAGGACGAGGCGAACCTGGCCCACCTGGGGCAGACCCGGCACGGCGAGGACGTCGAGATCTCCAAGCGGGCGGCCGAGTCCGACCTGCTGGTCTACGTGAACGTGAACCTGGTGGCGATGGACGGCGGCCACAAGTCGACGTCGATCGGGCTGGCGTCGTACAAGTCGCTGAAGCACCACCACAACAGCCACACGATGATCCACTCGCGCTCCTTCATGGACCACAAGCGGTCGAAGATGCACGAGTCGGCCTGGCGGATGGGCGAGATCCTCACCCAGCACGTCAAGGTCTTCCAGATCGAGACCACGCTGAACAACGACATCTTCGGCGGGCCGCTGGAGTTCCTGCAGAAGCGCGAGTGGGAGTGGTCGATCAAGGACCAGGCCGCCTACCTCGGCGCCAAGCGCGGGCTGGACGTCGCGCCGACCCGGATCCGGCGCAAGATCTTCCAGGACGTCCGGGCCAACTACGGCCTGACCGGCGTCACCGCGGGCAAGATCGAGCCGGTGCACGAGAAGACCATCGAGGCGGTGCACCGCCAGCACAAGGTCGAGGTCCAGGGCCAGGCCGACGTGGCGATCATGGGCGTGCCGTTCGTCGGCCCGTACAACGTGAACTCGGTGATGAACCCGATCCTGGCCGCCTGCATGGGACTGGGCTACTACTTCAACTCCTACCTCGGCCAGCCGATCGTCCGCAAGGACGGCGCGGTGATCCTGTACCACCCGGTCGACTACGAGTTCAGCCAGCTGCACCACCCGTCGTACGTGGACTTCTTCGAGGAGGTGCTGTCGGAGTCGACCGACCCGGCCACCATCGAGGCGAAGTTCGAGAAGCAGTACGCCGAGGACCCGTGGTACATCCACCTGTACCGCACCTCGAACGCGTACCACGGCGTGCACCCGTTCTACATGTGGTACTGGATCAGCCACGCGCTGGACCACTGCGGCGACATCGTCTGGGTCGGCGCGAACCGCAAGACGGTCGAGCGGATGGGCTTCCGGTCGGCGTCGACGCTGCAGGACGCGCTCGAGATGGTCAGCCACTCGGTCGGCCGCTCGCCGTCGATCACGTACCTGCACAACCCGCCGCACCTGCTCGCGGACGTCCGCTGATGGGCGCGAGCCTGGTCCGGTTCAGCCGGGACACCGCGCGGGACGTGAAGCAGGTCGCGCGCGGCTTCCGCTGGGGACGGCGTCAGCAGGTGCCGCGGTCGGCCGAGCCGTACGTGGTGAAGAAGGAGTCGTCGGTCTTCCCGACGCGGTGGGCGCGGACGCCCGCGGCGATCGCGGTCCGGGAGGTCCTGCAGAAGGGCGCCCTGAACTCGGTACTCCGCTTCGAGGTGAACCCGCAGGTGAGCGGGCTCGACTCGCTGCGCAAGGTGCACGGGCCGGCCGTCATCGTGGCGAACCACTCGTCTCACCTGGACACGCCGCTGGTGCTCTGCACGCTGCCCGACGACATGCGTCGTAAGACGGCCGTCGCTGCCGCGGCGGACTACTTCTTCGACACGTGGTGGCGGGCGACCGCGTCGGCGATCGTGTTCAACACGTTCCCGATCGAGCGCCGCGGCGGCAAGCTCAGCGCGACCCCGGGCGACCTGCTCGCGGACGGCTGGAACGTCGTCGTCTTCCCCGAGGGCACCCGCTCGCCCGACGGCTGGATGGAACGCTTCCGGATGGGCGCGGCGTACATCGCCGTCGAGCAAGGCGTCCCGGTGATCCCGGTCGGCATCAAGGGCTCCTTCGCCGCGATGCCGCGCGGCCGCGGCTGGCCGGTTCCCGGTCGCCCGACGGTCGCAGTCCGGTACGGCGACCCGCTGTACCCGGCCGAGGGCGAGTCGGCCCGCGACTTCGCCCCACGCATCTCGGCCGCTGTGTCGGCCCTGCTGGACGAAGAGGCATCCACCTGGTGGGAGGCCCGTCGCCGGGTAGCCGCCGGCGCATCCCCATCCCAATCCGGCCCCGACGCCGCCCGCTGGCGCCGAGTCTGGGCGTCCACCACGCCGGTCAAGCCTGCAGAGCAGAAGCGCAGGGCCTGGAAGTAAAGCTCGAAATCAGAAGGGCGGTCGCTCAGCGGCCGCCCTTGTGCTGTTCATCGCTCGCGAGTTCAGCTCTGCTGATCCAGCTCGTACAGGCGAGTCTCCAGCAGCGGGCCGACCTGCTCGATCCCGGCGCCGAGATCGAGCCACGACCGCTCCCGCGCCTCCGGCTCGTCCATCCCGGCGACGGCCAGCGTGTAAACGCCGGTCAGCACATCCCGCTCACCCGACGGCCGCAAGACCGCCAGAATGAACTCCACGGCCAGACCGGTCCGCACCACCTGCGCCTTGCCCGGATCGTCCGGCAGCGGCTTCCCACCGGTCACGAACGCCGGCTCGTCCCTGAACCTCAACCACTGGACCTTGGCGCCCGCGACCTGTTCGGCCAGCGACATCTCGATGCTGTCGCGGACAACCTGGCCGGGATTCTTCCCCAGCCACTCGAGCCAGTGGTCCGGCTCGGTGAGCGCGCTGAAATCGTCCCGTGGGGGTGTGTGCTTCGCGTTGGGGACGAACTCGCCGGTGAGCTGGCCGGAGTCGTCGACGCGCCAACCGCCGCGGATCGCCTCGGGCGGTACCGCGCTGTCCGGATCGTCCACCCAGTCCGCGTCGATGTCGTAGACCCAGCCACCCGGAGTACGGGCCGCTTCGGCGACCAGCTCGGGCGGTGGCGTCCGCATCTCGGTGGCGAGCTCAGCTGCCGGCTTCTTCTGCCACGGTCTGGGAATCTTCACTGGCCAAGTCTGGCCTAGTGGCTCGGCGGTGGCTCACCAGGGCAGTTCTCCGGTCTCGTCCTGGAAGGTTCCGGTCGGACCGTCCGGGCCTATGGTGGCCAGCCGGACCACGAAGGCCGCACTCTGCTCGGGTGACCGGCCGATTCCGAAGGCCGCGGTCATGTCGGTGGCGGTGGTGCCGGGCTCGACCGCGTTGAACCTGATCCCGGGCTCCGCCTTGGCGTACTGGATCGTCAGCATGGTGGCCGCTGCCTTGGACGCCGAGTAGAGCGCGACCGGCAGGTGGTACTCCGGCCGGTCGGGGTTGTTCACCGCCCAGAACGATCCGGCGCTGCTCGACACCGTCACGACGACGGGATTGGTGGACCTGCGCAGCAACGGAAGGGCCGCCTCCGTCACCCGGACGATCCCGACCGCGTTGGTGTCGAACACCCGGAGCGCTTTCGGTCCGTCGATGGTTCCGTCGCCGAGGACTCCCGCGTTGTGTACCAGAACATCGAGCCGGCCCTCGTCCGCGCCGATCGTCGCCAGCGCCTTGCCCACCGAGTCGTCGTCGGTCACATCGAGCTGGACGAACCGCGCGCCGAGCGCTGCCGCGGCCTGCTCACCCCGCTCGACGTCCCGTGCCCCGAGGTAGACCACGTGCCCTAGCTCGAGGAGCTGTCTGGCTGTCTCGAAACCGATGCCCTTGTTGGCTCCGGTGATCAGTGTGACCGTCATACGTCTGCGTCTCCTGTCGAAATATCCGGCCCGAGTGGACCGTTGAAGACGCTATGAGCAGCCAGTCGCCGCAACCAGAGCCCTCTCCAGCCCGGGGTGTCGCAGGACCCCCTCTGCTGAACGGCCGGGCCGGACGCAACTTGCTCGGTGCGTTCTTGCGGGCCCGGCGCGAGCTTGTGACGCCTCAGCAGGCGGGCCTTCCTGAGGTCGGCGTCAGGCGGGTACCCGGTCTGCGGCGCGAGGAGGTCGCCATGCTGGCCGGCATCAGCGCCGACTACTACCTGCGGCTCGAGCGCGGCCGGGATCGCAACCCGTCCATCCAGGTGCTCGAGTCGATCGCGCGCGTACTACGGCTCGACGACGACCACCTCGCTCACCTCAAGTCCCTCGTCTCCGAGGCGCCTCGGGCGGGTGGCCATCGAGCGTCCGCGGAGATCCCACCGTCCGGTGCGCTCAAGCTCCTGGACTCCCTGGCGCAGCCTGCTTTCATCGAAGGCCGGTACTTCGACATCCTGGCCTCCAACAGTCTGGCCCGGGCGTTGTCTCCCGGTCTGGCCGTGGGTGGCAACCAGTTGCGCGACTTGTTCCTGGAGCCGGCGGAGCAGGCTCTGCATCCGGATTGGCAAGACGTCACCGAGTGCCTGATCGCGAACCTGCGGCAGTCCGTGGGTCACGACGTCGACGATCCGCGCCTGCTCGAGCTGATCGGCGAACTGTCCGGCGCGAGCGACCGGTTCCGCGCACTCTGGGCCCGCCACGAGGTCCGTGGTCAGCGTGGCGGGCCGCTCCGGATCAATCATCCGCTGGTCGGCGAACTGACCCTGAACCGCGAGCGACTGCAGATCGACGGAGCAGCCGGTCTGAAGCTGGTCGTGTATCACCCCGACGCCGGGTCGAGCGATGCGGACAAGCTGGCCCTGCTGGCGTCCGCGGCGAGCCGACCGCTGGCCGTTACCGGCTAGGTCGCTCAACCATCGGTATCGGCGGCAGTCTTGCCGGGCTGGTCGGTACCCTTGGCGCGTGAGCCTCGCCGTGCGTGTGATCCCCTGCCTGGACGTTGATGCGGGCCGGGTGGTCAAGGGTGTCAATTTTGCCGATCTGCGCGATGCCGGGGATCCGGTGGAGATGGCCCGGTTGTACGACGCCGAAGGGGCCGATGAGCTGACCTTCCTCGACATCACCGCTTCGTCCGGGTCGCGGGAGACGACGTACGAGGTGGTCGGGCGGACGGCTGAGCAGGTGTTCATTCCGCTGACTGTGGGTGGTGGGGTGCGCGAGGCGGCTGATGTGGATCGACTGTTGCGCGCCGGGGCGGACAAGGTCGGGATCAACACCGGCGCGATCGCGCGGCCGGCCGTGATCGAGGAGATCGCGCACCGGTTCGGCAATCAGGTGCTGGTGCTTTCTCTGGATGTCCGCCGGTCCGCCGGGCAGCCGAGTGGTTTCGAGGTGACGACGCACGGTGGGCGGAAGTCGGCCGGGCTGGACGCGATCGAGTGGGCGCGGCGCGGCGCCGAGTTGGGAGCGGGCGAGATCCTGCTCAACTCGATGGATGCCGACGGCACCAAAAAGGGTTTCGACCTGGAGCTGATCCGGGCGGTGCGCGCGGTGGTCGACGTACCGCTGATCGCGAGTGGGGGAGCGGGGCTGCCCGAGCACTTCCCGCCGGCGGTCGAGGCGGGCGCGGACGCGGTACTGGCGGCCAGTGTCTTCCACTTCGGCGACCTGCGGATCGCGGACGTGAAGAAGGCCCTCCGCGACGCCGGCGTCGTGGTCAGGTGAGCGACATGGTGACCGAGAACAGTCAGCGGCTGGTCGCTGACGTCGAGCACGAGCTGTCCAACCTGTTCCGCCGGTCGCGCTCGGCCCAGATGATGATGGCCCGTCGGGTGCACCCCGAGATGGACGCCGCCGGCTACGCGCTGATCTCGCAGATCGAGTTCGGCACCGCCTCCGGTCGTGCCGGCGTCCGGGCCTCCGATGTCGCCCAGGCGCTCGGCCTCGACAAGTCCACCGTCAGCCGCGGCCTCAGCCAGCTGGAGACCCTCGGCCTGATCGAGCGAGTAGGCGACCCCGACGACGGCCGGGCCCGCCTCCTCCGCCTCACCGAAACCGGCGCCGAACGCTTCGGCGCCATGCGAATCCAGCGCCAAGCCGAGTTCCGGGCCATCCTCGACCGCTGGGAAACCCCCGACCTGGCAGCCCTGGCCCGCCTGTTGGCCCGCCTGAACCTCGACCTGAGCTAGTAATCGGCCCTGGCCGCCGCGCAGGGGTGGGTCGCGGAGGGCCAGGATGAGCGGCTGGGCGGCTGGGTGAGATGCCTATAGTCGCGGCGTGGACAACGTCTTGGACAATCCGGTGTTGAGTTCGTTGCTGGGGACCCATCGGGGGCTGGCGATCACGGCCGGGCGGGTGGCCAGGTATCCGGTGGAGGTTTCGCCGTTCATGGGGTTGCCGGGGGATGCCGATGAGGCTGACTGGGAGCAGCTGATCGCGTTGGCGGGGGATGACGCCATCGTGCTGGTGAACGGGCCGGAGCGGTGGCCGGTGGGGATCGAGGAGGTCCGGCGGTTCGCCGTACTGCAGATGGTTGCGTCTGGCGAGCTGACGGTTCGGGCGGCGGCTGATGACGTGGTGATCGAGCGGCTGAGCGGGGCGGATGCGGCGGAGATGCTTGATCTGGCGCAGCGGACCGAGCCGGGGCCGTTCGGGGTGAGGACCGGGGAGTTGGGGGCGTATTACGGGGTGCGGGATGGCGAGAAGTTGGTTGCGATGGCGGGCGAGCGGATGCGGCCGGCCGGGTGGACCGAGATCAGCGGAGTCTGCACGGACCCGGCGTACCGGGGCCGTGGACTCGCCGGCGTGCTGATGGAGCGGGTGTTCCGAGGGGCGTCGGAGCGGGGTGATCGGTCGTTCCTGCATGTCTTCGAGGGCAATGCGGGGGCGATCCGGCTTTATGAGGCGATGGGTTTCACGGTCAGGCGATCAGTGGTGGTCAGTAGCTACCGCAAGGTCGGCCAGGCGGGTTCGGAGGGCGTTGCCGATGCCGTCGATCGCGTCCTGGCCGATGGGTAGGCGCAGCGGCGGCTCGGGCATCCCGGCGACGGCGAGGATGGCGTCCGCGACAGTGTCCGGATCACCGAGCGCTTCGACAGGCAGCTTGGAGATGTGGTCGAGGGACGCGCCGACGGTCGGCAGATAGACCTCGTTGGGCGCGACGACGTGGGCCGAGGTGGTGAACTCGGTCGCGAAGGTGCCGGGCTGGATGATGGTCACCTTGGCGCCGGTCGGTGCGAGTTCCAGCGCGAGCGCTTCGCTGAACAACTCCACGGCGGCCTTCGACGCGGAGTACAAGCCGGACGACGCCCACGCGAACGATCCGATCAGCGACGACAGCTGGATGATCCGGCCCTGCGACGCGCGGATCGCCGGCAGCGTCGCGCGCAGTACTGCGAGATTGGCGAGCACATTGGTGTCGAAGATCGCCTTCGCGGCCTCCGCCCCGGTCTGCTCGACCGACCCGAACAATCCGTAGCCGGCGTTGTTGACCACGACATCGAGCCGGCCGGTACCTTCGACCGCGGCCGCGATGACCTGCTCGGCGTCGGCCGCGGTCACGTCGAGCGCGATCGGGATCACTCGGCCGACCGGAGCCGAAGCGACCAGGTCGTCGAGACGATCCGTGCGGCGGCCGATCGCGATCACGGTGTTCCCGGCCGCGAGGACCCGGTCCGCGACGAGCCGGCCGAAGCCGGAGGTGGCGCCGGTGATGAGCCAACTGGACATGTCAGATCTCCCTCATGGTTGGTTGCGTACGGCATCGAGCTAACCCGCCCGATCGGCCTGCCAGGCGGTCGAAATCGGCCCGCCGGATCCTGGGACGCGGCTGCCTAGGACGCGGAGGGCCAGCTCCATGGCGCCAGGCATCCGGGGGAGTGCGGCACCATGGGGAGATGACCCGGAACGAGGAGCTCGGCGACTTCCTGCGGGCGCGGCGCGCGGCGCTGGATCCGGCGACGCTCGGGATCGTCGACGAGCAGAAGCGCCGGGTCCCCGGGCTGCGGCGTGAGGAGCTAGCCAGGCTCGCCGGCGTCAGCGTCGACTACTACACCCGGCTCGAGCAGGGTCGTCCGATCGAACCGTCCGACGCTGTGCTGGACGCGATCGCCGGTGCCCTCCAGCTCGACCGGGCCGAGCGAACCTACCTCCAGACAGTCGCCGTGCGACCACGGCCGCGGACCCGATCCGGCCGCTCCGGGCAGCTGGTCCGGCCGGGCGTCTTCGCGCTCATCGAGAGTCTTGGTGACAACCCGGCGTACGTGCTCGGACGGCGTACCGACGTACTGGCCGCGAATCGGGCTGCACGGGCACTTCTGGCGGACTTCCCCGCGATGCCGGCCAAGCAACGCAACGCGGCCCGCTGGGTGCTGCTCGACGAGGCGGCCCGGTCGCTGTGGGCCGACGACTGGGAGACCGTCGTCGCGGAACTCGTCGGCGCGCTCCGGATGGACGCGGCCCGCTACCCCGACGATCCCAAGACCGCGGAACTGGTCGGCGAGCTGTCGATCAAGAGCGAACTCTTCCGCAAGTGGTGGTCGAAGCAGAAGGTCGTCGAGTTCGCCCACGGCACCAAACACCTGCACCACCCGCTGGTCGGCGACCTGACCGTCGAGTCCGAGGTGGTCACCTTCCCCGGCGACCCGGACCAGGCCCTCTTCGTCTACCTCACCAAACCCGGCACCCCCAGCGCCCAGGCGCTCCAGCTACTGACGGGCTGGACCGGCTCTCGGCCCGCCTGAACCTGACCTGAGCTGACGGGAGCACGCGGGCGGAGCAGCAGGTGGACCTTGGCATCAATATCGCACATGCCTAGCCGGAGTTATCGAGGTCGGCTGCCATCCGACCTGTGGATCGCTGGCTGTGTTGACCCCGAATGCATCATCGCCGAGGCTTCAAGCATTTCGACAAGCAACCGAGCCTAATCGGTACAGCGGAGCTAAGACCTAGCGGCTGTACCCCGCTGCCCTTTGGCCTTTTCAGCTTGCTAAGGCTTCAAGGATCTGCTCCAAGCCGGTCCTGTAGTCGTTCCTGATGTCCGCGTACTTTTTGGTGCGTAGCAATGTGGGGATCTTGCAATCATCGATGAGTACCGGGATGACGCTGACCTGTCCCTGTTCAACTTCTGACCAGTACTTCGCTGACCATTCACGTTCGACCCAGCCGGATTCGACGGAATTTGGACTGAGGAGAACAAGTAGATAGTCGCAGTCATCGATTCCATGTGCGATTTTACTGGGTATCGACTCACCCACTTTGATCTGCCATTCGTCGAGCCACGGAGCATGTCCTTCGCTTGCCAGATCGACAGACAGCCAGGTGGCCTGCTCCATATCCAGCGAGGAATGCGAGATGAATACGCGCTGTCCGCCGACCCGTCCCTCATTCTTTCTCGCACTGAGCATCCTGTCTGACAAAAGCGAGTCGATGAACGAAAGCTCTAGCGAGAGGGCGTACAGCTTCTTGAACTTGACCGGTTTCTGCTTCCCCTTCTTGCTCGGAAGATGGCCACTCGCGAGCTGATTCTGCAATTGTTGACGTCGAGTCCAGAGAATATCGGTATTCAGTGGGGCAAGGAATGAAGGGGGGATCAGGTAGTATCTGTTGGTGAAAAGAAACGGGGGAGGACTGAAGTGGACGATGGCAATCGGGTTGCCGTCGTCGTCCACATCGTCATCGTCGTAGTACCCGATCCGGGCGGATTGGTCGGGGAACTCGACTACTACCGGGCCCCAACCTAGTTGCTCCGTCATTTCTCTCCTGTAGATGTCTCGTATCGTTTCAGTCTTCTGGCCTGTACATCGGCTGGCAGGCGGGATCGTTTCCAGTCGGAGGGTCTGGCACGGTTAAGCACTCCGTTGGAGAGTCTTCCGCAAGCGGGATGCGGACCTGGGTCGTCATCGTCGCCCTACGCCCGGCTGGCAGTCACTAAAAGTAAGTGGAGCTGTGCGGTACGCGCATATGGTTGCAGAAACCAACTAAATGTGTATATAGTTGGGGTATGCAACTAGTCCAGCAGACCTCTGTCCCGGAGGTGGAGCGGGATACGCCGGCCCACGAAGTGCTCGATGGAGTCAGTTCGCTGATCCGGGCCGTGCGTTGTATCGAGCACCGGCACCTGTGGCCCGACTCCGGGCTGCGGCGCGCCGACGCGAGTGTGCTGAAGGTCCTGGCCAAGGACGGCGAGCAGCGCGGGGGTGAGATCGCCACCAAGCTGGGTGTCGACGCCTCCGTGGTGAGCCGGCAGTTGACCGCGCTGGAAGCCGACGGACTGGTGAGCCGTCGGCCCGACCCGGCAGACGCCCGGGTGTCCCTGATCCAGCTCAGCGAACGCGGCCGAGACCGCCTGCACGCTCTGTACGCCGGCTACGCCTGGCAACTCCGCTCCGCACTGGCGGACTGGGATGACGACGAACTGGCCGCGGCTGCCGCAACCCTGCGCCGCGTGGCCTCCGCCGTCACCGAGGCCGCTGAGTTCGCGAAGCAATCAAACCCCTCGACTGGAGACTGATGACTGTCACCGAGACCCGGCCGCAAGCGCCCGCTGCGCCGGAACTCACCCACCGCGAGATCCTCGAGATCCTGGTCGGGCTGCTCGCCGCGCTGTTCACGGCGATGCTCAGCTCGACCATCGTCAGCAATGCCCTGCCGACGATCATCGCCGACCTCGAGGGCTCCCAGACGCAGTACACCTGGGTCCTGACCGCGAGCCTGCTGGCCACCACGGTGTCCACCCCGATCTGGGGCAAGCTGTCCGACCTGATGAGCAAGAAGCTGCTCGTCCAGTTGGCGATCAGCCTGTTCGTCGTCGGCTCCGCACTCGCCGGTATGGCCCACAACGTGCCGTTCCTGATCGGCGCGCGTGTGCTGCAGGGTCTGGCCATGGGTGGTCTGATGGCGCTCGCCCAGGCGATCATCGGTGCGGCGATCCCGCCCCGCGACCGCGGCCGGTACTCCGGTTACATGGGTGCCGTGATGGCCGTGGCCACCGTGAGCGGCCCGCTCATCGGCGGCGTCATCGTCGACACCTCCTGGCTCGGCTGGCGCTGGTGTTTCTACGTCTGCGTCCCGCTCGCCGTGATCAGCCTGGTCATCCTGCAGAAGTACCTGCACCTGCCCCTGTTCAAGCGTGAGGTCAAGGTCGACTACGTCGGCGCGGTGCTGATCAGCATCACCGCCAGCCTGCCACTGCTCTGGGTGACCTTCGCCGGTCACGACTTCGACTGGATCTCCTGGCAGTCGGTGCTGTTCGTCGGTGGCACGATCCTGTTCGGCATCCTCACCGTGATGGTCGAGAACCGGGTTCGCGAGCCGCTCGTTCCGCTCAAGGTGGTCCGGCAGCGCACCACCGCGCTGGCGATCGTGGCCAGCATGGCCGTCGGCGTCGCGATGTTCGGCAGCGCGCTCTTCCTCGGTCAGTACTTCCAGGTCGCCCGTGGCTACAGCGCGACCGAGGCCGGGTTGCTGACCATCCCGATGATGCTCGGCTCGTTCATCGGCTCCGTCGGAGCCGGCCAGATGGTGACGCGGTTCGGCAAGTGGAAGCGGTACCTGATCGCCGGCGGCGTCCTGCTCACGGCCGGTCTGGGCATCCTCGGCACCATCGACCACACCAGCCCGTACTGGTACGTCGGTCTCGGCATGCTCTTCATGGGCATCGGGATGGGCATGATGATGCAGAACCTGGTGCTCGCCGTACAGAACACCGTCGACGTCAGCGAGATCGGCGCCTCCAGTGCGTCCGTGGCATTCTTCCGGAGCCTCGGCGGTGCGGTCGGAGTCGCAGTTCTCGGGGCCGTCCTGGCCACTCGGGTCAAGGATCTGCTGATCGAGGGCCTCCTGCACGGACCGGGTGGCGCGGCAGCTGCGGCCAAGCTCCAGCAGGGTGGCTCGGACGGTACGAGCCTGCTGGACGTCAACCACCTGCCCCCGCAGTTGGCTGAGCTGGTCCGGCAGTCGTACGGCGATGCGACCGGCCGCATCTTCCTGATCGCGGCCGCCTGTGCGCTGGTCAGCTTGATCGCGGTCCTGTTCATCAAGGAGATCCCGCTGCGACGTACGGTCGCCAAGCTCGACGAGCCGATCGAGCTGGACTGACCGTCACATCGCCGGTGGTTCGAGCCCGTCGAGGTCGCGGGTCCGGATGATCGGCGAGGGGAGCAGCCACAGTACGGCGAGCAGGCCGCCGGCGGCGGAGATCAGCAGCGTCTCCCGGACACCCAGCCAGGTGCCGAGGAGGCCGCCGATCACCGCGCCGAGCGGCCGTACGCCGTAGTTGATGCTGCTGAACGCGCCGGCCACCCGGCTGCGCATGTGGTCGTGGGTGACCGAGGCCTGCAGCGAGTTCAGCGGTACGTCGAAGCACATCACCGCGAACCCGCCGACGAACTCGGCGGCGGCGACTGTGGCAGCCCGCATCCAGACCGGTCCGCCGGCGAGCGCGACGATCCCCAACGAGGCCGGGAAGACGACCGAGCCGAGCGCGATCAGCCGCCCGGCGCCGATCAGCCGGGCCAGCCGGTTCGCGGCGAGCGCTCCCACGAGCCCACCGCTGGCGCCGACACCGAACGCGACACCGATGGTGCCGGCCGACAGGCCCAGGTTGCGGCTGGCGAACAGCACCAGCAGTGCCATCCCGATCATGTTGAAGAAGTTCACCGTGGTCGCGCAGCCGAGACTGGCGCGCAGGTACGGGTGCTTGAGCAGGTACTTCATCCCGGCCCGTGCCCTGGTCAGCAACGACTCCTCGCCGTCGTCGGCCGCGCCCGGCTCGACCTTGAGGCGGCTGACCTGGAACGCGGAGAAGAGGAACGACAACGCGTCGACGAGGAGTGCGATCGGTGCCGTCAGCCATTGGATCAGCAGACCGCCGACCGCTGGACCGGCGATGAACGAGATCGATCTGGTGGAGGCGAGCTTGCTGTTGGCTTCGAGGTATTGCTCGCGCTTCACCAGTCGTACGAAGAAGGATGCATAGGCGGTGTTGAAGACGACGTGCGCGGTGCCGGCGAGGATCGCGATCGCGTACAGCTGGCCCAGACTGAGGATGTCCAGCCAGTAGGCCACCGGCAACGACAACAGCAAGACGGTCCGGACGAGATCGGCCGCAATCATCAACGGCCGCTTGTCCCGATGCTGGTCGACCCAGGTCCCGATGAACAACGACGCGAGGTTCGGCAGCCAGACCGCTGCGGTCAGGAAACCAACCTGGCTCGGCGAAGCGTTGAGCAACGTCACTGCGATCAAGGGCAGAGCGAGCTCGCTGACTCGGTCGCCGAACTCCGAAACGCTCTGGGCCGACCAGAACCGCCGGAACTGCCGATCCCGCCACAAGCTGGCGGAACCTCCGGCGCCCGCCTCGCCCGCCTCGCCCGCCTCGCCCGCCTCGCCCGGCGCGGAGGGCGGAGGTGAGCCCGGTGATGTCTCCTGGCCCGCCAGGGCGGCTGGCGCCGATGCAGGCACGCCGGTATCGGCGGGTGGTTGGGCTGGAGTGGTCATGGCGGATCCTCACGGCGGGTCAGGTGGTTGCGTGGGCACTGCCGGACGGTGGTCGCTCGTCGAGCGGCAGCGGGTCAGGTGGTTGCTTCGGGCAATGACATGCGGATGTGGCGGACCGGGCGGGCGTCTTGGGGGGCGCCGGATTCGCCGCGTTGGACGTAGGGGGCGAGGAGCTCCTCGATCGCGTTCTCGATCGACTCGGCTTCGGCGAGGGTGATGGTCAGGAGGGTGTTCGAGGAGCCGGTGGAGCGGGACCAGGCCGGGTCCAGGACGGGCTCGGTGTCGGAGAGCCATTGCTGGACGTGGTCCAACGCCTGGCTCATCATCTCGGTGCGGAGCATGCGGCCGGCCTCGGCGCCTTCCGGCGTCTCGGGCATCTCGAAGCGGAAGCCGCGGGCGACCGCTTTCCACCAGCGCTGGCGCTTGTCGGAGCCGCCGTCCGGGGGAGGGCTGTCGCTGACCAGACCGAACGATTCGAGATGCCGCAGGTGCCAGCTCGTCACCGACGGCGAGGCGCCGACGTGCACCGACAACTGGGTCGCGGTGGCCGGTCCGTTCTTCTGCAGGTAGCTGAGTGCGGCGAGCCGGACGGGATGCGCCAACGCACGCATCGCCTGCGGGTCGGTGATCTCGAAATCGCCGTACGGATTTCTGAGAGACATGTTTCGAGAGTAATCTCTCACATCTCCGGAAGGCAAGAACGAAAAAGCCGGCCGGGATGTGGAACCGACCGGGGGAGCAGCGCGTGTTAGTGGTGTGAGGGAGCTCGACGGCGATCCGGCGGCAGAGGTGGCGGCGCTCTACCGCCGGACCTGGCCACGCCTGATCGGCCTGCTCGTCTCCATCGGCGCCTCGCGGGCCGACGCCGAGGAGCTCGCCCAGGACGCGTACGTGAAACTGCTCGACCGCTGGGACAAGATCAGCCGGTACGACGACCCGGACGCCTGGGTGCGGGCCGTCGCGGTCCGGGCCCTGGTGAGCAGGCTCAGGCGTCAGCAGGTCGCAGCACGCGCCATGGCCAAACTGACCGGCCGCGCTTCCGAAGTACAGGGTCCTGATGGGGATGCGGTGGATGTGGCGGCCGCGTTGGCGCGGATCACTCCGACACAGCGGGCGGTGGCGGTCCTGTACTACGTGACGGACCTGTCGATCGAGCAGATCGCCGACGAACTGCAACTGCCGCCCGGCACGGTGAAGTCGCGGTTGGCCCGCGCCCGCCAGGCGCTCGCGCCGCTACTGGAGGTCGAAGAGGAGGTGCCTGGCCATGCCTGATCCCGAGATCGACCTGCTGACCGAGTACGTCGACGAGCGCACCCCCGAGGAGTCGCGCCCCTTCGAGTACGTCGAACGCGCTCTCCACCGCCGCCGACGCGGCCGCATCGTGCTGGCCGTCGCCGCGACCATCGGCGTGATCGGCGGCGTCGCCACGGTCGCTGCCGTCAACTGGCAACGCGCCGACGAGAGCCCGACCGTCACGACCACAACGACGCCGCCCCCTGCTTTCCTGGACGTCGGCCCGCCGCCCCCACAGTTCAAGCAAGGCACGACCCTGCTGACCCTCGACCGCGAACTCGAGGTGACCAGGGCCTATCCCGACCCGGCCACTCCCGACCGCCTGATCGTCGAAACCACCCGAGGCGACACCGAGACCTGCGTCCCCCACGTAGTCCTCCGAGTCCTCGCCCAAGACGCCAAGACCGTCCGGATCGCCGCCTACCAGTACTCCGTCCTCCCGCAATCGGACGAAGGCATGCAGTGCTTCCGCCCCGAAGGCAAACCCTTCAAAGGCATCCTCGACCTCCACTGGGAACTGGCGACCCGCCAGGTCATCGCCGGCTCCACCGGCAACCGAGTCGTCCTGAACTAGACCCGCAGCGTCTTGCGCCATCTGTCGGTGACGATGTCCGGGCGCATGCCGACGGAGAGATAGAGGCCGAGCGCCGGCGTCGGGTTCGAGCTGTCGACGTGCAGCATGGTGCCGCTGAGGCCTGCGGTGGCGTCGATGGCGAACTGGTCCCGGAGGAGGTACTTCGCCAGCCCAAGCCCGCGTGCCGGGGCCAGTACGCCGATCCGGCCGATGTAGCCGGCGTTGTCGGAGCTGATGAAGTTGCGGTCGAACTCGCGGACAGCGACCGGGGTGCCGTCCAGTTCGAGAACGGTCAGCTGGGACCAGTCGAAGGTGGAGCGGGCTTCGCGGGCCGCCACCCACTTGTCGTAGCCGGGTGGGCTCGCGGACGGCTGGTCGTCGAAGGACTCCGCGATCAGCCGGTACGCCGTACGCCGGGCCGCCTCGTCGGGGGCTCCGTTGCGGACCACGACCCCGGTCGGTGGGTCGGGCCGGTCGAGCGGGCCGGTGTGGGCGATCCTCATCCGCTGGATCGAGGTCTCGTGCGTGAACCCGCGGGCGGCGGCCAGCTCAGCCAGTTGCTTGTCGGCGCCGAGCACCGCGATCCGCACCAGCTGCTCGGACAGGCCGGCGGCGCGCGTCGCCTCCGCCGCCCGGGCGACCGCGCGGTCGAACAGCCAGTCGGCCACGGACCGGTCGGCGGTGGTGAGCTCGATGCCGATGCAATCCGGCCGCTGGACGACGGCCGCCGTACCGATGATCTTGTCGTCGGCGGAGATCAGCCAGGTGTCGGTGGTGAGGGCGAGCTGCGGGTTGCGCAGGAAGTCGTCGACACCTTCCGGGCTGTACTGGTGAATGCCGATAAGCGCGACGCTGCGCGCGGCCAGATACTGCTGGATCGCGCCGGCATCCGAGAGCTGCATGGCACGCCAGGTCGCACCCGGCGGCAGGCCGGCCATCAGGCGGTCGGCAGCGTGCGCCGCCAGACGTCGATGACCAGGACCGCCTCCATGCCGACCGACAGGTAGAGGTCGAGCGCGGGCGTCGGGTTGTTGGTATCGACGTGCAGGATCGTGCCTGCCCGCCCGGCCGCGGCATCGACGGCGAAGGCATCGCGCAGCAGGAACTTGGCCAGCCCCCGACCCCGCGCCTCCTTGAGTACCCCGAGCCGGCCGACGTAGTTGCAGTTCTCGTCCTCGACGAACTGGTCGTTGCTCTCGATGAACCCGACGACCTCACCGTCCAGCTCCAGCAGGCTCAGCTGCGACCAGTCGAACGTCGACTGCGCGTCCCGCGCCGCGAACCACTCCTCGTACGACCGGGGCGTGAATCCGAACTGCCCGGTGAAGGTCTCGGTGAACACCGCATGCGCCGCGCGCCGCGTCTCCTCGTCAGGCGCGCCGCGACGAAGTACCGCACCCTCCGGTACCTCCGGAGCGGCCACCGGCCCCGTGTGATCGATGCGCATCCGGTGGTACGTCGTACCAGGGGCGAAGTCGTTGTCGGCAAGCAACTCTCGCTTCGCCGTGTCGGTCCGATAGACGCCGAGGTCGAGCGACACCTCGCTGTGCCCGTGCTCGCGCCCCAGCTCCTTGGCGCGCACGAGGATCTCGGCCAGCAGCCAATCGATGACAGCGGGATCGGGGCTGTAGAGGTCGATGTCGAGCAGGTGGTGATCGCCCTGCCCGAAGACCGTCCCGTAGCCGGTCAGGGTCTCGCCGCTGAAGACGAGCCAGCCGTCCCGGTCGAGGTCGAAGCCGGGCTCGCTCAGCTCGTCGGCCATGTCGTCGAGGGTGAAGTCGGCCGACCCGATGGCGGCGAGGTTGCGGGCCGCGACCAGCTCGAAGATCGCCTCCGCGTCGTCCTTGGCCGGCCGGCGGAAGGTGTGGCCCGTGGGCAGTGCGGCAGTCATTCCCTCATCGTGCTGAACGACTGCCGCACTGTCTAATGCATTAGCGACCCTTGATCCAGTCGTTGCCGGGGTCGTCCGGGCCGGTGCCGTCGTCGTTCAGCTGCGCCTTGGTGGCCGGCGCGGGCTCGATCGCGGCGACGGGTGCCTGGTCGGTCCAGGAGGCGAGGGTGACGCCGACCGCGTCCTCGACCGAGCGCGGGCTGGTCAGGTAGTTGTTGCTGATCATCGAGAAGACCAGCTTGCGGCCGTCCTTGTTCGTGACGTAGCCGGACAGCGCCGTGACGCCGGTCAGCGAGCCGGTCTTGCCGTGCAGGTTGTTCGCGGCCGGCGTGCCACCCATCCGCGTCCGCAACGTACCGCCGGTGAAGCGATCCGCGTTGCCCGCGATCGGCAGCGCGTCGTACCACTGCTGGAACCACGGCTCCTTCTCGGCGGCCAGCAGGATGTTCGTAATGCTGTTGGGCGTCAGGTTGACCTTGCGGGACAGGCCCGAGCCGTCGGACAGCCGGATCGTCGCGGTGTCCACGCCGACGCTCTTCGCGTACGCCGTGACGATGCCCAGGCCGGTCGGCCAGCTGCCGTTCGCCTTGGTGACCGCGCCCATCGCCTTGACCAGCGTCTCGGCGTGCATGTTGTTGGACAGCTTGAGGAACGGCGTCATCAGCTCGCCGAGTGTCATCGACTCGTCGCGAGCGAGTTGCCGGGCCGTGGCCGGGGTCGCCGCCTCGCGGATCTTGCCCTCGACCTTGATTCCCTCGGCGGTGAGGGCCCGCCGGAAGACGTCAGCGGCGTACAAGGGTGGCTCCCAGACGGTGACCCAGGTGGAGCCGAGGCCGGCGCCGAGCGGTACCGAGCCGCTGACCCGGACGACGTTGGTGCCGTGATCGCGCTGGACCGAGAGCGTGCTCGCCGACCCGGCGGCGCCGGTGGTGGCGGTGTTGATCAGCTTGAGCAGGCCGTTCGCCGGGCGGAGGTCGAGCAGGACGGGGTCTCCGACCGCTGCGCCGGGGCGGCTCTCGACGATCGCCGTACCGGAGTCGTAGTCGCCGTTCGGGGCCAGTGTGAGGGCGGAGATCTGGGCGGCGTAGTAGAACGACTCGTCGTCCCAGGCCCAGCTGTCGCCCAGCCGCACGTTGTCGAAGTAGGTGTCGTCGGCGATCAGATTGCCTTCGACCTTGGTGATCCCGGCCGCGGCGATCTGCTTGGCCAGCCCGACATAGTCGCTCTCGAGTGCGGTCGGGTCACCGAAACCCTTCAGATAAAGGTCTCCCTGCAGTTTCCCGTTCCGCTTGACCGGGGCGGTCGCCAGGACGTCGGTGTGGAACTTGAACCCGGCGCCGAGCGTGTGCATCGCGGCCGTGGAGGTGAACAGCTTCGTGTTGGAAGCAGGCACCAGCCGCGACCCGCCGTTGCGGTCGTAGAGCGTCTCGCCGGTGGTCGCGTCCCGCACCACCAGTCCGACCTGTGACCCCTGGAACCGCGAGTCGGAGAGCAACGTGTCCAACTGCTGCTGCAAGCCGGTCGCCTGTACCTGCTGTACCGCGGCCGGCGCACCGGCCGACTGCCCGACCAGCCCGGCCGTCGCCGCTGAAACCGCAACGAGGGCCATCAGGCCGCGGCCGGACACCCTAGGTAATTTCCTCACAAGAACCCCTCAAGCTTCGGCGGAATCCAACTACCCCGGAGTCTCCATCGCGCTGCCCGTCCGGTCCAGTGATCATGCCCGATCGACCGGTTCAGGCTCTCGATTCTCAGGTGAATCGATGTAAAAGTGGGTCGCACAGGTACCGCCCCACCTGAGGAGCCCTCATGCGCAGCAGCAGAGTCCTAGCGGCGATCGCCGCCTCAGCCCTCCCCCTGGCCATGCTGATTCCACCCGCCCAGGCCGCCGTTCAACGCGTCACCGCGGCAGCGTTCCCGGCCGACGTCATCGGTGAGGACTTCCCCGATCCGGACGTCTTCGAGAACAACGGCACCTGGTACGCCTACTCGACCAACAACGGCCGCGGCCACGTCCCCGTCGCCTCCGCTCCGAGCGCCAACGGCCCGTGGACGATCCGCGGCGACGCGATGCCCGGCGGCCCATCGTCGAGCTGGGCCCAGGCCGGACGTACCTGGGCACCGGACGTCTACCCCAACCCGGATGGCAGCTTCACCCTCACCTACACCGCGTGGCACAAGGCGTCCGGCCGCCAATGCATCGGCGTCGCCACCTCTGGCTCGGCACTCGGCCCGTTCACCCCGGTCGGCAGCCAGCCGCTGATCTGCCCGCTCGACAAGGGCGGCGCGATCGACGCCAACACCTTCGTCGCGAACGACGGCACCCGTTACCTGACCTGGAAGAACGACGGCAACGCGATCGGCCAGCCGTCCACCCTCTGGCTCACCCGCACGACGAACAACGGCACCGCCCTCACCGGCGGCAACACCGCCATGCTCACCTCCAGCGGCGTGATCGAGGCGCCGGACCTGGTCCAGCGGGGGAGCCAGTTCGTCCTCTTCTACTCCGGTGGCGGCTACAACGACTGCAACTACCTGACCTCGTACGCGACCTCGCCCAGCCTCAACGGCCCCTGGACGACGGCCTTCCGCCCCCTGATGACCACGGCCAGCTTCGACAACCACGTCTGTGGTCCCGGCGGCGCTGACTTCGTCGGCGACAAGGTCTTCCTGCACGGCTGGGTCAACGGCTCGCGACACCTGTACGTCGCTGACCTCGGCTGGGCCAACGACTTCCCGGTCGTCCGGGGCAGCCGGGTCCGCACCGAGGCCGAGAGCGGCACCCTCAACCACTGCTCGGTCCGCACCGGGGCTGTCGGCGCATCGCAGGGCGCGGTCGCGGCGTACATCGACTATGCGGACTCGTGGGTCCAGGTATCCGTGTTCGCGCCGTCAGTCGGCGGCTACACGCTCTCGGTCGGCTATGCGAACGGTATGGGCGCCACGGCCAGCCACGGGGTGGTTGTCAACGGCAACGGCCAAGGCTCGATCAGCTACCCGGCCACCGGCTGGGACAACTGGCACCAGGCGTCCGTACCGATCACCCTCACCACCGGCTGGAACACCATCCGCCTCACCAAAGGCACCCTCTACACCGAACTCGACTACCTCGAACTCCAGTAAACCTCCCCCCGCCCCCCCGCCCCCCGACCCCCGCCGCCCGTCCCCGCCCCCGAAGCATCTCAGGGGTTAACCCCCGAGTTGGTGGGTTGCCCCCTGAGTATCTGGCTGGGCAACCCACCGTTTCAGGGGTTAACCCCTGAAACGGTGGGCGGGGATCGTAGGCTCGGAGTGGCAGTGATGGGCGAACGGGGAGTTCGAAGTACCTGATGGCTAAACCACCCGAGCAGGTCTCCAGCGATCGGCGGCAGCGCAGGCCGGTCTGGCTGGACCTGCGCCGTACCACCCGTGGCCTGCAGGCGATGATCCTCGGTGGGCTCGCCTCGCTGGTCTCCCTCCTGATCACCTTCTGGACGCTGCCGCAGATCAGCAGCAGTGACGGCGCGTGGCCGATCCTGCGGCTGGTCGTGATCCTGGCCGTGATCGGGTTGATCGTGCGCTGGATCCTGGCCGGGATCGCGGTTCTGATCGGCTCGGTCGGGGTGCTGGTCGGCGGGCTGCTGAGCCAGTTCGCCGTCGTCTACCTCGGCGTCACGATCGACCCGGGCGTACATCTGCACGGCGGTCCCGAGGCGGCGCTGGTGGTGTCGATCGTGATGTCGTCGGTGAGCGCCTTCGTCGGCTGGATCGCGTACGCCGGAAGTGACGACGCCTACGTGTCCGAGGTGATGCGCGTCGTCCGTCGCCGGGCCCGCCGGATCGAGGCGGCGCCGAAGACCGGGATGCTGATCATCCAGATCGACGGGTTGTCGGCGCCGCTGCTCAACTGGATGGTGATGTCGGGCAACCTGCCGCATCTGGGTGGCTGGATCCGGGAAGGGCGCCATTCGATGGTCGAGTGGCATACCGGCGTACCGGCGACCACGCCGGCCAGTCAGGCGGGCATCCTGCACGGTGGCTCCGGCCAGATCCCGGCCTTCCGGTGGTACGAGAAGGAGACCGGCCGGGTGATGGTGACCAACCGCGCCCGGGACGCCGCCGAGATCGAGGCGCGGATGTCGACCGGGCGCGGGCTGCTCGCCGATGGCGGCGCGAGCATCAGCAACAACTGGTCCGGTGATGCAGACAAGTGCGAGCTGGTGTTCAGCCGGGCCGCGCTGCCGACCGGGCGCAGCCGTGGGTACGTCCGGTTCTTCTCCAGTCCGCAGGGTGCCGCCCGTGGGCTGGTGCTTTGTTGCGCCGAGATGATCAAGGAGCTTCATCAGGCCCGCCGGCAGCGGGTTCGCAACCTGGTACCGCGGGTCAACCGTGGCGGGTCGTACATCTTCCTGCGGGCCATCTCGAACGTCCTGCTGCGTGACCTGAACGTCTCGTTGATCACCGACGAGCTGGTCAAGGGCACCCCGGCGATCTACTGCGACTTCGTCGACTACGACGAGGTCGCCCATCACGCCGGCCCGACCCGGCCGGAGTCGCTGCAGACGCTCGAGGGGCTCGACCGGGTGCTCGGCGCGCTCCAGCGAATCATCGACATCCTGCCGCACTCGTACGAGATCGTGGTGCTGTCCGACCACGGCCAGAGCCAGGGCTCGACCTTCCTTCAGCGGTACGGACGGACCCTCACACAGGTCGTCGACGACCTGGTCGACACCACCAAGGAACCAGTGGCGGCTACCGGCCGGTCCGAGGGCTGGGGCCCGGTCAACGCCTTCCTGACCGAGCTGACCATGCGGACCAGTATGGGCGGCAAGGTGACCCGCAAGGCGCTCCACGCCAAGGCCGTGCGAGGCGAGGTCGAGCTGGGGCCGGCCGACTGCGAGCCGCCGATCGCGGCCGACGAGCAGATGATCGTCACGGCGTCGGGCAACCTGGCGCTGATCTACCTGGCCAGGACTCCGGGGCGGGTGCCACTGGAGGAGATCGAGCTGCTCCACCCTCGGCTGATCCCGGGGCTCGCGACGCACCCGGGGGTCGGGTTCGTCGTGGTGGAGACACTTGCCGAAGGGCCGGTCGCGATCGGCCGGGCCGGAGTCCACGTACTGCGCTCAGGCCGGATCGAGGGCGTCGACCCGCTGGAGCCGTACGGTCCGATGGCGGTGGCGTCGATGCTCCGGCAGGCCGAGATGCCGCACAACGGGGACGTCGTGGTGATCAGCCGGCTCGACGACTACACGCGGGAGGTGGCCGCGTTCGAGGAGCTGGTCGGCTGCCATGGCGGGATCGGCGGCTGGCAGACCGAGGCCGTCCTGGTGCACCCGTGCCGCTGGGCCGTCGACGAGCCACCCGTAGGCTCCGACGCGGTACACCGCCTCCTGATCAGCTGGCTCGACCAGCTCGGCCAGCGCAAGCCCGATGACGCTTTCGAGTCTCAAGCTGAACCTGAGGTCGAGGACCAGGTGGAGAGTTCGTCGGATGCAAGCGTGGAGGCCTGAGAGTGCGGATCACCTGGTGGGGTCACAGCACCACCACCATCGAGGAGCACGGCACCCGGTTGCTGACCGACCCGGTGCTGACCTCCCGGATCGCGCACGTCCGGCGCCGTCGCGGCCCTGCGCCGACGACGGAGGCCGGGCGGTGCGACGCAGTACTGGTGTCGCATCTGCATGCTGATCATCTGCACCTGACGTCGCTGCCGAAGGTGTCGCCGGACGCCGCGCTGGTCGTCCCGCGGGGTGCGGCCAAACTGATCGACAGCCACAGTGGCTCGCACTACTCGGACCGTTGCATCGAAGTTGCCCCCGGCAACCAACTACGGATCGGCAAGCTCGACATCACCGTCGTCACCGCCGACCATGACGGCCGGCGGTTGCCCTGGTCCGCCCATCGCGGGCCGGCCCTTGGCTTCCGCGTCGAGGGCTCATCGAGCGTCTGGTTCGCAGGAGACACCGACCTGTACGACGCGATGGCGGCGGAGGTGGCTCCGGTGGATGTCGCGCTCATCCCGGTCGGTGGCTGGGGGCCGTCGCTCGGGCCGGGTCACCTCGATCCAGTCCGGGCAGCCGAGGCGGTACGGCGGGTAGGGGCGCGGATCGCGATCCCGGTGCACTTCGGGACGTTCTGGCCGATCGGGTGCGACCGGCTGCGGCCGGATCTGTTCCTGCCGCCGGGAGAAGAGTTCAAGAAGGAGATGGCCCAGGTGGACCCCGCCGTACAGGTGGATCTGCTGACGCCCGCAGAGTCGACCGAGGTGGCCGGGCATGTTGAGTGATGACTTCGGCTGGGTCTACCTGGCGGCGCTGGCCGGTGCGGTGCTGATCGGGGCGGTGCTGCCGGTCCTGCCGACCGGTGCTGCCGTGTCGGCGGGTGCGGTACTGGCCTCGCACAGCAATCCGATCGGGCTGGTGGGCGTACTGATCGCCGGCGCTGGTGGCGCGTATGTAGGCGACTTGATCGTGTACGCCGGGTGCCGGGCGGGCGGGGAGAAGCTTGCTCAACGGGTCGGGTGGCTGCGGAACAACGCGTCGCTGGACGCATTGCGGATCCGGCTGGCGGAGCATGAGATCACTGTGTTGCTGACGTCGCGGTTGATCCCTGGCGGGCGGGTGCCGGTGCTGCTGGCGGCCGGGTTGGCGGGG
Organism: Kribbella koreensis; assembly: GCF_039525325.1. NCBI lineage: Bacteria > Bacillati > Actinomycetota > Actinomycetes > Propionibacteriales > Kribbellaceae > Kribbella > Kribbella koreensis. The sequence continues at coordinate 74,562 of NZ_BAAAHK010000017.1, forward strand.
TACCGGTGGCACCGGTTCGCGGTGGTGGATCTGATCTCGTCGTCGCTGTGGGCGGTCGTCTACATGGCGATCGGGCTGCTCGGCTACGCGCTCTTCCCGAAGCCTTGGCAGGGTGTGGTCGCGGCGATCGCGCTGGTGCTGCTGACCACGGTGGTCAGCAGCATGATCCAGCGCTGGCGGAAGAAGTCCGCCGCCGCGAAGCAACCGGCGGGCGAGCCGGTCACCGACTGAGCCGGCGACATCCCGAATGACGCCGGTCTTCACAGCCGGCGACCGGCTACATGCCGAACGACGCTGCTTGGAGGCGCTCGACCGCGGTGGGCTCGCCGTCCAGTTCGACCTGGGCGACCTGCTGGCGGCCGAAGCAGAAGAGGACCAGTTCGACCGGCTCGCCGGTGATGGTGACCGAGCCGTCGGCGGTCGGCTTCTTGGCTACTGACTCGCTGCCGTCCGGCAGGCGTAGTACGAGCCCGGTCGGAGCTTTGCGGGTCATCGACTTGGCGGCGAGCTTGACCTGGCGCCAGAGCCCGTCCTGCTGCTCGGCGGGCAGCGCCCGGACGGTGAAGTCGGGGACGGCGCGGCGGACGTCCTCGTGGTGCACGAGGTACTCGGTGGTGTTGAGGTTGTGCCCGATCCCCGGGATGCCGTAGATCGAGAGCCGCGGCGGCCCGTTGCGCACCTTGCCGACGACGCCGGCGAACCCGTACTTCGACTTCGCCTGCTCCATCCGGCGAGCGGTGGTGTCGGCCAGCCCGGCGATCATGATGCCCGGTTGTGCGATCGGGTCGTTCTCCCGGACGTACAGATGAGCGGCGAGATCGAACGTCGTCCAGCCGTCGCACAGAGTCGGCTGATCGGGCCCGGCCTCGTCGAACAGGTCACACAGCGCGAGTCGTTCTACCTTGCTGTAGTCGGTCACAACTCGATCGTAGTTGTCGGCGCGCAATGGCAGAATGTCAATCGTTGTCAGCCTCGTGGCTGGCTACGGTCCTGACGGTGTCGTTCGAAGGATGTCTGCGTGCCACAGCCGAAGGTTCCCAGCAAGGGGAGCGTGACCCGGCGAGGGTTCGCGGTCCTGCGAGTGGCGATCTGGGAAGAGCCGTGGGTGTTCACCTGGTCGGTGGCCGCGAGCATGCTGTACGGCGCGATGACGGTCGCCGACGGCTGGGGGCTCGGCTGGGCGACCGACCACGTGATCCGGCCGGCGCTGGAGCGGGGCGACACCACCTTCGGCGCGGTCGCGTCGCTGATCGCGCTGTTCCTCGGGATCGCGATCCTGCGCGCCATCGGCGTGGTCGGCCGGCGGATCGGGGCCGGCGTGATGCAGTTCCGGCTGCAGGCGACGTACCGGCGTCGCGTCACCCGGCAGTACCTGAAGCTGCCGCTCGAGTGGCATCACAAGCATCCGACCGGCCAGCTGCTGTCCAACGCGAACGCGGACGTCGAGTCGACCTGGTATCCGATCGCCCCGCTGCCGATGGCCGTCGGCGTGATCGCGATGCTCGGCTTCGCGATCGCCGCGATGTTCGCCGCCGACGTATGGCTCGCGCTGGTCGGCTGTCTGGTGTTCCCGCTCGTCTTCGTCGCGAACGTGATCTTCCAGCGCACACTGCAGCCGCTCGCCACTCGCGCTCAGGAACTGCGCGCTGACGTGTCCGAGGTCGCGCACGAGTCCTTCGACGGGGCTTTGGTGGTGAAGACGCTGGGGCGTGAGGCGGCTGAGACCGAGCGCTTCCGGGGGCCGACCAACGCGCTGCGGGATGCGAACATCGCGGTCAACAAGGCTCGTGGCGCGTTCGACCCGGTGATCGAGGGGTTGCCGCGCGTCGGCGTACTGGCGGTGTTGCTGGTCGGGGTCGGGCGGGTTCGCTCGGGCGCGGCCGATGCGGGTGATGTGGTGCAGGTGGCGTTCCTGTTCACGCTGATCGGGTTCCCGATCCGGGCGCTGGGGTGGGTGCTCGGTGAGCTGCCGCGGTCGGTGGTCGGGTGGGACCGGGTGCAGCGGGTGCTCAAGGCTGAGGGCGGGATGGAGTACGGGTCGCTGCGGCTGACGGCGTCCTCGGCGGCTCGGCTCGAGGTGACTGACGTGCGGTTCGGGTATCTGCCGGACCGCGATGTGCTCGCCGGGGTCGACTTCGTGGTCGAGCCGGGGCGGACGGTGGCTGTCGTCGGGCCGACGGGCTCCGGCAAGTCGACGCTGACGACCTTGCTCACGCGGCTGGTCGATCCCGAGGAAGGGGCGGTCGCTGTCGACGGGCTGGATCTGCGGGAGCTGGCTCGGGACGAGTTGGCTGGGTCGGTTGCATTGGTGGCGCAGACTGCTTGGCTGTTCGACGACACGATTCGCGGGAACATCACGCTCGGCGGGGAGTACTCGGACGAGGACGTGTGGGATGCGCTGCGGATCGCGCAGGGCGACGGGTTCGTGAAGTCGTTGCCGCATGGGCTGGACACGAAGGTGGGGGAGCGCGGTACGACATTGTCGGGTGGGCAGCGGCAGCGGATCGCGTTGGCCCGGGCGTTGGTCCGGCGGCCGCGGTTGCTGATTCTCGACGACGCGACGAGCGCGGTGGATCCGCAGGTCGAGGCGCGGATTCTGGCTGGGTTGCGGACCGCCGTCCAGGGTGATGAGGCGGCGACGACCGTGCTGGTGATCGCCTATCGCAAGGCGACGATCGCGTTGGCCGATGAGGTGTTGTTCCTCGACGAGGGGCGGATCGCCGACCAGGGGACGCATGTCGAGTTGCAGGAGCGCTCGGCGGCGTACCGGGACCTGGTCGACGCGTACGAGAAGGACGCGGCGCGGCGTGAGGAAGAGGCCGCGCTGGAGGCAGAACTCGATGATCTCGACTCCGAAGGAGCGTCCGCGTGAGCGCCGTATCGTCCAGCCGACTCGATGCCGGGGACAACGCGGGCGGGCTGGAGACGCTCCGCCAGGGGCTGCGGGTGTCGCCGGAGCTGGCGCGCGGGTGGTGGATCACGGGGTTGCTCGCGCTGACGATGACCGGCGGGCGGATCGTCGTACCGATCGCTGTGCAGCAGACCATCGACAAGGGGCTGTCGGGTCCTGGCGGGCCGGACATGTCGTTCGTGGCGTGGATGTGTTTGGCGTGCTTCGGTGGGGTGCTGGTGACGGCTTTCGCGTCGTACCTGACAACGGTGCGGCTCGCGACGAACTCGGAGCGCGGGCTGGCGACGATGCGGATCAAGGCGTTCCGGCATGTGCATGACCTGCCGGTACTGACGCAGAGCACCGAGCGGCGAGGTGCGCTGGTCAGCCGGGTGACGTCCGATGTGGACACGGTGTCGCAGTTCCTGCAGTTCGGCGGGTTCATCTTCTTGGTCAGCATCGGGCAGATGCTGCTCGCGACCGTGGTGATGTTCGTGTACTCGTGGCAGTTGGCGCTGGTCGTGCTGATCTGCTTCCTGCCGTTGTTCGCCAGCCTGAAGGTGTTGCAGCGGTTGATGTCCGCGGCTTATGGGGTGGTGCGGGCGAAGGTGGGGGAGATGTTGTCGGCGATCGCCGAGCCCGTGGTCGGGGCGCAGGTCGTGCGGGCTTACGCGATCGAGAAGCGGACGCAGGAGCGGATCGACGCGTCGATCGAGGACTATCGGAAGACTGCTACGAAGGCGCAGGCGATCACCGGGATCACGTTCTCGATCGGTGGGCTGGCGGCGGGGCTGGCGAATGCCGGCGTACTGACTGCGGGTGTGCTGCTCGGGGTGGACGGGCATGCGACGCTGGGCGAGATCTTGGCGTTCATGTTCCTGGTCGCGTTGTTCTCCGACCCGGTGCAGATCGCGACGCAGGTGCTGACCGACGCGCAGAGCGCCTTCGCCGGGTGGCGGCGGGTGCTCGGTGTGATCGCTACGCCGGCTGACGTGGTCGATCCGGGTGAGGCGGGGGTGCATCAGTCGCGGGGGCCGGTGACGGTCGAGTTCCGCGACGTGAACTTCGCTTATCCGGACGGCGAGCTGGTACTCCGTGACGTCGACGTCCGTCTCGAACCGCACCGCCGGGTGGCAGTCGTCGGTGAGACCGGCTCAGGCAAGACGACCTTCGCCAAGCTGCTCACCCGGTTGATGGACCCGACCTCCGGCGCCGTCCTCCTGGACGGTGTGGACGCCCGGGAGATCGCCTTCGCCTCCCTGCGCGAACGGGTCGTGATGGTGCCGCAGGACGGCTACCTCTTCGACTCGTCCCTGGCCGAGAACGTCCGCTTCGGCCGGCCCGACGTCACCGACGCCCAGCTCCTGGATGCCTTCGAGTCTTTGGGCCTGACCGACTGGCTCGAATCCCTCCCCGACGGCCTGGACTCCCCGGTCGGCCAGCGAGGCGAGTCCCTCTCAGCCGGCGAACGCCAGCTGGTCGCACTGGTCCGAGCCAACATCGCCGACCCAGACCTCTTGGTCCTCGACGAAGCCACCTCAGCCGTAGACCCAGGCACCGAGGTCCGGGTCAACGCAGCCCTGGAGCGCCTGATGACCGGCCGCACCTCGGTCACCATCGCCCACCGGCTCTCCACCGCCGAGGCAGCCGACGAAGTCCTGGTCTTCGACAACGGCCGCATTGTCGAGCGAGGCCCCCACGCGGAGTTGGTAGCTGCCGGCGGCGTCTACACCCACCTCCACGACAGCTGGATAGCCCAACGCTCAGCCCTCTGACAACGACAACGCGCGCAGCCGGTGGAGCTGGCCGCGCGCGTTGTTACTTCTAACGGTTAGTGCACACCAGCGCCGGGCTGCGGAACGAGCAGGAACTCGACGCCGCCCTTGTCGTCTACTGCGGCGTCCAGGATCTTGTCGTCCAGGGCGGCGGCCGCGTTGGGCTCGAGGAAGACTCGGGCGCCGGCCTCTTCGAGTACCTGGTCGCCCTTGGCGGGGGACTCGGTGGTGGTGACGGCCAGTGCGGGGTCGGCCGGGTTCTCCTGCGAGATCCGGACCCCGGCACCCTCGGGAGCGCCCTCGACGCCCGTGATGCTCTTGATCACCAGAGTGGCGTTCTCAGTCAGGGTAAGCACTGCTTCTCCTAGCATCGATTGCGGTGAACCCGCCCCGTGCCCCATCCCTCCATCCCCAAACAGCCCCATCCGATGACTTTGTGCTCGACCTGAGCATCCGGCCGCGAAGAATTCGCTCAGGTGGAGCACAAAGTGGGTCATCCCGTGGCCGGGAGATCCGGGGCGGTGCGGGGTCGCGGCCAGTGGTGGGGGTCGTTGGGGTCTGTGGTTCGCCACCTGGGGGTGGGGCCGGTACGACGTGCGCCGCGGGCGAAAGCGGCTTTCACGCGGTCGGCGAGGTCGCCTGGACGAAGTACGGCGTCCTCCCAGCCGAAATGGACCAGTTCGAGATCGCGATCGGCGAGCCGCTGGTCGCGCTCGAAGGCCCGTCGCAGGGCCCGCCGGCGTTGCTTGACCGTCGGCGCCTCGAATTTCGCCAGCCCGTCAGCCTCGCCCACGGTCCGATACTGCGGCCACCAGTAGTCGACTCGCTCCTCCGCCCACCACTGGCCGTCCCAGAACTGTGCCTGCAGGACGGGTGCCGGGAGCCCGGCTTCCTCGAACCTGGCCCGGGCGATCGACTCCAGGGCGGACTCCGAGCGGGGATCGCCGAACGCGATGGCACGATGCGCTCGACGGATACCGGGCCAGTGCCGTTGGCGCCGGAGTACCAACTCGAGTTCCTCGCGGCGAAACTCCCGGGCGAGTGCGTGGTCGACTGTGACCACCGCTTCGGCCAGGGGCAGCCGGCGGGCGAGGTCGACGGTGGTTCGTGCGATGGAGGTTGTCGGCAGGCCTTGGACGAGGAGTAGGTCGGCGGGCGGCAGAGTGGCGCGGCGTAGTACGAGGTCGCCGCGGGTTTTGTTGCGCCGATCGGCGCCAGGCTCGCAGGTGAGCCAGACGGCGCCAGACGGTCCCGGCGCGTGGGCAGAACCGTCGCTCCATACCCGCAATCCGGACAACTCGGCAGCCGTCTGGTGACTGACGACCGAGCGAGGGTGCGCGGCCAGCGCCCCGCGGATCGTGGCCAGCCGCGGGTCCATGGCGCCGTCGAGGTACTTCCCGTGGGCCCGCTGCAGGCTGCCGTTGCGAACAAGCCGCTGTACGTCGTGATCACCCAGGCCGAGGTCGCGGAGCTGTCCATGCCGCAGCGGCTCACCGAAGGCGGCCAGCAATCGATCCCGCACCTCACGGCGAAGCCTCTCCATCCCGTCAATCCTCCCCGGCGTCCACCTCCACCGCATTCCCTTCTCCCCACCCCTGTGGATAGGGACGACTTTGTGCTCCACCTGAGCAAATCAGCCGGCCGGATTTGCTCAGGTGGAGCACAAAGTTGCGTGGCCGGGGTAAGTCGGGTGCGGGGCGGGGGGTGGGTGGTGTGGGATGGGGGTATGACGATTTGGTTGGGGACGCCTGAGGTGGCTGGGCTCTCAGGGGTGGCGGCGAAGCTTGGGGAGTGGCAGAGCGACGGCGGGGTGTTTCAGCTGCATCCGGGGGACCTCGGGTGGTACTGGCGGTTCGGCGGCGAGCGGACCGCGGGCGCCGTGCGGGTGTGGGAGCGGGACGGGGAGCCGGTGGCGATCGGGATGCTGGACGAGCCGGATCTGCTGCGGCTGGCGTTCGCGCCGGAGGCGCTTGGTGATGAGGAGTTGGCGCGGCGGATCGTCGACGACTGCTCGGATCCCGAGCGTGGGGTGCTGATCGAGGGCAAGGTGTACTTCGAGGCGCCGAAGGCCGGCGTGATCCAGGAGCTCCTCACCAAGGACGGCTGGACGCTGGACGAGCCGTGGCAGCCGCTCAGACGCGATCTCGCCGAGCCGGTCGAGGACGGCGGTCTCACCATCGAGACGGTCGGGCCGGAGAACGCGGCCGAGCGGACGGCGATCCAGCGGGCATCCTTCGACGGATCGACCTTCTCCGACGACCGCTGGCACGCGATGGCAGCCGGTACGCCGTACGCGACCGCCCGTTGCCTGCTCGGCCGCGACGCGCAGGGCACCGCCGTCGCCGGCGTGACCGTATGGTCAGCCGGCGAAGGCAAGCCAGGGTTGCTCGAGCCGATGGGTGTGCACCGCGACTACCGCGGTCGCGGCTACGGCCAGGCGATCACCCTCGCGGCGGCGGCAGCTCTCCGCGAGCTCGGCTCGTCGAGCGCGCTGGTATCGACGCCGTGCTTCAACGTCGGTGCCGTCGCCACGTACGAGTCCGCCGGCTTCACTCCACTGGCTCAGACCCGCGACCAGGTCCGCGACTTCTGATGCGCGCCCCGGACCGGTCCGCAGGCTAGACGGTGGCGGCCTCGTCCGCGGCGCGGAGTACGCGGAGGATGTTGCCGCCGGCAAGCTTTGCCAGGTCCTCGTCGCTCCAGCCGCGGTCGGCGAGGGCGTAGAAGAGGGACGGGTACGACGCGACGTCCGGCAGGCCGTCCGGGAACTCCGGACAGCCGTCGTAGTCGCCGCCCAACCCGATGTGGTCGACGCCGGCCACCTCGCGGACGTGCTCGACGTGCGCCACCACGTCCTCCAACGTCACGCGCGGCTTCGGGACGTCGTACGCCTCCTTCAGCTTCTTCTGCTGCGCCGGCACCAACGGGTCCAAGCCCAGATCGCCGGCCACCTCGCGCGCGCCCGCCACCCAGTCGACGTACGCCTGGGACACGAAGTACGGGACGAAGGTCACCATGCAGACGCCGTCGTTGCCACTCAGCGTCTGCAGGACGTCGTCAGGCACGTTGCGCGGTACGTCGCAGACCGCGCGCGCCGACGAGTGGCTGAAGATCACCGGCGCGCTCGTCACCCGCAGCGCGTGCCGCATGGTGTCGGCGGAGACGTGCGAGAGGTCGACCAGCATCCCGATCCGGTTCATCTCCCGGACGACGTCCTCACCGAAGGAGTTGAGCCCGCCGAGCACCGGCTCGTCGGTCGCCGAGTCGGCCCAGGAGACGTTGTTGTTGTGGGTCAGCGTCATGTACCGCACGCCGAGCGAGCGCATCACCCGCAGGACGCCGAGCGACTCGCCGATCGAGTGGCCGCCTTCCATTCCCATCAGGGAAGCGATCCGGCGCTCCTTGAAACAGGCGTCGACATCATCAGCCGTGACGGCGAGCTGCATCGCTTCGGGGAACTGCGCGACGAGACGGTGCACGAAGTCGATCTGCTCGAACGTACGCCGGACCGAGTCCGCGTCCTGCGGCACCCACAGCGACCAGAACTGGGCCGCGACCTGCCCGAGCCGCAGCCGGGGGAGGTCGGTGTTCAGCTTCGGCACCGAGATGCTCAGGTCGTACTTGTCGAGGTCGTACTCGGCCAGCTCGTAGAAGGCGATCGGGAGATCGTTGTGGCCGTCGACCAGTGGATGGTCCTGCAACAGTCCCTGCACCCGGGCAACACTGGAGGTCATTGCGCCATCCTGTCAGGATTGCCCGCCGCTCGCACGGGCTGAGCAAGGGTGCGGTCAAGGTGCCCTGCGCGGTGCGAGACAATGGACGGGTGGACACCGAGGAACTCACCTTCGACGCGGCGGGCCTGATCCCCGCGGTGGTGCAGCAGTACGACACCCGCGAGGTGCTGATGGTCGGCTGGATGAACGCCGAGGCCGTACGCCGGACCGCCGCGACCGGCCGGAGCACGTTCTGGTCGAGGAGCCGGCAGGAGTACTGGGTCAAGGGTGAGACGAGTGGCCACCGGCAGCACGTGAAGCAGATCCTCGTGGACTGCGACGCCGACACCCTGCTCGTCCTGGTCGACCAGGAAGGCCCGGCCTGCCACACGGGCACCCGCAGCTGCTTCGAGCACGGTGAGATCGAGGTCAAGGCATGAACTCTCCGGACCTGGAGACCTTCCGCGAGTACGCCAAGGACCGCCGGGTCATCCCGGTCACGCGCCGGCTGCTGGCCGACGCCGAGACGCCGATCGGGGTCTACGGCAAGCTCGCCGCCGAGCGCGAGGGCACGTTCCTGCTGGAGTCGGCGGAGAACGGCGGCGTCTGGTCGCGGTACTCGTTCATCGGCGTCCGCAGCGCCGCCACGCTGACCGAGCGCAACGGTGAGGCCGTCTGGTCCGGCAACCCACCGGTCGGGCTGCCGCAGACCGGTGACCCGCTCAAGGCGTTGCGCGAGACGCTGGAGATCCTGCACACCCCACGACTGCCCGACCTGCCCCCGCTCACCGGCGGCATGGTCGGCTTCCTCGGGTACGACGCGGTGCGCCGGCTCGAGAAGTTGCCGGACACAACGATCGACGACCTCGGCCTGCCCGAGCTGACCTTCCTGTTCGCCACCGATCTGGCCGCCCTCGACCACGAGACCGGCGAGATCTGGCTGATCGCGAACGCGGTCAACTGGGACGACTCCGACGAGCGCGTCGACGAGTCGTACGCCGATGCCGTCCGCCGGCTCGACGCGATGGAGCACGACCTGGCGCAGCCGACCCCGTCGTACGTCGTCAGGGCCGACCGCTTGGCGCTGCCCGACCCGCACCGGCAGCGGTCCAGCGCGGAGTACCGGGAGGCCGTGGAGACCGCCAAGGAGGAGATCCGGGCGGGTGAGGCGTTCCAGATCGTCGTCTCGCAGCGGTTCGAGCTGCAGACCTCCGCGAGCGCCCTGGACATCTACCGGGTGCTCAGAAGGTCCAACCCGAGCCCGTACATGTACCTGGTCCGCCTGGACGGCTTCGACATCGTCGGCTCCAGCCCCGAGGCACTGGTCAAGGTCACCGACAACAAGGTGATCCTGCACCCGATCGCCGGCACCCGCCCCCGCGGCGCGACGCCGGAGGAGGACCGGGCGCTAGAGGAGGAGTTGCGCGCGGATGCCAAGGAGCGGGCCGAGCACCTGATGCTCGTCGACCTGGGCCGCAACGACGTCGGCCGGGTCTGCGCGCCGGGCACAGTCGAGGTCGTCGACTTCATGGACGTCCGCCGCTACAGCCACGTCATGCACCTCGAGTCGACCGTCACCGGCCGGCTGCAGGCTGGCAAGACCGCTTTCGACGCGCTCACAGCCGCTTTCCCGGCCGGAACGTTGTCGGGGGCACCCAAACCGCGCGCGATGGAGATCATCGACAAGCTCGAGGTCACCCGCCGCGGCGTCTACGGCGGCGTGGTCGGGTACCTCGACTTCGCCGGTGACGCTGACACGGCGATTGCCATCCGTACTGCGGTCCTGCGCGGCACGACGGCGTATGTCCAGGCGGGCGCGGGCATCGTCGCCGACTCGGACCCGGCCTCGGAGGACGCGGAGTGCCGTACCAAGGCCGCCGCAGTCCTCAACGCGATCGCCGTCGCCGGCACCTTTTCCGAGGTCTGATGCGCCCGCAAAGACTGGTGGATCTGCTTGCCCTGGTAGCACTCGTGCTACTGGCGCTCTCGGCGTACCTGACCTGGTCGATCGCCGACCCGGGCAGCGGCCGAGCTGTAGTGAACTTCAACGGGTACGCCGTAACCCGCGCGCCCGTGACGCTGGCACTGGCCTCCGCAGTGGCCGTGATCGTCACCAAGCTGGCCGGTACTGCGCTCCGCCGCGTGCTGTCCGGCCTGATCGTGTTCATGGGCGCCGGAGCCATCGGAGTAGCGCTGACGGTCCGCCCGAACGCGGCAGAGCTCGGCAGGCTGCGGCCGGAGCTCAGCCAGGCGGTGACGGACTCGGTGACCTTGAGCACCGGACCGGCGCCTTGGCTGGCGCTGGCAGGCGGCCTGGCACTGCTCGCGGCGGGCATCGTTGCCGTGCTGACGGCACACCGATGGCGCCGTCCCACGCTGCGCTACGAGCGCGATCCGGCCGTGACACCGGCCGATCAGTGGAAGGCGATCGACGCAGGTGAGGACCCGACGATCTGACTGTCGGAGGCAACCGCCACAATAGGACGGGACGACGACGAGGAGTGGCCCAACGATGGACAATACGACCACGGATCAAGCAGTGACGTACGAGAGCGACGAAGCTCACGGTGGCGGCCTGCACGGCAGCTCCCCGGCGGCCTGGACCGCCGTGGTGATCGTGCTGGTGGGATTCACCCTCGGAGCCATCGCCATGGTGATGGGCCCGGACTGGCTGTTGTTCTGGATCTCGGCCGGGATCGCCGTCGCCGGCGGCCTGGTCGGCAAGGTGATGCAGCTGCTCGGCTTCGGTGTCAAGTCCGACGACCACCACTGACGGGCGGAAACAGACATGACTGTGCTTGACGACATCCTCGCCGGGGTCCGGGAGGACCTCGCGGAGCGCCAGGCGCTGGTCAGCCTGGACGACCTCAAGCTGGAAGCCCAGCGCAAGCCGGACGCCAAGGACCCGATGCCGGTGTTCCGTGGTGACGGGATCGCGATCATCGCCGAGGTGAAGCGGTCCAGCCCGTCCAAGGGCGCGCTGGCCGACATCGACGACCCGGCGGCGCTCGCCTCGGAGTACGCCGAGGGCGGCGCGGCCGCGATCAGCGTGCTGACCGAGAAGCGCCGGTTCGGCGGCAGCCTCGACGACCTGCGCGCGGTCCGCGGCCGGGTCGACGTGCCGGTGCTGCGCAAGGACTTCGTGGTCTCCTCGTACCAGCTCTGGGAGGCCCGGGCAGCCGGCGCCGACATGATCCTGCTGATCGTGGCGGCGCTCGAGCAGGAGGCGCTGGTCTCGCTGATCGAGCGGGCCACGTCGATCGGGCTGACCCCGCTGGTCGAGGTGCACGACGAGGAAGAGACCCTGCGTGCGGTGGACGCGGGGGCCCAGGTGATCGGCGTCAACAACCGCAACCTGAAGACGCTGGAGGTGGACCGCTCGACCTTCGCGCGGGTCGCGCCGGTGATCCCGACCAACCTGATCCGGGTGGCGGAGTCCGGTGTGCGTGGTCCGCATGATGTAATCGAGTTCGCGCGCGCCGGGGCCGATGTCGTCCTCGTCGGTGAAACCCTGGTGACCGGCCGCGATCCGCGGGCCTCGGTCGCCGATCTCGTCGCTGCGGGATCGCACCCCGCCATCCAGCAGCGTCACTAGACGTCTGAGTTTCCCCTGCCCAGGCAGGGGAAACTCATCTCTGGAGGCTAGCAATGACTGCTGTGTTGCCTGATCAGCTCGGGCACTTCGGCCGCTTCGGCGGCAGGTTCATGCCGGAGGCGCTGATCGCGCCGCTCGACGAGCTGACGGTCGCCTGGCAGGAAGCGATGGCCGACCCGGAGTTCACCGGTGAGTTCGGCCGGATGCTGCGCGAGTACGCCGGCGTGCCGAGCCTGCTGTACGACGCCACCCGGCTGTCCGAGGTGGCCGGCGCCCGGATCCTGCTCAAGCGCGAGGACCTCAACCACACCGGCGCCCACAAGATCCGCAACGTGCTCGGCCAGGCGCTGCTCACCAAGCGGATGGGCAAGACCCGCGTCATCGCCGAGACCGGCGCCGGCCAGCACGGTGTCGCCACGGCGACCGCGTGTGCCTACCTGGACCTCGAGTGCGTCGTCTACATGGGCGAGGTCGACACCGAGCGCCAGGCGCTGAACGTCGCCCGGATGAAGCTGCTCGGCGCCGAGGTGATCCCGGTCAAGACCGGCAGCCGCACGCTCAAGGACGCGATCAACGAAGCCCTGCGCGACTGGGTCTCCAGCGTCGACAACACCCACTACCTGCTCGGTACGGCGGCCGGCGGCCACCCGTTCCCCGCGATGGTCCGTGACTTCGTCCGCGGTATCGGCGACGAGGCCCGGGCGCAGTCGCTAGAGCTGCTCGGCCGGCTGCCCGACGAGGCGATCGCCTGCGTCGGCGGCGGGTCGAACGCGATCGGCCTGTTCGCGGCGTTCGTGCCCGACACGGACGTGAAGCTGTACGGCATCGAGGCCGGTGGCGACGGGTACGAGACCGGTCGGCACGCGGCGACGATCACCGCCGGGCAGGTCGGCGTATTGCATGGCGCGCGGTCCTACCTGTTGCAGGACGAGGACGGCCAGACGATCGAGTCGCATTCGATCTCGGCCGGGCTGGACTACCCGGGTGTCGGTCCTGAGCACTCGTGGCTGGCCGAGACCGGGCGAGCGTCGTACCGGCCGGTGTCGGACGCGGACGCGATGGAGTCGTTCCGGCTGCTCGCCCGCACCGAGGGCATCATCCCGGCGATCGAGTCGGCGCACGCGATCGCGGGCACGCTCGAGATCGTCAAGGAGCTCGGCCCCGACGCGACCTACCTGGTCTGCCTGTCGGGACGCGGTGACAAGGACATGGACACGGCCGGCACGTACTTCGGCCTGATCGACGGGGACGGCAAGGCATGAGCGATTTGGTTGCCTTGGGCAACGCCGGTGCGGCGATCCGGAAGGCCAACGACGAGGGCCGGGCGGCGCTGGTCGGCTACCTGCCGGCCGGGTACCCGAGCATCGACGGTGGCGTCGACGCGATCAAGGCGCTCGTCGACGGCGGCGCCGACGTGCTCGAGATCGGCCTGCCGTACACCGACCCGGTGATGGACGGCGTCACGATCCAGCGGGCCGCCGAGGCCGCGCTGGCCGGTGGGCTGAGGATCCGCGACGTCCTTTCCACGGTCGAGAAGCTCGCTGCGTACTCCGACGTCCCGGTGCTCGTGATGACGTACTGGAACCCGATCGAGCGGTACGGCGTGGACCGGTTCGCCGTCGACTTCAAGGCGGCCGGGGGAGCGGGGCTGATCACGCCCGACCTGGTCCCCGACGAGGGCGCCGAGTGGATCGCGGCGGCCGACAAGAACGAATTGGACAAGGTGTTCCTGGTCTCGCCGTCGTCGACGGACGCGCGGATCGCGATGACGACCGGCAACTGCCGGGGGTTCGTGTACGCGACGGCCGTGATGGGCGTCACTGGGGCCCGCGACCAGACCTCCGACCTGGCGGCGCCCTTGGTCGCCCGGACGAAGGCGGCGACCGGGTTGCCGGTCGGCGTCGGGCTCGGCGTCTCGAACGGGGACCAGGCCGCCGCCATCGCGGAGTACGCGGACGCGGTGATCGTCGGCTCGGCCTTCGTGAAGGCGCTGGACGCGGGCGGCCCGGCCGGCGTACGGGCTCTGACCGAAGATCTCGCTGAGGGCGTCCGGCGGGAACCACGCAAGCCTGTTGATCGTTGAACCGCCTGTGAGTCGAACCAGGAACGCGGCTGTTTTCTTCGCCGCGGTGGCTCTGCTTGCCCTTGTGGGCTGCAGCGGCGGACAGAAGCAGACGGCCGACAACCCCGGCGGGGCGATCATCCGCACCCCGGCAGGTGATCCGAGCGGGTTGCGGGGGGCAACGCTGGACCGGCCGTACGCGCTGCCGGCCAAGGTGCTGACCGACACGTCGGGCAACGACTTCAACCTGGTCACCTCGACGAAGAAGCCGGTCACGCTGATCTTCTTCGGGTACACCAACTGTCCGGACGTGTGCCCGACGGTGATGGCCGATGTGGCCTCGGCGCTGACCAAGCTCGACGAATCGGTCCGCGACCAGGTGCAGTTGCTGTTCATCACCACCGACCCGGCGCGCGACACGGGGCCGGTGATCCGGAAGTACCTGGACCGGTTCGACCCGTCGTTCATCGGTCTGACCGGTCAGCTGGACTCGATCAAGGACATCGCGAAGGCGGTCGGCGTACCGGTCGAGGGGATGCAGAAGCTGCCCTCGGGTGGGTACGAGGTCGGCCACGGCGCGCAGGTGCTCGGCTTCGGCAAGAACGACAAGGCCGGGGTGCTCTGGCTGTCGAACGCGGCGATCGGTGATCTGGCGCACGACTTCGGCAAGCTGGTGGAGGACAACCAGTGAAGCTGTGGGTATCGCTGGCCGCGCGGCTGCTGCTGGGCGGGGTGATGCTGGTCGCAGGCGCGCTGAAGGTGACCGATCCGGAGGCTGCGACGCAGGCGGTCCGGGCGTACGAACTGTTGCCGCAGGGGTTCGACGGGGTGGTGGGGCTGCTGTTGCCGTTCCTGGAGATCGGGATCGGGCTGCTGCTGATCGTCGGCTACGGTGTTCGGCCTGCGGCGGTGGCGGCCGGCGTCTTCATGGTGTTGTTCATCGCCGCGGTGTCGTCGGCCTGGGCTCGTGGGCTGGCGATCGACTGCGGCTGCTTCGGCGGTGGCGGTCAGGTCGCGCCCGGCGATACGAAGTACCTGCAGGAGATCCTGCGGGATGTGGGTCTGCTGGTGGCGGCGGGGTGGCTGTACCTGAATCCGCTCAGCAGGTTCGCGCTCGAATCGGAACCCTCGACAGGAGTCGTCGCGTCGTGACCAACAGCAAGAAGAAGAGGCCCGCCAGCCCGTTGGTGGTGGAGCCGCAGAAGCGCCGGGTGCCGGTCGGGCTGATCGTCGTGGTCGGCGTGGTGGTGCTGGCGATCGTCGCGGCCGTCGGGGTCGACTACTGGCGCAAGCACTCGTCGGTCGACGTGACCTCGAACGGACGGACCGAGCCGGCCGTACTGACCGGTCCGGGGACGTCCGGTGAGGGTGTCAGGGTCGGCAAGGACAGCGCGACGACCAACGTGGACCTGTTCCTGGACTTCCGCTGCCCGCACTGCGCCGAGTTCGAGAAGGAGACCGGGCCGGTACTGGACCAGCTGGTCGAGGACGGCACGATCACGCTCACGTACTACCCGCTGAAGTTCGTGAACCCGGGCGCCTCGCCCCGGCTGGCGAACGCGTTCGCCGCGGCCGCCGCGAGCGGCAAGGCGCTGAGCTACGCCGACGAGATCTACGCCGACTTCACCAAGGCGTGGACGAACGACCAGCTGATCGAGCTGGGCAAGAAGCTCGGCATCGACGACGCCAAGTTCGAGGCCGCGATCAAGGACAACAGCTATGCGGGCTGGCTGGAGTCGATCAACAAGACGTCGAACGACCGCAAGGTGGAAGGCACCCCCACCGTGTTCGTGAACGACAAGATGCTGCAGGGTGACCAACTCACCGTCGACGGCCTCAAGGCCGCCATCAGCGGTATCAGCTGACGCTCCGTCTCCCGATCGTGACCACGGGGTTGGTGGTCGCGATCGGGGCGGGTCGAGTAGGGTCCGACTGCCATGTCTAGTCTCGTGCCCGCCGTGATCATCCCGGCGTTCATCCCCAGTCCCAGCCAGGGCGTCTGGCACCTCGGCCCGCTGCCGCTGCGTGCGTACGCCATCTGCATCCTGATCGGCATCTTCGCCGGCTACTGGCTGGGCCGCCGGCGCTGGGTCGCCCGCGGCGGCTCGCCGGAGGTGCTCGCCGACATCATCATGTGGGCGGTCCCGTTCGGCCTGGTCGGGGCGCGGATCTACCACGTGATCACCGACGCCGAGCTGTACTTCGGTGAGGGCAAGCACCCGATCGACGCGCTGAAGATCTGGCACGGCGGGCTCGGCATCTGGGGCGCGGTCGGCTTCGGCTGCCTCGGCGCCTGGATCGCCTGCCGCCGCCACAAGGTGCCGTTCCTGGCGGTCGCCGACGTGATGGCGCCGGGGATCGCGCTGGCCCAGGTGATCGGCCGCTTCGGCAACTACTTCAACCAGGAACTCTTCGGCCGCCCGACCAACCACTGGTGGGGCCTCGAGATCGACCCCGGCCACCGCCCGCCCGGCTTCGCCGACTTCGGCACCTTCCACCCCACGTTCCTGTACGAAGCCATCTGGAACCTGGGCGTCATCGCCCTCGTCATCCTCCTCGACCGCCGCTTCAAACTGGGCCACGGCCGAGCCTTCGCCCTGTACGTCGCCGGCTACACCGCCGGCCGCGCCTGGATCGAGAACCTCCGCATCGACACAGTCAACGAGTTCGCCGGCCTCCGCCTCAACGTGTGGACCTCGATGATCATGTTCGTCCTGGCGGTAGCCTTCTTCATCCTCAGCGCCCGCCTCAAGCCCGGCCAGGAGGACATCTCCGCCACGGCCACCCCGTCCGCCACCACGGCCGAGACCACCGACATCGCAGACGCGGACACCCCGGCGACCGCAGCCTCGCCGGACACCTCCACCACCGCTTCAACTGAGGCGGACGGCTCAACGTCCACCACCTCCGCCGCCGACGAACCTGCACCGGACTTGTCCCCGGCGGTCGAGGCAAACCCGACCCCGGCGGACAACTCCACGGACGCGGACACCTCTGCGACCACCGAGTCGAAGGTGATCGAGGAAACGGGACCTCACAGCCCGGTGACGAAGGTCGACGCAGAAGGACCTCGTGACTGAGATCTCCGCCGAACACGCCGGCGACCACACCCACCGGGACGTCACCGGTGGGTGGCTCCGGCCAGCCGTCTTCGGCGCCATGGACGGCCTGGTCTCCAACTTCGCCCTCATCGCCGGCATGGACGGCGGTACCGACAGCGGCTCCAAGTTCATCGTCCTCGCCGGACTGGCCGGCCTGGCAGCCGGCGCCTTCTCGATGGCCGCGGGGGAGTACACCTCGGTAGCCTCCCAACGCGAGCTGGCCAGAGCCGAGATCGACGTAGAACGCCGAGAGATCCAGCGCCACCCCGCAGCCGAGGAACGCGAACTCTCCGAGACCTACCAGCAAAAAGGCCTCGACCCGGATCTCGCGGACCAGGTAGCCAGGCAGTTCCACATCAACCCGGACCAGGCACTCGAAGAACACGTCCGCGAAGAACTGGGCATCGACCCCAACGACCTTCCCTCACCGGTCGTCGCCGCGTCCTCATCCTTCATCTGCTTCGCCGTAGGCGCCCTGATCCCACTCCTCCCGTACCTCCTGGGCGCCAACTCAGTAATCCCAGCCCTGATCATGTCCCTCACCGCCCTCTTCATCTGCGGCGCGGTAGTCAGCCGAGTCACCTCCCGCTCCTGGTGGTACTCCGGCCTCCGCCAACTCCTCCTAGGCGGCGCAGCGGCAGCCCTCACCTACGGCGTCGGCACCCTGGTCGGTCCCGGTATCGGCTAGTGTCGCGTGGGTGTTTCCTGCGGCGATCGATGAGCGGCCAGAAGTCTTCGTCCACCGATTCGGCGAGGTGTTCGCGCGCTTCGGCGCCGACACCCAGGACTCGGGCAACGTCTCGTACGGCGTACAGGTCGCAGGCCAGCGGTACTTCCTCAAGACAGCCGGCGACCCGGCCGACCCCGAGCCGTTCTCCAAGTTCGAGCGACGCGAAGCCGGCCTGCGCAACGCGGCCCGCCTGGCCGAGGCGGTCGTACATCCGCTGTTACCGGAGTACCACGGCCTGATCGAGTCGCCCGCCGGTCCGCTGCTGGCCTACGAATGGCGCGATGGCGAACACCTCGGCACCCGCCAGGACAACCCCACCAGCGCGTTCCAGCGCTTCCGCGCCCTGCCCGTCGACCAACTCACCGCCGCGCTCGACCAGCTCTTCGACCTGCACGACCTGCTCACCACGCAAGGATGGGTCGAAGGCGACTTCTACGACGGCTCGCTGCTCTACGACTTCGGTACCCGCCAGCTCACCGCGATGGACCTCGACGACTACCAACTCGGTGCCTACCGCAACGACATGGGACGGATGTTCGGCTCGTCCCGGTTCATGGCGCCCGAGGAGCTCTCGCTCGGCGCCCCGATCGACGATCGCACGACCGCTTTCGTGATGGCCCGCTCCGCGCTGATCTTCCTCGCCGACGGCACCCTCGACCGCCCGGCCTTCAAGGGCTCCAACGCCCAGTACGCCGTACTGCAGGAAGCCGTCACCACCAGGTACCCGAGCTACCCGGCGTTCTACAAAGCCTGGCGAGCAGCCTCCGCGACCACCTGATCCAACCGGCACAGCCGCTCGACATGGTCACCCGGATCATCCTGCGAGAGCGACCAAGCCGCCCGCGCGACCACCGTGATTGCCGCGGTCAGCACCGCCCCACGCCGTACCGCGTTGTTCGGCCAGCGTTCCTGACTCCCGCTCTGGTACGCCGCCACCAACCCATCGATCGCCGCCTCGGTGGACGCCACCAGATACCCGAGATCGAACCCCAACGGCCCCACCCCGAACTGTTCCCAGTCGACCGCCACCACGTCGTCCCCCTCGCGCCCGATCAGATTCACCGGATGCGCGTCCCCATGCACCACCTGCTGCGGCAACCGATCGAGCTCGTCCATCAACTCGCCCCGGCGCTCCCACAACAGCCCACAGTCCCGCCGAAGCCCAGCCGGCAACCGATCCTCGAACACGAGCCGCGCCCACCCGGCGTCCCGCTCATCGCCCGCCAACCGATCCCGCAAAATCCCCCGAGCAAACCACTCCGCCCGCTCGAACTGATTCAGCCCGAACCGCCCCACCGCCGCCGCCAACTCCACCGGCGCAATCTCCACCCCCTCGACCGCCGCACTCCAAACGGCCATCCCACCCGGATCGCTCTCCACCTTCACACACCGGGGCCCCCGCAACCCCACGGTCCCCTCAACCACCCCACTACCAGCCACCTCAGCCTGCCGCCGCCAGTACGCGTAGTGATCCACCCGCCCGACCCCCGGCAACAACCGCTTGACCACCATCCCGTCAGGCGTCAGCCAGACCCCACCGTTGGACACCCCCGTCCCCGCGGTGAGGGCAACCCAGTCGGCCTCCGGCTTCCACTGCATCCGACTAGATCTACCACCAGTACAGGCAATTCACCCCTCCTGTTCACCCGGATGATGTCACCATGGGGAGAAAGCGGAGTGAGCGCTTGCTTACTCGGTGTGATTGTGGACTGTGAAAGGCGCTCCGACGGTGGAATGGCAGTCCACCTGATGGGCGTCATGAGGTAGTCTCGGGACTCCCGGCTTGGGCCAATGTTGTCCCGCGGCCAGCAGTTGACCGTAGGACGACGGGAGCCCCTGAATGTATGGTCGCCCCCCATTCCCCAGCGAGGGTCTGTACGACGGACGCCACGAGCACGACGCGTGTGGTGTCGCCTTCGTCGCAACCCTGACTGGTGAACCGAGCCACGACATCGTGGCCAAGGCTTTGACCGCCCTGCGCAACCTCGAGCATCGTGGTGCTTCGGGTGCCGAGCCGGACTCCGGCGACGGCGCCGGCATCCTGATCCAGATCCCGGACGCGTACTACCGCAAGGTGTGCGACTTCGAGCTGCCGGTCGCCCGCAGCTACGCGACCGGTATCGCCTTCCTCCCGCAGGATCCCGACGACGCCTCCAAGGCGATCGCCCGGATCGAGGAGCTGGCGGCCGAGGAGAACCTGACCGTCCTGGGCTGGCGCGAGATGCCGACCACCCCGGACCTGCTGGGCGCCACCGCGCGTTCGGTGATGCCCGTGTTCCGCCAGCTGTTCGTGGCGGCCAAGGCCGGTCGCGTGCTCGGCCTGGCGCTGGAGCGGATGGCGTTCCGGCTGCGCAAGCGCGCCGAGAAGGAGACGGAGACCTACTTCCCGTCGTTGTCGGGTCGCACCATCACCTACAAGGGGATGCTGACCACCGACCAGCTCGACAAGTTCTTCCCCGAGCTGACCGACCCCGACCTCGCCTCGGCGATCGGTGTCGTGCACAGCCGGTTCTCCACCAACACGTTCCCGTCCTGGCCGCTGGCCCACCCGTACCGGTACATCGCCCACAACGGCGAGATCAACACCGTGCAGGGCAACCGGAACTGGATGCGGGCCCGCGAGGCGCTGCTCGCCAGCGACCTGATCCCGGGCGACCTGGAGCAGCTCTACCCGATCTGTACTCCGGGAGCCTCCGACTCCGCCTCGTTCGACGAGGTCCTGGAGCTCCTCCACCTCGGCGGCCGCTCGCTGCCGCACGCGATGCTGATGATGATCCCGGAGGCGTGGGAGAACGCCACCACGATGGATCCCAAGCGCCGCGCGTTCTACGAGTTCCACTCGACCCTGATGGAGCCGTGGGACGGACCGGCCTCGGTCGTCTTCTCCGACGGTACGAAGGTCGGCGCGGTCCTCGACCGCAACGGCCTGCGCCCCTCGCGGTACTGGGTCACCGACGAAGGACTCGTCGTGCTGGCCTCCGAGGCCGGCGTCCTCGACATCGACCCGGCGACCGTGGTCCAGAAGGGCCGGCTCGAGCCGGGCAAGATCTTCCTGGTCGACGTCGAGGGCCACCGGATCATCACCGACAACGAGGTCAAGTCGGCGCTGGCCGGCGAGAACCCGTACGACGAATGGCTGCACGCCGGCCTGATCCGGTTCGAGGACCTGCACGAGCGCGAGCACGTCGTCCACAGCCACGCCTCGGTCACCCGCCGCCAGCAGGTCTTCGGGTACACCGAGGAGGAGCTGCGCATCCTGCTCACCCCGATGGCCAAGTCGGGTGCCGAGCCGATCGGCTCGATGGGTACCGACACCCCGATCGCCGTCCTGAGCGACCGGCCGCGGCTGCTGTTCGACTACTTCGCGCAGCTGTTCGCACAGGTCACCAACCCGCCGCTGGACGCGATCCGCGAGGAGCTCGTCACCTCGTTGTCCTCGTCCCTGGGGCCGGAGGCGAACCTGCTCAACCCGGGTCCTGCGTCCTGCCGTCAGGTGGTGCTGCCCTTCCCGGTGCTCACCAACGACGAGCTGGCCAAGCTCCGCCACATCAACCTGGACGGGGATCTGCCCGGCCTCGCGACGACCGTGTTGCGCGGTCACTACGAGGTCGAGGGCGGCGGCGCGTCGCTCAAGGCCCGGCTCGACGAGATCTGCGCCGAAGCCGACGCGGCGATCGCCCAGGGCGCCCGCATCCTGGTCCTGTCCGACCGCCACTCGAACGCCGAGAACGCGCCGATCCCGTCGCTGCTGCTGACCGCCGCGGTTCATCACCACCTGGTGAGGGAGAAGACCCGTACGCAGGTCGGGCTGGTCGTCGAGGCCGGTGACGTCCGCGAGGTGCACCACGTCGCCCTGCTGATGGGCTACGGCGCCGCCGGCGTCAACCCGTACCTGGCGCTGGAGTCCGTCGAGGACCTCTGCCGCCGTGGCACGTACCTGCCCGGCATCGAGCCCGAGCAGGCTGTCCGCAACCTGGTGAAGTCGCTGGGCAAGGGCGTGCTCAAGGTGATGTCCAAGATGGGCGTCTCCACCGTCGCGTCGTACACGGGCGCGCAGATCTTCGAGGCCAACGGCCTGTCCCCGGACCTGGTCGATGAGTACTTCACCGGTACTTCGTCCAAGCTCGGCGGCATCGGTCTCGATGTCATCGCCGAGGAGGTCAGGCGCCGGCACCTGCGGGCGTACCCGGCCGACGGCATCCTCAGCGCCCACCGCAAGCTCGACGTCGGTGGCGAGTACCAGTGGCGGCGTGAGGGCGAGCCGCACCTGTTCGACCCGGAGACGGTGTTCCGGTTGCAGCACTCGACCCGCACGGGCCGGTACGACATCTTCAAGCAGTACACGGCCCGCGTCGACGAGCAGTCGGAGCGGCTGATGACGCTGCGCGGCCTGTTCGGCTTCAAGTCCGATCGCGAGCCGATCAGCGTCGACGAGGTCGAGCCGGTGTCGGCGATCGTCAAGCGGTTCTCGACGGGTGCGATGAGCTACGGCTCGATCAGCGCCGAGGCGCACACCACGCTCGCGATCGCGATGAACCGGCTCGGCGGCAAGTCGAACACCGGTGAGGGCGGCGAGGACTCCGACCGGCTGCACGATCCGGCCCGGCGGAGCTCGATCAAGCAGGTCGCGTCGGGGCGCTTCGGCGTCACGTCGGAGTACCTGACGAACTCCGACGACATCCAGATCAAGATGGCGCAGGGCGCGAAGCCCGGCGAAGGCGGCCAGCTGCCGGGACACAAGGTGTACCCGTGGGTCGCCAGCACCCGGCACTCCACGCCGGGCGTCGGCCTGATCTCGCCGCCGCCGCACCACGACATCTACTCGATCGAGGACCTGGCCCAGCTGATCCACGACCTGAAGAACGCGAACCCGCTGGCCCGGGTCCACGTGAAGCTGGTCTCCGAGGTCGGCGTCGGCACCATCGCGGCCGGCGTGAGCAAGGCGCACGCGGACGTCGTACTGATCTCCGGGCACGACGGTGGTACCGGTGCGGCACCGCTGACCTCGCTGAAGCACGCTGGTGGGCCTTGGGAGCTCGGGCTGGCTGAGACTCAGCAGACCCTGCTGCTCAACGGACTGCGCGACCGGATCGTCGTACAGACCGACGGCCAGCTCAAGACCGGCCGGGACGTGGTCGTCGCGGCACTGCTCGGCGCGGAGGAGTACGGGTTCGCCACGGCTCCGCTGGTCGTCTCGGGCTGCATCATGATGCGCGTCTGCCACCTGGACACCTGTCCGGTCGGCGTCGCGACGCAGAACCCGGTACTGCGTGAGCGCTTCGCGGGCAAGCCGGAGTTCGTCGTCAACTTCTTCGAGTTCATCGCGGAGGAGGTCCGGGAGTACCTCGCCGAGCTCGGCTTCCGCACGCTCGACGAGGCGATCGGGCATGCCGAAGTACTGGACATCAAGCGCGCGGTCGACCACTGGAAGGCCGACGGGCTCGACCTGTCGCCGATCCTGCACGTGCCCTCGTTGCCGGAGGGTGCTTCGCGGCACCAGACCGTCACCCAGGACCACGGGCTCGACAAGGCGCTCGACAACGAGCTGATCCGGATCTGCGCGCCGGCCATCGACAACGGCGAGCCGGTCCGGGCGCAGCTGGCGATCCGGAACGTCAACCGGACCGTCGGCACCATGCTCGGCAACGCGATCACCAAGAAGTACCGCGCGGCCGGACTGCCCGACGGCACGATCGACCTGACCTTCACCGGGTCGGCCGGCAACTCGTTCGCGGCCTTCGTGCCGCGTGGTGTCACGCTCCGGCTGGAGGGCGACGCCAACGACTACGTCGGCAAGGGCCTGTCCGGTGGACGGGTGGTCATCCGCCCGGACCGCGAGGCGCGGTTCGACGCGGCCGACCAGATCATCGCCGGCAACGTGATCGCCTACGGCGCGACGTCCGGTGAGCTGTTCATCAACGGTGGCGCAGGGCAACGGTTCTGTGTCCGGAACTCCGGTGCCACCGCGGTCGTCGAAGCCGTCGGCGACCACGCCTGCGAGTACATGACGGGTGGTCGCGTCGTCGTCATCGGCGCCACCGGCCGGAACTTCGCGGCGGGCATGTCGGGCGGCGTGGCCCACGTGCTGGATCTGGACCCCGCGCTGGTGAACCCGGAGCTGGTCGACCTGCTCCCGCTCACCGAGGCGGAGTCCGAGCTGTTGCACGACCTGGTCCGCAGGCACCACGAGGAGACCGGTTCGGAGCGGGCGGAAAAGCTGCTCGGCGACTGGACCGCCTCGGCTGCCCGCTTCACCACGGTGATGCCTCGTGACTACGCCCGCGTACTGGCAGCCAAGGCGGCTGCCGAACGCGACGGGCTGGACGAGGACGCCACCACGCGAGCGATGATGGAGGCCATCTGATGGCTGACCCGAAGGGATTCCTGACCACCCCGCGCGAGGTCGCCGACCGCCGCCCGGTCGAGGAACGCAAGCAGGACTGGAAAGAGGTCTACCCCGGTGGGCCCGGCAAGGCGCTGCTGCCGATCATCACCAAGCAGGCGGGCCGCTGCATGGACTGCGGCATCCCGTTCTGCCACTCCGGCTGCCCGCTGGGCAACCTGATCCCGGAGTGGAACGACCTGGTCTGGCGCGACGACTGGACCGGCGCGATCGAGCGGCTGCACGCGACCAACAACTTCCCGGAGTTCACCGGGCGGCTGTGCCCGGCTCCCTGTGAGCCGGCCTGCGTGCTGGGCATCAACCAGGAGCCGGTCACGATCAAGAACGTCGAGGTCGCGATCATCGACAAGGCCTGGGAGTCCGGCGACGTCCGGCCCCAGCCGCCGGAGTGGCTGACCGGCAAGACGATCGCGGTCGTCGGCTCCGGGCCGGCCGGTCTGGCTGTGGCTCAGCAGCTGACCCGGGCAGGTCACACCGTCGCCGTCTACGAACGCGCCTCGGCGCCGGGTGGGCTGCTGCGGTTCGGCATCCCCGAGTTCAAGATGGAGAAGGTGCAGGTCGAGCGCCGGATCCAGCAGATGAAGGAAGAGGGCACCGTCTTCCGCTCCGGCGTCAACGTCGGCGTCGACGTCACCGGGACGCAGCTCAAGCAGCGGTACGACGCGGTCGTGATCGCGACCGGTGCGACGGCGGCGCGCGATCTGCCGGTACCGGGTCGCGAGTTCGGCGGCATCCACCAGGCGATGGAGTACCTGCCGCAGGCCAACAAGGTCGCGCTGGGGGAGACGGTCGAGGACCAGATCGTTGCCACTGGCAAGGACGTGGTGATCATCGGTGGTGGCGACACGGGGGCCGACTGCCTCGGTACCGCACACCGCCAGGGTGCCCGCAGCGTCACCCAGCTGGAGATCATGCCGCGGCCGTCGGACGAGCGGCCGGAGGGGCAGCCCTGGCCGACGTACCCGATGATCTACCGGGTCGCCTCGGCCCACGAGGAGGGCGGCGAGCGCGTCTACGCGGTCTCCACCAACAACTTCGTGGCGGATGCCGACGGCAACGTTTCTGGTCTGGACCTGGTCGAGGTCGAGCTCGTCGAGGGTCGCTTCACCCCGGTACCGGGCAGTGAGCGCACTATCCCGGCCCAGCTCGTCCTGCTCGCAATGGGCTTCCTCGGCCCGGAGCGTGAGGGCTTCCTGGAGCAGCTGGGCGTCGAACTGGATGAGCGCGGCAACGTGAAGCGCGACAAGTCGTACCAGACCTCGGTCGAGGGCGTCTTCGCCTGCGGCGACGCCGGCCGCGGCCAGTCCCTGATCGTCTGGGCCATCGCCGAAGGCCGCTCCTGCGCCGCCGGCGTCGACACCCACCTCACCGGCTCCTCCACCCTCCCCACCCCCATCCCACCCACAGCCCGCCCCCTGGTGGTCTGACACGTCTGAGGGGTTAACCCCGCAGATGGTGGGTTGCCTCGCCAGATTCTGGCCAGGCAACCCACCATCTCAGGGGTTGACCCCTGAAACGGCGTGGGTGTCGTGCGGTGTTTGAACTTGGGCAATAGGTTGGGGACCGTGTTTCGACGGCTGGTGACGAAGGCCCGGCTCCGCAAAGCGGCGCCATGGGTCGCGCTGGTGCTGCTCTGGCTGGTGGTGTCGGTGTCGATCGGGCTGCTCGGCTTCGCCAACGACTCCGAGCGCGTCACCATCGGCGCACACGCCGCCAACGTGTCCCCGACCTTCGACAACCACGCCACCCTCGACCTCGGCGCCGTCCTGCCACGCCTCCGCCTGCAGACCGATCTGCCCGCGGACCTCGGTCTCAACATCGACATCCAGGAAACCGACGCCGACAACCTGACCGAGCTGCTCAACCGCGACGCCTTGATCGCCTCCCAGCCCGACGGTGAGATCGCCCGGATCCGCCAGGTGGTCCGCGAGATGGCCGTCGACAACGCGGTCGCCGGCGCCGGCTCGGGCCTGCTGGTGGCCGTCGTCGTCGCCACCACCTGGGCGATGGTCGGCCCCCGCCGACGGCGGGAGCTCTGGGCGGCCTTGCACAACTCCGAGCGCCGGGTGCAGCACCGCGCGATCGTCGTACTGGTCGCCATGCTGACCACGATCGCGTCGATCTTCGGCCCGGCCGCGATGCGCGCGCCCGAGGCGGCGCCGACCACCTGGCAACCACTCTCCAAGCTGCTCCCCGAGCTGTCCTTCGACGATCGGCTGAAGAACGTGGAGGTCGCCTCGGGCTTCTCCACCACCGGCGGGGTCGGGGTGATCCGTACGGCGGTCGAGACGTACGAGCGGTCGACCGAGTTCTACGGTCAGCTCCGCGATCGCGTCAGCCGGGTCGGCGGCCGGATCCACCAGCCGGCCGAGGGGGAGACCGTCGCGCTGCTCGTGTCGGACCGGCACGACAACATCGGGATGGACCCGTTCGCGGCCGAGGTCGCCAAGGTCGCCGGGGCGAAGGTACTGATCGACGCCGGCGACGACTCGTCCTCGGGGCAGGCGTGGGAGGTGTTCAGCATCAACTCGCTCGCTCAGCACTTCAAGGATCTCAAGGTGGTCGCGGTCGCGGGCAACCACGACGCCGGCGGGCACATCGAGGACGCGATGCGGAAGAACAAGTTCACCGTGCTCGACAGCAAGCCGGTCGAGGTCGAGGGGATCCGGTTCCTCGGTGACAGCGACCCGACCAAGACCGGTCTCGGCAGCGCGGACACGCCTGGCGACGAAACGACGGTGGAGCAGTCGAAGCGCCTTGCCGACGTCGCCTGTGAGCAGCCCGAGGACAAGCGGATCTCGACCTTCGTCGTCCACGATCCGGCGTCCTTCCAGGACACGGCCAATCGTGGCTGTGCGTCGCTGCTGCTGTCCGGTCACCTGCATCGCCAGGTGGGGCCGGACACCAAGATCCTCGGCGGCAAAGCGGTCACCACCTTCACCAACGGGACGACCGGCGGAGCGGCGTACGCGTTCGCCCTCGGGTACACCCTGCGGCGTCCGGGCGAGGTCACTCTGATCACTTATGTGAAGGGTCAGCCGACCGGCCTGCAGACCGTCACGGCCGAGCTGACGGGGGAGATCACGGTCGGTACGTACAAGCCGCTGGCCAACTGACACAAGTTGTTAACCGCCCAGTAACGGGGGCGGACCAGCGGCGCAGTGGTCTTGTAGGAGTAGGGTTTTGTGACGTGCGTCGCGCAAAGATCGTTTGTACGCTCGGCCCGGCTACGGCCGCCCCTGAGCGCATCCTGGAACTCGTCCAAGCAGGCATGGACGTCGCAAGGCTGAACCTGAGCCACGGCGCCCACGCCGAGCATGAGCGCATCTATCACCGGATTCGCGCTGCAGCGGAGGAGACCGGCAAAAACGTCGGCATCCTCGTCGACCTGCAGGGCCCGAAGATCCGGCTGGCGGAGTTCGCCGAAGGCAAGGTCACCTTGACCTACGGCGAGCGCTTCACCATCACCACCCGGGAGGTCCCCGGGGACGTGACCATCTGCGGTACGACGTACGACGGGCTGCCCGGTGACGTCAATCCGGGTGATCAGCTGCTCATCGACGACGGCCGCATCGCACTGGTCGCCGAGGAGGTGACCGAGACCGACGTGATCTGCCGGGTGGTCGTGGGCGGACCGGTGTCGAACCACAAGGGCATCAACCTGCCCGGTGTCACGGTGAGCGTGCCGGCCATGTCCGAGAAGGACGCGGAGGACCTGCGCTGGGCCCTGCACCTGCCGGCCGACATGAT
This sequence comes from Kribbella koreensis, assembly GCF_039525325.1. Lineage (NCBI taxonomy): Bacteria > Bacillati > Actinomycetota > Actinomycetes > Propionibacteriales > Kribbellaceae > Kribbella > Kribbella koreensis. Next base: position 102,581 of record NZ_BAAAHK010000017.1, read on the forward strand.
CGCGCTGTCCTTCGTCCAGCGCGCGGCCGACATCCAGATCGTGCACAAGATCATGGAAGAAGAGGGTCTGCGGATCCCCGTCATCGCCAAGATCGAGAAGCCGCAGGCGGTCGCCAACCTGGACGAGATCATCGAGGCCTTCGACGGCTTCATGGTCGCCCGCGGTGACCTCGGCGTGGAACTCCCGCTGGAGGAGGTCCCGCTGGTCCAGAAGCTGATCATCGACCAGGCCCGGCTGAACGCGAAGCCGGTGATCGTCGCCACCCAGATGCTGGAGTCGATGATCTCGGCCCCGCGCCCGACCCGGGCCGAGGCGTCCGACGTCGCCAACGCGGTGCTCGACGGCGCCGACGCGGTGATGCTGTCCGGCGAGACCAGCGTCGGCCGGTTCCCGATCGAGACGGTCAAGACGATGGCCCGCATCGTCGCGTCGACCGAACAGCACGGCCTCGGCCGCGTCGCCGAGATCGACTGGGAACCCCGCACCAAGGGCGGCGTCATCGCCAAGGCGGCTGCTGACGTCGCCGAGCGGATGGAGGCCAAGTACCTGGTCGCCTTCACCCAAAGCGGCGACACGGCGCTTCGCCTGGCCCGCTACCGCACCGAGATCCCGGTCCTGGCCTTCACGCCGGTCCCGTCGGTCAGCGCCTGGCTCTCCGTCGTCTGGGGCATCGAAACCCACATCGTCCCCACCGTCCAGCACACCGATGACATGGTCCGCCAGGTAGACCAACGCCTCCTCGAACTGGGCAAACTCCAAAAGGGCGACCTGGTCGTCATCGTCGCCGGCTCCCCACCCTCGATCCCCGGCTCCACCAACGCCCTCCGAGTCCACCGCATGGGCGACGCCATCGGCGGCGCCGCCCCCGCCTACCGCGACTGACCTCGAACCAGAGCCGGGCAAGAACAAAGAAATACATGAGTAGTGGTTGAGGCGGGCGGTCAAGTGGCCGTCCGCTTCAGTTTGCCTACCTTGGGGTGCGGGCCAGCAGGTCTACGGGTTCGGCTGCGAGAGCGACGGGCCCGAGAGTCCGCCTGCGCGGCCAGCGATCCGGTCAAGTGCTCAGGACTTTGGACCGACGTGCTGGTCGAGCGAAGCGACGGCCTGGCGTTTGGCCACTGATAGCGCATTGGGGCGAGGCATTCGCCAAGGAATAGCCAATAGGTCGAGGGCCCATTGGCAGAGCGCCATGATGTCGGAAGATTCATTGGAGAACTGGTAGCGCGGGTATTCGTAGCGTTTGAGTTCGCCGGCTACGCGACGGGTCGCCCAGTTCGCCACGCGGCAGCCGTCGGAGTGGAAGAGGCCTCTGAGGAACCCTCCAGGCTCTTCGGTGACCAGATCACGCTGCCACGCAGCCAGTTTGATTTGGCGGAGGTGCTTGGGTCCAGGCCCGTGCTGGGGGAAGAGGCACGGCCAGTGCTTCCAGTAGGAGACGACCGAGATGTAGCCGACTGCTTGGGCGCGATGGACCGGGCGGAATGGGTGGACGGCTCGGATGGATGCCTCGGCCTCGTGGATCAGGCGAGGGTATTTGTTGTCGCAGGCAACTCTGAGGGCATACACCTGCTTCTTCCCGGCAGACAGGCAGCCGTCGCCGAGGTAGAGGCCCAGGAGATGCGCGTATGGTCCGGCCGGTGGCTTCCCGTTGGTGCAGAGCGGGCAGTCGACCGGGTCACTCTCCGAGCCCACCCGGTCCCGCCAGTCACGGAGAGTAGCGCGACTCATTCCGAGCCGCCTACTCACGGAACTCAGGCTCTCGCCTGAGGCCACGGCGTCTCGCGCCAGCTCTCTTGTCCGCCGGTCGTACATGACCCCAGCGTGCCAGCGGCCACCGACACATCCGGGACAGACAAAAGCCTCGAACCCAAGGGGATTCGAGGCTGATCCGGTGCCCTGGGTGGGATTCGAACCCACACTGTACGCAGTTTGAGTGCGCTCTCTCTGCCGTTGGAGTACCAGGGCTTTGCGCCCAAGATCCTAACCCACGGAGCAGGTTGCGACACGGCAGGGGCACGCGGTCGAGCAAGACCTATCTTCCTTGTTTTGGTGACCTGCTGGCAAATCGATTCGCCCGAACTGCGGTTGCGCCCGGGCGGCGCGAGAGGGGATCGATAGGGTGGTCCTTGTGAATGCTAAGCGGGTGGTGATTGCGGAGGATGAGGCGCTGATCCGGATGGATCTGGCGGAGATGCTCGAGGAGGAGGGGTATGACGTCGTCGGGCAGGCGGGGGATGGGGAGGAGGCCATTCGGCTGGCGACCGAGCATCGGCCTGATCTGGTGATCTTGGATGTGAAGATGCCCAAGCTCGACGGGCTCAGCGCGGCGGAGAAGATCGCGGGGGAGCGGATCGCTCCGGTGCTGATGTTGACGGCGTTCTCGCAGCGGGAGTTGGTGGAGCGGGCGCGGGACGCCGGCGCGATGGCGTACCTGGTGAAGCCGTTCTCCAAGGCGGATCTGTTGCCGGCCATCGAGATCGCCGCCTCGCGGTACGTCGAACTGGCCGAGCTCGAGCGTGAGGTGGCGGATCTGGCCGAGCGGCTGGAGACCCGCAAGCTGGTCGACCGGGCCAAGTCGGTGCTGCAGACCAAGTTCGGGCTGACCGAGCCGGACTCGTTCCGCTGGATCCAGAAAACCGCCATGGATAAAAGAGTTTCGATGCGTCAGGTCGCCGAGTTGGTCGTTGACGAGGCGGGCAGTGACGACTGAGTCACTCTCCGCTCACCGGAAAGCGCCCTGCAGACGGCATTAACAGTCGTCACTGATGCTCATGCTGCTTACCGCTGTAACGACCTCACAACACACGCTCCGTGACGTTCGCTTGTGACGCTTCCGGAGGTCTAACCTGCGGGTGCTCGCGGCAATCGCGGGAGTCCGAGGGTTTGCTCGGACTATCCAGACATGGGAGGAACAGTGCAGCAGCGTTCCGTAGTACGGGTCGGCGCGACGCTGATCGTGGCGTCGTTGGCCCTGACTGCCTGCGGTTCACGCAGCAAGGACGACAACGCCGGGGGCGGCGGCAGTGCGACCAAGACCGCCAAGATCGGCGTCATCGCACCTCTGTCAGGCGACCTGTCGGCGCTGGGTCTGGGTATCCAGCACTCGGTCGAGCTGGCCGTCAAGCAGGCCAACGACTCCAACGCGATCCCGGGCTGGAAGCTCGAGGTCGACGCGAAGGACGACGAGGCCAAGCCGGACCCGGGTAAGAACGCCGCCACGTCGCTGGCCGGCGACAAGGACGTCATCGGCGTCGTCGGCACGCTGAACACCAGCGTCAGCCAGCAGGTCCAGCCGGTCCTGTCGACCGCCAAGATCGTCCAGGTCTCGCCGGCCAACACCGGCCCGGGCCTGACCCAGGGCGTCGACTGGCAGAAGGACCCGAAGCGTCCGTACGCCTCGTACTTCCGCACCTGCACCACGGACGCGGTCCAGGGCCCGTTCGCGGCCCGGTACCTGTACGAGACGGCCAAGATCACCAAGGTCGCCACGGTGCACGACAAGAAGGCGTACGGCCAGGGCCTGGTCGGCACCTTCACCGAGGAGTTCAAGAAGCTGGGCGGTACGGTCGTCGAGGCCGAGACCATCAACCCGGACGACTCGAACTACCAGGCCGTCGTGACCGCGATCAAGCCGAGCGCGCCGCAGGCGATCTACTACGGTGGCGAGTACCCGGCCGCCGGACCGCTGTCGCAGCAGATGAAGGCCGCCGGCCTGAACGTCCCGCTGATGGGCGGCGACGGCATCTTCGACCCGAAGTACATCACCCTGGCGGGCAAGACCTCCAACGGTGACCTGGCCACCTCGGTCGGCGCGCCGGTCGAGGCGCTGGACTCGGCGAAGAAGTTCGTCGCCGACTACGCCGAGCAGAAGTACCCGGAGCCCTACGCGGCCTACGGCGGTTACTCCTACGACGCGGCCAACGCGATCATCAACGCGCTGAAGGTCTCGCTGAAGGACGCCAAGGACGTCGAGTCGGCCCGTCAGGCGACCATCGACGCGATGAGCAAGGTCAGCTTCGACGGCGTCACCGGCAAGGTCGCGTTCGACCAGTACGGCGACACCACGTCCAAGGTCCTGACCGTCTACAAGGTGGATGCCGGCAAGTGGGCCACCGTGGAGACCAAGGACTTCGAGAGCAAGTAGTCGACCCATGACCCGGGGGTGGGACGCCACACGTCGTCCCACCCCCGTGGCATGCCGCAAACTCAAGCCAGTTGGGAGGTCGACGTGGACCTGTTCTTTCAGCAGCTCGTGAACGGGCTGACCCTTGGATCGCTGTACGCCCTGATCGCGGTCGGGTACACCGTCGTCTACGGCATCGTTCAGCTCATCAACTTCGCCCACGGCGAGGTCTTCATGATCGGTGCGTTCGGCGCACTGACGACGTACCTGTTGTTCTTCGACGGTCAGACCGGCGTGTGGATCCTGCCGATCATGATCATCGGCGCCATGATCGCCTCGGTCGGCACCGCGGTGCTGATGGAGCGGATCGCGTACCGTCCCCTGCGGAACGCGCCCCGCCTGGCACCCCTGATCACGGCGATCGGCATCTCGGTCTTCCTGCAGGAGTTCATCCGGCTCTTCTACGAGAAGATCCCGGACTTCCCGAGCGCCAAGCAGCGGATCCCGTTCCCGCAGCTCGACCTGGTCAGCGGTACGGCCGTCGAGGTCGGCAGCGTGACGATCCAGCGGTCGGCGATCTTCACCGTCGCGGCGCTCATCATCTGTTCGGTACTTCTCTGGTACTTCATCACGCGGACCCGCCTGGGCCGCGGCATGCAGGCCGTCTCGCAGGACCCGGACACCGCCCGGCTGATGGGTATCAACGTCGACCGGATCATCGTCGTGGCGTTCGCGCTCGGCGCCGTCCTGGCCGCCGTCGCCGGTGTGTCGCAGGGACTGCAGAACAACAACATCGACTTCCGGATGGGCTTCCTGGCCGGTCTGAAGGCGTTCACCGCCGCGGTGCTGGGCGGTATCGGCAACATCCAGGGCGCCGTGGTCGGTGGCCTGGTGCTCGGCGTGGTCGAGGCGATGGCGACCCAGTTCGGCCTCGGCGGCAGTACCTGGAAGGACGTCTGGGCGTTCGTGATCCTGATCCTGGTGCTGGTCTTCCGGCCGCAGGGTCTGCTCGGAGCGAGGGTGGTGGATCGCGCATGAGAATTCCCAACCTGCCCGAGAGCTTCACGTCCAAGCACGCGGCCAAGGGCTGGCCGCTCGGCCTGGCCGGGGTGGCGCTGCTGATCATCGGCTCCTTCCTGTCCTGGAGCTACGACAAGTCGATCCTGGGCAACCTGTCGCTGAACTTCTACCCCGGCGGCCTGCAGATCCTGGCCATCATCGGCGCGGTCATCGGCCTGTTGCTGCTGCTCACCGCCAAGGGACCGCTCGAGTCCCGCATCGGGCCATGGCTCGACGCGGCGCTCGGACTGCGCGCCCTCGGTCTGTGGATGCTGATCTACATGGTGCTGGTGCTCGTTGCCATCACCACCGATTCCGACGGCCTGATCAACGTCAACCCGGGTGGCTGGGTGTCCTTCGTGGGCGCGCTGCTGCTGTTCCTGGGCGCGCGGGTCGTTCCGTTGCGCGAGCACCGTGACCTGGCCGCGGCCAGGGCGCCGGGCTGGGCCGAGGTACTCGCGATCGCCGTCGTGATGGCGGGTGTCCTGTTCGGTGCGGCCTACGCGCTGGGCCGCGACGACGCCTGGTCGTTCGTGCTGTTCCTGGTCTTCGCCGCCGGCGTGATCGCGATGATGGTGCGGACCGGCATCCTGACCTGGTTCGGTCACGTCGCCCAGCGGCAGAAGAAGATCCTCACCCTGTCGGCCTTCCTGGTCGCGTTCCTGTTCCCGTTCACCCAGAACGGGTCGGACGCGAACATGTCGATCGCCACCCAGGTGCTGGTGTTCGCCGCCACCGCCATGGGTCTGAACATCGTGGTCGGCCTGGCCGGCCTGCTCGACCTCGGGTACATCGCCTTCCTCGGTTCCGGCGCCTACGTCGCGGCGACGATGTCGCAGTCGGCGTTCGCCACCATCGGCTGGAAGCCGCCGTTCCTGGTGGTCGTCCTGCTCGGTGCGAGCGTGGCGGCGGTGCTGGGCCTGATCATCGGTTCGCCGACGCTGCGGGTCTCGGGTGACTACCTGGCGATCGTGACGCTGGGCTTCGGTGAGATCTTCCGGTTCTCGATGTTCAACCTGGACGGCAACAACGGCCCGAACCTGACCAACGGCCCGAACGGTGTCCCCGGCATCCCGGACCTGGAGATCGGCAGCTTCAACTTCGGCGCGACGCACACCATCGCCGGGATCGATCTGGGCAGGTTCTCGAACTACTACTTCCTGCTGCTGATCCTGATCGGCGGCGTCATCCTGGTCTTCGCCCGGCTCAACGACAGCCGGATCGGCCGCGGCTGGGTGGCCATCCGCGAGGACGAGAAGGCCGCCGAGGCGATGGGTGTCAACGTCTTCGGCCTGAAGCTGCTGGCGTTCTCGGTCGGCGCCTTCCTGGCCGGCCTGGCCGGCACCATCAAGGCCCACCAGGACGGTGCGGTCAGCCCGGACCAGTACGTCTTCCTCGAGTCGGCGTTCCTGCTCGCGGCGATCGTCCTGGGCGGTATGGGTACCATCGCCGGTGTGTTGCTGGGAGCAACGATCCTGAAGCTGCTGCCGGAGAAGCTGCGGTTCTTCTCGGAGTACCGGCTGCTGCTGTTCGGTCTGCTGCTGGTGCTGATGATGCGGTTCCGTCCGGAGGGGCTGGTCGCGAGCAGACGGCGGCAGCTGGAGTTCCACGAAGAGGACGAGGAACTCGCGGTGGCGATCGAGCACGAGCTGGTCGAGGAGGCGAAATGACCGTCACGGAGGAAGTGAGCAACGCCGTACCGGCCAGTCCGCAGGTGGTCCTGGAGGCCTCCGGCGTGACCATGCGGTTCGGTGGTCTGCTGGCGGTCAACGACGTCAACCTGACCGTCCGCGAGGGCGAGATCGTCGGTCTGATCGGCCCGAACGGGGCCGGCAAGACGACCTTCTTCAACTGCCTGACCGGGCTCTACAAGCCGACCAGCGGCCAGGTCCGGTTCGCCGGCAAGCCGTTGGCGCCCAAGCCCACCGCGGTGGTCAAGGCCGGGATGGCCCGCACGTTCCAGAACATCCGGCTGTTCGCGAACATGACCGCGCTGGAGAACGTGATGGTCGGGCGCTACTGCCGGACCAGCGCGGGCGCGCTCACCGCGGTACTGCGGGGGCCGAAGTTCCGTCGCGAGGAGCGCGCCACCCGGGCCCGTGCCCAGGAGCTGCTCGAGTTCGTCGGCCTCGGCAAGTCGGCCGAGCACCTGGCCCGCAACATGCCGTACGGCGACCAGCGCCGGCTCGAGATCGCCCGCGCGCTGGCCACCGACCCGAAGCTCATCCTGCTCGACGAGCCGACGGCCGGTATGAACCCGCAGGAGACCCGGCAGGCCAGCGACCTGATCTTCAAGATCCGGGACTCGGGCCTGTCCGTCGTCGTCATCGAGCACGACATGCGCTTCATCTTCAACCTGTGCGACCGGGTGCTGTGCCTGGTCCGCGGCGAGGCGCTGGTCGAGGGAACCCCGGGTGAGGTGCAGTCCGACCCGCGGGTGATCGAGGCCTACATCGGCACCGGTGAGGACGACGACGAGGACGACACGCCCATGACCGGTGAGGAGGGCAAAGCATGACCGCGATGCTCGAGGTCAAGGACCTGGAAGTCTCCTACGGCAAGATCGTCGCCGTGAAGGGGATCAGCTTCTCGGTCGAGCAGGGCCAGGTCGTCTCGCTGATCGGCACCAACGGCGCCGGCAAGACGACGACGCTGCGGACCATCTCCGGCCTGCTCCGGCCCAGTGGTGGCGAGATCACCTTCATGGGCCAGCGGATCGACAAGGTGCCGGCCCACGACATCGTCACGATGGGGCTGGCGCACTCACCCGAGGGCCGGCGGATCTTCCCCCGGCTGTCGGTGGAGGAGAACCTGCTGCTCGGCGCGTTCGCGCGCAACGACCACGGCGCGATCCGCAAGGACCTGGACGCGGCGTACGAGTTGTTCCCGATCCTGGGGGAGCGGCGCAAGCAGCCGGCCGGTACGTTCTCGGGCGGTGAGCAGCAGATGCTCGCGATGGGCCGCGCGATGATGAGCAAGCCCAAGCTGCTGATGCTGGACGAGCCGTCGATGGGGCTGTCGCCGATCATGATGAAGCGGATCATGTCGACGGTCACCGAGCTGCAGCGGCAGGGTACGACGATCCTGCTGGTCGAGCAGAACGCCCAGGCGGCGCTCAAGCGGGCCGACTACGGCTACGTGCTCGAGGTCGGCCAGATCGTGCTGTCCGGCTCCGGTCGCGAGCTGCTCGTCAACGACGACGTCCGCAAGGCGTACCTCGGCGAGGACTAGCACCCGGCAGTACTGGTTGCCTTGAACACCCAATGGGGACCTTGAACAGGTAATAACTTGTTCAAGGTCCCCGTTTGGTGTCTGAGGCAACAACTGTTGGTCAGTTGCGGATGACAACGAGGAGCTGGACCAGCAGCGGCGCGACGATCAACGCCGGCAGCAGGTCCGCGACGGCGATCTGCTTGATCTTGAGCAGCCGTAGAGCCACACCGACCAGCAGCAGGCCGCCAGTGGCGCCCAGGGCGGTCACGTGGGCGTCGGGAAGGATGTCGCCCAGTACGGCGCCTACGGCCGTCATCAGCCCCTGGATGACCAGTACGACGACCGCCGATGCCGCCACACCCCACCCCAGCGACGCGGCGAAGGCGATCGAGGCGAAGCCGTCCAGCACCGACTTGAGCAACAGCTGATCGGCGCCTCGCCCCAGCCCGTCGGACAGCGCGCCCAGGAAGGTCAACGGCCCGACACAGAACACCATCGACGCCGACACGAAGCCTTCGACGAAAGTGCTTTCGCTGTCACCCCGGCTGAACCGGTGCTGCATCCAGGCGCCGAATCCCTCCAGCCGCTGCTCGATCCGCAGCAGCGAGCCGGTGATGCCGCCGATCAGCATCGCGCCGAGCACGATCAGTACCGGAGCGCTGTCTCCGACGGCATCGCTCAGCACGTCGTCGCCCACGGTCAGTGCCGAACTGATCGCGATCAGCAGCGTGACCAGGCCGAGGGCGTCGGTGACCAGATCGCGGGTCCGGTGCTGCAGCCGGTGACCGATCAGGACGCCGAGGACCGAGCCGACGAGCACTGCCGCGACGTTCACGACAGTACCGATTCCGATGAACAAACCTGGTCTCCCGTTTCGCTTCGCGTCAGCTTTGCATCGGACCCTCGAAGCCCTACTGTTGCGCGGGGGATGAGCGTATCCGCTCATATCTGTTCACCTCGGGGGTGGATCAGAATCTAGGAGGGCCACGTGGCACCAGCCATCGAGGTGCGCGACGCCCGTCCGGACGACGCCGGCGCTTTGGTGACCCTGTGGAGCGAGATGGCGGTCGGAGCCGGGCATCAGGCCCGCTTGCTGACCGCGCCGTCCGTGGAGTCCGCGCAGGCGTCCGTGGCCAAGCACGCCGACGACCCGTCGGGCCGGCTGGTGGTCGGCGAGATCGACGGTGAGCTGGGCGGGATGGCGTACCTGCGCCAGACCCCGATCAGCCCGCTGCACGACGAGGTCACCGTGACGGTCGAGTACTTACACGTCAGCGACCACGCCCGCCGGCACGGCCTGGGCAAGGCGCTGATCGCCGAGGCGGCGGCGTGGGCCGAGCACGAGAACTGCCCGCATCTCGCCGTTGTCGCTCCGCCGGTCGCCCGCGAGGCGAACAGGTTCCTTGCCCGACTGGGGTTGGGGCAGGCCGGCGTACTGCGGTTCGCGAGCACGCATACCGTACGGCGTCGTCTCGCGGCCGAGCATGCGCCCAACCTGCTGGCCCTGCTGTCGTCGCGGCGTTCCGTGATGGCCCGCCGCGCTCAGCTCGCCCGCTCGCCGCTGGCCGAGGACCACGACGACGAGCAGTACGACGAGTTCACGCTCCCGGCGGCGCCTGAATCAGCTGGCACGTGATCCGCGCGGTGCAGACCCGCTTGTCCCGCTCGTCGGTGATGACGACCTCGTACGACGTCGTGGTGCGACCCAGGTAGACCGGCGTGGCCACGCCCGTGACGACACCCTCGCGGACCGCGCGGTGATGCGTCGCGTTGATGTCGACACCGACAGCGACCTTGCCGTACGTCGCGGCGTGCAGCGCGGAGCCGATCGAGCCCAGGCTCTCGGCGAGCACGCAGGACGCGCCGCCGTGCAGCAGTCCGTACGGCTGGACGTTGCCCTTCACCGGCATCGTGGCGACCACCCGCTCGGGCGCCGCCTCAGTGATCTCGATGCCCATCAGTGCGAGCAGCGTGCCCTCGGTGGACATTCCCGGCACCTCGACTGCGGTCTTGTCATCACTCATGACAGAAGGCTACGTGAGCCCCCGCGTGCGCGTGCCAGAACTGTCGGCGGTACCCACTAGAGTCTTTACGTGGCTCCTGAAACAGACTCCTCGACGATGACCAAGGACCCGGGCACGGTGGCGGACGGCTCCACCGGACGACCGCGGATCCTGCTGCTGGACGGGCACTCGCTCGCGTACCGGGCGTTCTACGCGCTGCCGGTGGAGAACTTCTCCACCACCACGGGTCAGCACACCAACGCGGTGTACGGGTTCACCTCGATGCTGATCAACATGCTGCGCGACGAGCAGCCGACGCACATCTGTGTCGCGTTCGACGTGTCCCGCAAGACCTTCCGCTCCGAGCAGTACACGGAGTACAAGGCCGGCCGGTCGAAGTCCCCGGACGAGTTCAAGGGGCAGGTCTCGCTGGTCAAGGAGGTGCTGGAGGCGCTCCGGATCCCGACCACCGAGATCGACGGCTGGGAGGCCGACGACATCATCGCCACCTTGGCGACGCAGGCCGACGAGCAGGGTTTCGAGGTGCTGATCAGCTCCGGCGACCGCGACTCGTTCCAGCTGATCAACGAGAACATCACCGTGCTCTACCCGAAGCGTGGCGTCTCCGAGATCGCCCGGATGGACCCGGCCGCGGTCGAGGCGAAGTACGGGATCCCGCCGCGGATGTATCCGGATCTGGCCGCGCTGGTGGGGGAGAAGAGCGACAACCTGCCCGGTGTGCCCGGGGTCGGCGACAAGACGGCGGCGAAGTGGCTGAACCAGTTCGGCTCGCTGAACGACGTGATCGACCGGGTGAACGAGATCAAGGGCAAGGCCGGTGAGTCGCTGCGCGAGCACCTGTCCGACGTGATCCGCAACCGGCAGATCAACGAGCTGGTCCGCGACCTGACGCTGGACGTGGCCGTCGACGACCTGGTCCGGCACCCGTGGGACCGGGACAAGGTGCACACGCTCTTCGACAGCCTCGAGTTCCGGGTACTGCGTGAGCGGCTGGTCGCCGAGCACGAGCAGGTCGAGGAGGCGATCGAGGAGGGCTTCGACCTCGAGGGCACGCAGCTCAAGCCCGGTGAGGTCGGCGCCTGGATCAAGGAGCACGTGTCGACCGGCGCGCGGACCGGTGTCGCAGTGCAAGGCAGCTGGGGGCGCGGTACCGGTGAGATCACCGGCCTGGCGCTGGCGACCTCGACGGGTGCGGCGGCCTGGTTCGACCCGGCCTACCTGACCCCGGACGATGACGCGGCCTGGCAGGCGTGGCTGGCCGACCCGAATCAGCCGAAGGCTTTGCACGATGCGAAGGGCCCGCTGCTGGGGTTCCTTGAGCGCGGTTGGACCCTCGGCGGGCTGACCTCGGACACCCAGCTGAGCGCGTACCTGGTCCGGCCGGACCAACGATCGTACGACCTGGCCGACCTGACCGTGCGGTACCTCAAGCGTGAGCTGCGCACCGAGGAGGCCGAGAACGGTCAGCTCAGCTTCGACGACGTCGAGGGCGGCCCGGCCGCGGACGCGACGATGCTGCGCGCCCGCGCGATCGCCGACCTGGCCGACACGCTCGACGCCGAGCTGGACAAGCAGGCCGGTACGACGCTGCTCGCCGAGGTCGAGTTGCCGCTGATCGACGTCATCGCCGGGATGGAGCGAGACGGCATCGCGGTCGACCGGCCGTACCTGGAGGAGCTCGAGGCGCGGTTCGCCACCGGAGTCCGGGAGGCGGCGACCGCGGCGTACGAAGTGATCGGCAAGGAGATCAATCTCGGGTCGCCGAAGCAGCTGCAGGTGGTGCTGTTCGACGAGCTGCAGATGCCGAAGACCAAGCGGACCAAGACCGGCTACACGACCGACGCGGACTCGCTGCAGTCGCTGTTCGAGAAGACCGAGCACCCGTTCCTGGCCTACCTGCTGGCGCACCGGGACGCGACCCGGCTGCGGCAGACGGTCGAGGGGCTGCTGAAGACGATCAGCCCGGTGGACGCGCGGATCCACACCACGTTCAACCAGACGATCGCGGCGACCGGGCGGCTCAGCTCGACCGACCCGAACCTGCAGAACATCCCGATCCGGACCGAGGAAGGCCGCCGGATCCGTGAGGCGTTCGTGGTCGGCGAGGGCTTCGAGGCGTTGATGTCGGCCGACTACAGCCAGATCGAGATGCGGATCATGGCGCACGTGTCGGAGGACCAGGGCCTGATCGACGCGTTCAACTCCGGGATGGACTTCCACTCGGTGACCGCGTCGCGGGTGTTCTCGGTCGAGCCGGCCGCGGTGACGCAGGAGCAGCGGGCCAAGATCAAGGCGATGAACTACGGCCTCGCCTACGGGCTGTCGGCGTACGGGCTGAGCCAGCAGCTGAAGATCGGCGTGGACGAGGCGAAGGGGTTGATGGACGAGTACTTCGAGGGCTTCGGCGGCGTCCGCGACTACCTGCGCAGCATCGTGCTCGAGGCCGGCAAGAGCGGCTACACCGAGACCATCCTCGGCCGTCGCCGCTACCTGCCCGACCTGACCAGCGACAACCGCCAGCGCCGCGAGATGGCCGAGCGGATGGCGCTGAACGCCCCGATCCAGGGCTCGGCCGCCGACGTCATCAAGATGGCGATGCTCAAGGTCGACGCCTCCCTGAAGTCGGCCGGCCTCAAGTCCCGGATGCTCCTCCAGGTCCACGACGAACTCGTCTTCGAGATCGCCCCCGGCGAGCGCGAAACCCTCGAAGAACTGGTCCGCCGCGACATGGGCGCCGCCGTCGAAATGACCGTCCCCCTGGACGTCTCAGTAGGCGTAGGCCGCACCTGGCACGAGGCAGCCCACTAAGTCATGCCCCAAGAGCCGATCCGGCCGTTCCGTTGGGACCTGGTCCGGCCGGACCAGCTCGGCTCGTTGCTCGACGACGTGCCGGAGGTCAACGTCGACTACCTCGACGAGCTGATCGCCTGCACAGCCAAGGTGCTCGCCCGCTGTAGCGACGGCGATCTGTATCTCGTCGGCCGCTCGGTAGACAGCTTGTTCGACCTACTGAGCGGCGCCTTGGCTGGTACTTCCTGGCAGGACCGGCTGCATCCCTTGCCGTTGTCGCTGCCCGGGAGATACGGCGAGGACCTGAGTTCTGCCGAGAAGGCTCAGCTACGAACGAATCTGACCGCAGCGGGCCTTGCTCCGGCGGACCTGATGCGCGGCCGGCCGACGGTGTTCGTCGACCTGGTGAACGACGGACTCACCTTCGAGAACCTCTACGAGTTGCTGCGTGAGTGGATCGACGATGAGCGCGCGCAGTGGGACGTGATCCGGCGGCAGTTGCGCTTCGTGGGAATCACCCGGCGTGGCAAGACAAGTCCGAACAGGTGGCGCTGGCAGCAAAAGGCCCGCTGGACGGCGGAGCTGCCCGCGTCGTCGATCCGGAACGTGTCGCTGGACAGCGTGGTGTGGAGCTACTTCGGCGACTATCAGGCGAAGACTGCAGCATCGTTTCGGCATACCAGGTGGAGCGATCCCAGCGTCGGCGAACCGCGGCGGGACAAGAAGACGCGGTACGCGCTGGCGGAGGCGGCTCTCCTGGTCGAGCGGGGAAGGTCGGCGTCGGCTGGCGGCCGGGTTGAATCGGGAGCCGACTACGGGAGAGCGCTGGTCGCGGGAGCTCCAACTGGAGTTGCGGCGTTAGCCAGGGCGGCCGGTGTAGCGGGGGACGGGGTCTGGGGTGCGGGCGGTGGTGATGTATTTCAGTTCGCGGTCTTGGAGTGGTGGGAGGTCTTCGAGGGGGAACCAGGCGACCTCCAGCGACTCGTCGTCGTTGACTCGCGCCTCGCCGCGGGTCAGGCGGCAGTGGAAGCAGAGGTCGAGGAACTGGACCTGGTCGCCGTTGGGGTAGGCGCCTGGCGGCAGGGTGTCGATGCTGATCAGGCGGACGATCTCGGCCTCGACGGCAGTCTCCTCGTGGATCTCGCGTAGCAACGCCGGCGCCGGCTGCTCGCCCGGCTCGAGGATCCCGGCGGGTAGCGACCAGCGGCCGGTGTCGGCGCGGCGTACCAGCAGGACGCGCTCGGCGTCGTCCAGCACCACGCCGGTGATCCCGGTCAGCCAGAGCAGATCATGGCCGACCTTGGCGCGCAGGTCGAGGATGAACTTCGGGGTCGTCATGGCTCATACCCTAGGCGCATCGGCCGATACTTTCTGTGAAAAATTAATCGCCCCAGGTGACCATCCTCTTCCCTGGTTAAACGTTACGTGGCACCCTGCCTGATCAAGGATCCGAGATCCTATCGGATATCTCATCATCTGCATCAGGAGGCGGGATGCCAGAAGATCAGACCGGAGACGGAGTACGGCGAAGGGCCTTCGTAGCGGGAGCACTGGGAATCACCGCCGCGCTCGGTAGTAGCGGACTACTGACCGGATGCGGCTCGGGTGATCAGTCGGTGGGTGCCAGTCCCGACAGCCTCGAGGCGCCGCCGACGCCACTGGGCGCCAAGAAGACCGGGATCAACTACCCACCCGGGTACGTCGGACCGGTGGCGCGCGAGCAGCGCGCGATCGTCACCGAGCCGGTTACCTTCACCGTGGTCGTCCCGCAGAACCTGACGGTCGGCGACTGGTCCAAGAACGAGTTCACCCGGTGGATGGAACAGAAGACCGGCATCAGGATCCAGTTCCGTCAGGTGGCCGGCAAGGGTGACGACCCGGAGACGATGACGAAGGTCAACGCGATGATGGCGGCCGGCGACATCCCCGACGCCTTCCTCGGCATCACCTTCACCCGCTCCCAGCTCTACCTGTACGGCGCGCAGAACCTCTTCGTCGATCTCGACCCGTACCTGGCCAAGTACGCGCCCAATCTCCAGCAAGCGATGAAGGACTACCCCGAGGCGCGCAAGCTGATGGTTGCCCCGGACAAGGGCATCTACAGCTTCCCCGACATCAACGACTGCTACCACTGCCGTGCATCCAACGGACGGACCTTCCTCAACGCCGACTGGATCCGCAAGGTCGGCCTGGCGATCCCGACGACCACCGAGGAGTTCCGCGAGGTGCTGACCGCGTTCAAGAAGGCCGATCTCGGCGGTCGCGGCAAGACGGTCCCGTTCGCCGGCTTCAAGGACGCGCCGCTGGACAGCTACTTCATGAACGCCTTCCTCTACAACCCCGGCGACCCCTGGCTGGTGGTCGACGACGGCAAGGTCGCTGCCAACTACGTCAAGGACGAATGGCGCGAGGCGCTCAAGTACCTGCGCGGCCTGTACGCCGACGGCCTGCTGAACAAGGACATCTTCACCGCCGACCAGGATCAGATGAACCGGTACGGCAACAACCCCGGCGGGCCC
The DNA here is from genome assembly GCF_039525325.1 of Kribbella koreensis. NCBI lineage: Bacteria > Bacillati > Actinomycetota > Actinomycetes > Propionibacteriales > Kribbellaceae > Kribbella > Kribbella koreensis. The sequence goes on from NZ_BAAAHK010000017.1 coordinate 118,310, forward strand.
GTGATCGGTGGAGCCCGCGCGTACTACTGGGGCTCGTTCATGACCATCGACCAGACCGACCCGAACGCGCGCTGGCATCAGTACGAGACCATCCCACCGCTGAAGGGCCCGGACGGCACCCGGTACGCCGCCTGGAACTACCTCAAAGTCGGCCTCGAGGTCTCCACTCTCGTCATCACCCGCAAGTGCCGCCACCCCGACCTCCTGGTCCGCTGGGCCGACTTCCAGATGGATCTCGAGGCCGTACTGCGCTCGTACGCCGGCCCCGACTTCCGCTGGTCGGTCAAGGGCGACAAGGGCATCAACGGCAAGCAGTCGATCTACGGCTTCGACGCGACCTGGAACTCCGACGCGACCAAGGGCAAGACCTGGGACCAGTACGGCGTGATGTACCGCTCCGGCGACTTCCGGCTGGCCGAACGGGTGAATCCGCAGAAGGCGACCTTCGAGTCACCGCTCTACACCCAGACCCGGGACGAGCTGTTCCCGTACAAGCAGCCGATGGAGATGCAGTTCCCGCCGGTCACCCTGGAAGCCGACCAGGCCGCGCAGGACGCCGAGATCGGCCTCAATCTCAAGGGCGAGGTGACCACCTCCCTGGCCAAGTTCGTCACGGGCAAGCTCGATCCGCATGACGACGGGCAGTGGCGCGACTACACCGATCGCATCGCAAAGATCGGGCTGCGGCCCTATCTCGAGATCCAGCAGGCCGCCTACGAGACCTACCAGGGGTGACGGCGATGGCTACGGCAACCGAGGCGCCCGCTCCGGTGCAAGAGACCCGGTCCGACCGGATCGTGATGATCTGCAACTACACCGCCCTCGGGCTGTTCACGCTGGCCGTGCTCTATCCGCTGGTCTATGTGGTCAGCGCCTCGCTCAGCGATCCGAAGAACGTCGTCTCCGGCAAGGTCTGGCTGTGGCCGGTCGGTTTCAGCATCGAGTCGTTCAAGGCCGTCTTCGACTACGACTCGATCGTCAGCGGCTTCGGCAACTCCGTCGTCTACGCGGCCGGCGGCGCGCTGCTCGCGACCGTGCTGACCCTTTTCGCGGCGTACCCGCTGTCCCGCAAAGGGCTGCCCGGCAAGGGCTTCATCATGGCGCTGTTCGTCTTCACGATGATGTTCAACGGCGGCCTGATCCCGACGTACCTGGTGGTGGACCGGATCGGCCTGCTGAACACCCGCTGGGCGATCATCCTGCCGGCCGCGCTGGCGGTCTGGAACATGATCATCACCCGGACCTACTTCCAGTCGACGATCCCCGAGGAGCTGGTCGAGGCCGCGAAGGTCGACGGCTGCACCGACTTCGGCTTCTTCTGGCGGATCGTGCTGCCGCTGAGCAAACCGATCATCGCGGTGAACCTGCTCTTCTACGCCGTCGCGCAGTGGAACTCCTGGTTCAACGCGCTGATCTATCTGACCAACGAGCACCTGTTCCCGCTCCAGCTGGTGCTGCGCCAGATCCTGATCCAGAACAACTTCGACCCGTCCCAGGTCCGCGACACCGCCGAGCTGATCCGGATGAAGGAGCTGCAGGAGCAGCTGAAGTTCTCGCTGATCGTGATCGCCACCATTCCGCCACTGCTGATCTACCCCTTCGTGCAGAAGCACTTCGTCAAGGGGGCCATGGTCGGCTCGTTGAAGGGCTGACGCCGATGGCCACCGAAACCCTGGTACGACGTACCGCTCCGGCCGCGCGCGCCGGCGCCAAGAACGGCCTTGGCCTGGTTGCGCGGATGCGGCGCAACTGGCAGCTCTACGCGATGCTCGCGGTGCCGCTGATCTGGCTGGCGATCTTCGCCTACTGGCCGATGTACGGCGCGATCATCGCCTTCAAGGACTACAACGTGGTCGACGGCATCCTCGGTAGCCGCTGGGTCGGCCTCAAGCACTTCGAGCGGTTCGCCGAGTCGTACCAGTTCTGGCGGCTGATCAAGAACACGCTGATCCTGCACCTGTACGAGCTGGTGGCGACGTTCTGGCTGCCGATCCTGCTCGCGCTCGGCCTCAACATGGCGCGGCGCCGGTGGTACCGGCGGTCGGTGCAGCTGATCACCTACGCGCCGCACTTCATCTCGACCGTCGTCGTGGTCGGCCTGATCGTGGTGATCGTCGACCCGAACAGCGGCGTGCTGAATCATGTCCTCGGCCAGTTCGGGATCGGGCCGATCGACGTGCTGAGCAATCCGGACTACTTCAGGCACCTGTACGTCTGGTCCGGCGCCTGGCAGACGATGGGGTTCTCGGCGATCATCTACCTGGCCGCGCTGACCAGCGTCTCGCCGGAGCTGCACGAGGCGGCGATCGTCGACGGCGCCTCCAGGCTGCGCCGGGTCTGGCACATCGACCTGCCGGCGATCCGGCCGGTGGCCGTCATCCTGCTGATCCTGAACATCGGCTCGATCATGTCGGTCGGTTTCGAGAAGGTGCTGCTGTTGCAGAACACGCTGAACCTGCAGACGTCGGAGGTCATCGACACCTACGTCTACAAGCTCGGCTTCGCGTCCCAGGTGCCGCAGTTCAGTTATGCCGCGGCGATCGGGCTGTTCCGGTCGGTGATCGGTCTCGTCCTGCTGGTGCTGGCGAACACGCTGGCGCGGAAGTTCGCCAAGTCCAGTCTCTGGTGAGTACTACGCCTTGTCGGCTGTCTGGCGGTGGAGTCCGGTCGCCAGCACGGCCGACAGGGCGATGGCGCAGACGGCTGTCATCGCGGCCAGGACCTTGATGGCGGTGAAGCCGGTGGCGAGGTCCGTGCCGATGACGATCAGGGCGGCGACCGCCAGCACGGCCAGGCCGATCCAGATCACCAGGGCGGCACGCTTCTCCTGCTGGGCGATCGCGGCGTACACGACCAGCTGCAGGACGGCGTACGCGGAACCGGCGAGTGCGAAGATCCAGGCGAAATCGCCCAGTACCGGGTACTTGTCCTTGCCCCCGGCAACCGTCACCACCAGATCCGGTAGCAGCAACGCACCGAGGACACAGCACACGCCGAGCGCCGCGACCGCCTGGATCGCGCGCCGCAGCCGCAGCGTGTCGCCGGGGGAGCTGGCCAGCGAGGGGAAGACGATCACGATCACGAACTGGGGCAGGAAAAGGCACGCCTTGGCGACGATCACGCCGGCCGCGTAGTACCCGCTGTGCTGGCCGTCCATCAGGCCCCGGGCGAGCAAGGCGTCCGCATTCGCGATGGCGAAGAACGCCAGCAGCGCATGGGTGCCGTGGATCGTCTCCCGCAACACTTCCTTGACCTGCTCCGGCGTACCACCCCTGGACCCGCGAAGCAGGAAAGACCCCACCAACGGCGGTACCGCCGCACCCACCGCGACACCGATCATCGCCGCGGTCACACTCGGGTGAATCACCAAGGCCCCGGCCCCGAAGGCGAACCGCCCAACGCCGACAGCCGTGTACATCGCCGCCAACTCGGTCCACCGCTCACTGCCCTGCAGCACTCCGAGCTGCGACCCCATCAGCGTCAGCCCGCCAAGCGTCGGAGCCAGCAGGATCACCGCAAGCACCGAGTCGATGTGCAGCAGCCAAATCAACAGCGGGCTGGCCAACAGGCACACCACCGTCAACCCAAGCGCGGACCGCCGCCCCGCCCGCAGCAACGAATCCGCCAGGGCCTCCCGCCCCGCCCCCGTATGCGTAGCGATCCGCCGCGCTCCCGACGCCTGCAACCCCAGCGGCACGACGTTCCCGATCAGCAACAACCCCAGCAACGCCACCACAGCACTGAACTGCTCCGGCACCAGCCGATGCACCGCGAACAACGTGAACCCGTAAGCCGCCACATTCATGACAGCCATCCCGACCGCCACCACGGTCGCACTCCGCAAAAACCCCAACTTCGGCTCGACCGGCTGCTCGGGAGTCGTCTCTGAGGTCATACCCCAACGCTAGTGCCACCCCCACCCACCAGCCCACATCGCCCTCACTGTCAAGCCCTCACACGTTGCAGCAACTCCCGCTTGTGGGCGGTTCCCGCCGACTTCTAGCCTTCGACCAAATCTTCAAAGGGGTGGGGCTCATGGCAGCGAATTCCGCGTCGTCGCGCGTCAAACTACGCACCAAAGTCGGTACGGCACTGCTGACGGTGGTCGCCGTCGTGCTCGCCATGATCGTCACTCCGAGCGCCGCGACCGCGGTGACTCCCGTCGGTGTCCTGAGTGCCGCGCAACTGAACACCGCCTTCAAGACCTACGGCGACACCTCAGGCAAGTGGAGCGGTGGCGACGGCACGGCCTCGGTCCCGCTGCCCGACGGCCGGGTCGCCTGGCTCTTCTCCGACACCTACATCGGCACCGTCAACGCCGACGGCAGCCGGCCGGCGAACACCCCGATGATCAACAACTCGATCGTCGTGCAGTCCGGCGCGGGTCTGGACACGACCATCTTCCGCGGTACGGCGGCCGCGCCGACCGCCGTGATGCCGCCTACCGCCGACGGCGACTTCTTCTGGGTCGGCGACGGCACGGCGCGCGACGGCAAACTGCGGGTGGCCTACACGCGGTACGGACGATCGGGCCAGGGTGCGCTCGACGTCAAGCTCAAGGGCACCAGCGTGGCGACCTTCGACCCGGCCACCTTCGCGCTCGAATCGGTGACCGCGTTGCCGGTCGGCGACAAGATCGCCTGGGGTGTCGAGCTGGTCGAGGACGGGCCGATCACCTACGTGTACGGCTCGGAGTACCTCGAGGACACCGGCATGCGGTTCGCGCACCTCGCCCGCACCAACGCCGATCTGACCGCGCCCCTCGAGTACTGGAACGGAACCACCTGGGTCACCGACGAAGCAGCCTCAGCTCGTCTGCTGAGCGGCGTCGGCACGACCTTCGGAGTACAGAAGGTAGGCACCAACTGGGTCCTCGTCACCCAGCAGGGCAACGGAGTCTTCCACCCCGACATGGTCGCCTACACCTCACCCTCACCGACCGGCCCGTGGAGCGCCCCGGTGGTTCTGCTCCAGGCACCGGAGGGCGCCGAGGGCAACGAGAAGATCGTGTACGACGCCCACGTCCATCCGCAGTCGGCCGCCGGGGGGAAGCTGCTGTGGTCGTACAACGTGAACAGCCTCAATGCCACCGCGAACACCGAGGACGCCGGCATCTACCGGCCACGTTTCGTCGAGACCGCCTGGCCGATCCAGCCGCCGGACCCGACGGCGGTGCCGGCCAAGGTCGGAGGACTCGCCGTGACCCAGAACGCTGATGGCGAGGCCGTGCTCTCCTGGCAGCCGGTCGCCGGAGCTACGAAGTACTGGCTCTACGAGCGGAACGTGACGGACGGGCAGACGCACTTCGCCCGTCGAGCGACCTCAGTGAGCTCGACGTCGACCACCGAGTCGTACGTCCGCGACGGCAAGACCTACGAGTTCAAGGTGGCAGCCGCGAACAACGTCGGCGAAGGCGTTCCGTCCGACGTCTCCACCCTCGCCGTGCACATCGACCCGCCGGCGGCGCCGACCGGCGTCAGTGCAGTGCCGGACGGATCCACCGGTGGCGTGAAGGTCTCCTGGGCCGGTGTCACAGGCGGCTGGAACTACGAGATCTTCTATCGGGACACCACGGAGGCCGACAGCACCTTCGAGTCGGTCACCGTAGTGGGCGGTGATGTCCGGCAGTACCAGGTCAAGAGCCTGACCCTGATGCATCCGCACGAGTTCTACGTGATCGCCAAGGGAGCTGGTGGAGACTCCGCCAAGTCGGCCGTCGTGACGGCGACGCCGGTCGGTATTCCACCCGCGGCGCCGGCTGCTCTCACAGCGACCACGAAGACGAACGGCACCGTCGGTCTGAGCTGGACGGCGTCGACGACGCCAGGGGTCTGGTACTGGGTCTATCAGCGGGACCTGACGGCGGACGAGACGGAGTTCGTCCGGTTGCCGCTGCCGGTCTCGAGCGGTACTTCGATGGAGGCGGGCTATCTCGCCGACGGACACAGCTACGAGTTCGCCGTCACGGCGTACAACGACGGTGGCGAATCCGCCAAGGTGGTGGCGGCTCCGGCCACCTCGACCTACCCGAAGTTGCCGGCGCCGACCGGGCTGGTCGCGGTGGCGGGTGATGGTGAGGTCAAGCTGAGCTGGAACAGTCTCGGCGACGACGCCTGGTACTGGGTGTATCAGCGCGACGTCACGGACGGCGAGACGACCTTCACCAAGCTGCCGTTGCCGATCGCGGCCGGCACGGGGATGACGGCGGGGTATCTGTCGAACGGGCACACCTACGAGTTCAAGGTGTCGGGGATCGGGCCGAACGGGGAAGGTGCGCTGTCCGCGGCCGTCCAGTCGACGCCCAAGTTCCCGACGCCGGCACCGGTGACTGGCTTGGTCGCCGCCGCGCAGACGGACGGAACCATCAAGGTCACCTGGGGCGATGTGCCCAGCACCTACTTCTGGGTCTACCAGCGGGATGTGACGGCGGGGGAGTCCTTCGTCAAGCTGGAGTACCCGACGGACAAGGGCGCCTTCACGGCGGCGTACCTCAAGCACGGGCACGTCTACGAGTTCAAGGTCCAGCCCAACGCGAATGGCATCGACGGGCCGATCAGCGGAGTGGTCCGGGCCACTTCGCACTACAACCCGCCGCCGGCTCCGACCGGGCTGGTCGCGAGGGCGATGGGCGATGCCACCATCCGGCTGGACTGGAACGGAGTCGCCAACGTCAGCTTCTGGGTTTACCAGCGCGACGTGACCGCAGGTGAGACCACCTTCACCAAGCTGGGTCTGCCGAGCCTCGACAAGACGGCTGAGCTCGGGCTGATGAAGGCGGGACACAAATACGAGTTCAAGGTCGCGGCCGAGAACCAAGGCGGGCTGGGCGCGTTGTCCGCGGTTGCGTCGGCTACGTCGTACGGCGGATTGCCGGTCGCTCCCAAGAACCTGACGGCCGTGGCTCAGGACGGGCAGGTGAAGCTGTCCTGGACCGGCAGCACGACCAGCGGTGTCCAGTACATCGTCTATCAGCGCAACATGACCTCGGGCGATCCGTGGGAACGTCTGCCGCTGCCGGTCACCGGTACGTCGATGACGGCCGGCTTCCTGGAGAACGGTCAGACCTACGCGTTCAGAGTCACCGCCCAGAACGGGATCGGCGAGAGCGGCGGCACCAACACCGTCCAGTCCCGCCCGATGCCTCCGTTCCCGACCCCGCCGACCAGCCTCACGGCGACACCGGGCAACGGCTTCGTCAATCTCAGTTGGTCGGCCGGTACGCCGGCGAACATCCTGTACTGGGTGGAGATGCGTCCCGCCGGTGGCAAGTGGAGCCGCCTTCCGCTCCCCATCAGCGCCAGGACCCTGAAGGTGACCTTCCTGCGGAACGCGGTCACCTACGAGTTCCGGGTGCTGTCCAACAACCTTTCCGGTACGTCGGCACCCTCACCGGTGGACACGGCGCGTCCGATGCCACCGGCACCGACTGCCCCGGCCTCACTGACCGCGTCACCAGGAGACCGCCGGGTCGCCATCAACTGGGCGGACTCGACACCGGCCGGCGTCTACTACTGGGTCGAGTACCGGGTCGCCGGCAAGCAGTGGATCCGGCTTCCCTATCCGGTCGTCGGTCAGTCGTACCTGACCGTCGTGCCGCTGGCCAACAACACCCGGTACGAGTTCCGGGTCCGCGCTGCCAACGAGGCCGGCGTCTCGGCCCCGTCCCCGGTCGCCACCGCGACTCCGATTCCACCACCGCCCGTGGCGCCGGCGATCACGTACGTCACGGAGTACGCGGGCCAGCTGTCGGTGGGCTGGTCGGACAACACGGTCGAACCGTGGGAGAGCGAGATTCGCTACCGCAGCCGGCTCACCGGCAACACGGTGTCGAAGGCGACGTTCTACGCCGTCACCAGCTCCTCGCAGATGCTGCGTGGTGGTGAGGAGTTCGAGGTCATCGTCCGGACCCACAACTCCCGCGGCTGGGGGCCGTGGTCGGCGCCGAAGTACGGCGTGCCGCGGATCAGCTGGAACCCCCTGAGCTGGGCCCGCATCCGACCCGGGAACGACGGACCGAACGAGCTTGCGCGGCTTCTGACCGGTGGCAGCTCGTGTAAGGCTGCCAGGCTGCAGATCGTCTGCTTCAACACCGACCTGTCGCACAATCAGATGCGCCCCCTGACGTTGGGCGACTACCTGGGCTATCCGAGGTCCGAGAGCGAGTTCGACTACCAGATCAGATGCGAAGCGCTGGATGCCGGCGATATCTCCGCGAAGCACGGCTACTCGGCCGGCCAGCAGCTCGGCCCGCGCCTGCTGGAGCACGAGGCAGTCCATTCGGAGCAATGGGCGAAGCACGGACTGGCCTTTGGTGCTCTCTACGGTGCCGCCGAGGTCTATGCCCGCACCCACGGGTACTTCAACAGTTACGAGGTGGCTGCGAACCTGTTCTGGGGCGGCTACAGCACCTTCGACTACAGCATCCACAACTGCTGATGAGGATCGCAAGGCTGGCGGTGGTCCTGGGGCTGAGTTTCGCCGCTCTGGTTCCGGGGCAGCAGGCAAGTGCCGGTACGACGGCGCTGGTGACTGATCCGGCGGCGTTGGTCAATCCGATGGTGGGGACTGCTCAGAAGGCTGGGCAGGAAGGGAATGCGGGGAATACTTTTCCGGGGCCGGCGGTGCCGTTCGGGATGGTGCAGTGGGGGCCGGATACTTCGCCTCGGTGGCCGGGTGGGGATTATGACTATGCGGCTACCGCGTTGGCTGGGTTCGGGGTCACCCGGATGAGTGGGGCTGGGTGTGGGGCCTATGGGGATCTGCCGTTCCTGCCGGTGACGGGGACGGTTCCGGCGGACAAGAACAAAGCCACGGTGGGGTTCAGCCACGCCAAGGAAGTTGCGCGGGCGGGGTATTACGCCAATACGTTGGCCAACAACGTGAAGGTGGAGTTGACGGCTGGGCTGCGGGCGGGGCTTGGGCGGTTCACGTTTCCGGCGGGGACGGCGGCGACGTTGTTGCTCAAGACCGCAGGCGGAGCGGCGGCGTCCGAGGGTGCGGTGACGGCGGTCAGTACGACCGAGGTGACTGGGTGGACCGGCGCCGGGGCCTTTTGTATCCGGGGCAATCACTACCGGCTGTACTACGCGGTGAAGTTCGACAAGGCCTTCACGGCTTCGGCCAAGTGGGGAGCGCCGCCGCTTTACACCGGTGACGGTGGGATCGCGTTGACGTTCCCGGCGGGGACGGTGGTGAAGGCGAAGGTCGGGATTTCGTTTGTCAGTGTGGCCAACGCGCAGGGAAACCGGGATTCCCTGGCCAGTTGGGATCCGGCGGTGGTCGAGCAGGCCGCCAAGACGTCGTGGAACAGTTTGCTGACCGGGATCCAGATCGGTGGCGGGACGCTGGATTCGCAGAAGACTTTCTACACGGCGCTTTACCACTCGTTGCTGCATCCCAATGTGTTCAGCGATTCGAACGGGCAGTACCTCGGTTTCGACAAGGCGGTCCATACGGTGCCCGCGGGGCAGTCGGCGGTTTATGCCAACTTCTCCGGCTGGGACACCTATCGATCACAGATCCAGTTGAGCGCCTTGGTGGCGCCCGCGCAGACCTCGGACATGATCCGGTCGATGCTGCTGGCCTATGACCAGTCGGGCAGGCTGCCGAAGTGGCCGGTGGCGAACAGCGAGACGTACATGATGGTCGGCGATCCGGCGCTGCCGATCATCGCGTCGGCTTACGCGTTCGGAGCCCGCAACTTCGATGCCGCGAAGGCACAGGCGGCGATGGTCGACGAGGCGACCGGGCGGTCGGACGTCCGGCCGGGCAACGGCTACCTCGACACGCACGGCTATCTGCCGACCGACGGCGGGTTCGGCTGTTGCGACCACACGGGCACGGTGTCGACCTCGCTCGAGTACAACATCGCCGACTTCGCGTTGTCCGCGTTCGCCGGGGCGCGCGGCGACACCGCCGTACGGGCGAAGTTTCTCGATCGGGCGCAGGGGTGGCAGTACCTGCTCAACCCGGCGAGTGGGTTCGTGCAGCCGCGCCGGGGGAGCGGGGCGTGGAAGGAGAACTTCAGTCCGACGGACTTCTCGTTCGACGACTGGGCCGAAGGCAACTCGTGGAAGTACACGCCGATGGTGCCGTTCAACGCGGCCGGGCTGATCGCGGCCAAGGGCGGGCCGGGCGCGATGAACCAGTACCTCGACACGCACTTCCAGCAGCTCAACCAGATCGCCGGCGAGTACGCCTGGATGGGGAACGAGCCGAGCTTCGGTACGCCGTGGCTGTACTCCTACACCGGGCGGCCCGACAAGACCCAGGAAGTGGTCCGGCGGGTCCAGACCGAACTGTTCGCCAACAAGCCGGACGGCCTGGCGGGCAATGACGATCTCGGGTCGCTGTCGTCCTGGTACGTCTGGTCCGCGATCGGCCTCTATCCGGCGACTCCGGGCACGGCCGACCTCGTCCTCGGCAGCCCCTTGTTCCCCGAGACGGTCGTCCGTCTGCAAGGCGGCAAAACCCTCACGATCAACGCGCCGGCGGCCTCTGTCGGTACGCCGTACGTCCAGAGCATGACCGTCGACGGCGCAGCCTGGAACAAAGCCTTCCTGCCGGCCGGCACGCTCACCACCGGTGCGACGATGAGCGTCGTCCTCGGCAGCCAGGCTGGAACGGGCTGGGCGACGACGCCGGACGCGGCGCCACCGTCGTACTCGTCGGACGCCGTTTCCATTGCCGACAACAACGGAACGAGCCACGACAGCGACCCTGGGGAAGCCAATTACGACAATTTCGGCTCGGGTTATGCCGTCGCGGCCCTGCAGACTCTCGGCGTGATTCCCGGCAGCAAATTCGTAGCTGGCGGCATCGACTATGTCTGGCCGAACATCCGGGCCGGCCGGCCGGACAACGTGGTCGCGGCAGGTCAGACGCTGACCGTCTCGAGTCCGCCGGGCGCCAACCGGATCGGCTTCCTCGGCAGCGCGGAGGGCGCGATGGACGGAGCAGCCGGTACTGCGACCGTCCGGTACGCCGACGGCACCAGCGCGGCCGTCCAACTCGGTTTCAGCGACTGGACCCTGGCGGGCGGCGCTGTGCAGAAGCGGGCCGACAACGTCGTCGCGGCGGACATGCCGTACCGCAACAACTACTGGGCCGGCGGTCCGGAGCAAGTACGGACCTACCTGTACTCCGCCTCCTTCCCGATCGACGCCGCCAAGACCGTCGTCGGCGTGACGCTGCCGACCGCGCCGGCGTCGGGCCGGTTGCATGTCTTCGACGTCGGCTTCTCCGGCCATCGCGCCAACGCGGGGGTCAGCGACGACACCCAACTCGGGTCGGCCGACTTCGACAACGCGGCGGCGAGCTACTCCCGGCAGGCGCTCACCGCGGCCGGGCTGGCGCCTGGTGCTGATGTCGTCAGCGGCGGCATCCACTACCGCTGGCCGTCGACGGCGGCGGGGGACCGGGACAACTTCGTCGCCGAAGGCCAGTCGATTCCGGTCACCGCTCCGGCGGGGGCGACGAAGCTGGGAGTGCTCGGGGCGTCGTCCGGCTGGCCGACGGGCGTTTCCGGGACGGCCACGATCGTCTACACCGATGGGACGCGGCAATCCGTAGTACTGGGCTTCACGGACTGGACCCGGGGTGGTGGCACCGAGGCGATCGGGCATGGCAACACCGTCGTCGCGCAGATGACGTACCGGAACTGGATGCCTTCAGGGAAACAGCAGATCGCCACCTATGTCTTTGCAAAGACGCTGCCGCTACTGGCCGGAAAAAGCCTTCAAACACTTGAACTTCCGCCTCCGAGCGGTGGTTTCGGACACATTCACGTGTTCTCGGTGGCCGCTGGCTGACTCGGTATCTCCCCGGTATTGAAACTTGCAGTTACCGCCTGGTAGGAACGTCCATCAGCTTCGTACTGAACGGTAGTTCAAGTACGTGAAATTTGGATTTTCCGGATGGGGTCCCCGGAGTCCGACAGTGAGGTGGAGGACTCAATGCAGCGCAGTACCTTGCTCGGCGGAGCCCTGCTGGCAGTGGTCGCGGGTCTGTTGTGCCTGATCGGGGAAGCCCTCGGTCTGGACACGCAGCACGTGGCACTGGTCGGCGGGGCCCTGGGGGGAGTGGTCGGGCTGGTCCAGGAGCGCACGCCGGCGATGCGGGCGGCCGGCTTCCTGATCGGGCTCGTGGTCGCCTGGCTCGGATTCGCCATCCGGGCGCTTTATCTGCCCGACTCGGCCTCGGGCCGGGCCGTGGCAGCGGCTCTGGTCGTCGTCGTGTGCGTCCTGTTCACGGCCGGTTCCGCCAACCGGCTGCCGTTGTGGACGCTGTTGATCGGCGCGGCCGCGATGGTCGCCGTGTACGAGGAGAGCTACACCGCGGACAGCCCGGCGTTCCTGGCTCAGTCGCCGTCGGCCGCGACCGGCGTACTGCTGGCCGCCGGGATCGGGTTCCTGGCGACCTCGATCCAGGGGCCGTTGCGGGCGCCGTCGAACCAGCGGACCGAGGATCCGCCGGCCGGCGACGCGCCCACGGCCGAAGAAGAAGCCCTGGTACCCGCTTCCACTCACGAGTTTTCCGCCACCGAAGGAGATCGCGCGTGAGCGCCCGACGTATCACCCGGGGACTGGCTGTCGCCGTCGCCGTCCCGACCGCCCTCGTCCTGTCGACGTCGCAGGCGCTGGCGACGACGACCGCGCTGACCGCCGACCCGGTCAAGGTCACCAACACCGAGACCGTGCAGGCCCGGCTCGACCCGAGCGGCAAGGTCGAAGGCGCCCGGATCTACGAGCAGCTCGACTTCGCCGGCAAGGGCAAGGTGAAGCTGTCCAACCCGGTCTCGACCGATGGCCTGCGGAACCTGGACGGCTTCGGCGGCCCGTCGGTCAAGGACGGCAAGATGAACGTCGACCTGACCGTCGACGGCGAGCAGCGGATGCGGACGGTCAGCGACTTCGACAAGAAGAAGCTGCCGATCAAGGTCGCCGTCACGTACACGCTGAACGGCAAGAAGCTCAAGAAGCCGGGCGACGCGGTCGGCAAGGACGGCCGGCTCGAGGCGCACTACGTCGTCGAGAACACCTCGGCCGAGCCCCGCGAGGTGACCATCACCGACGGGTACGGCAAGAAGATCACCGAGCAGTCCGACGTGGTCATCCCGATGGTCGGCCAGCTCACGACGGTGCTGCCGCCGGAGTTCACCGACGTCTCGTCGAACGAGGCGAACCGGGCCGGTGACGGCAAGGGCGGTACGAAGCTCAGCTTCACCGTCACGCTGTTCCCGCCGGTCGGCGCCGCGACGGCCGAGTTCGGCTGGGCGGCCGAGGTCAAGGACGCGGTCGTCCCCGAGGCCGAGCTGACCGCGCTGCCGGTCAGCCCGCTGGACAGCCCGACCTTCAAGGCCGCCGTCAGTGGGTACGAGAGCGGCGCCGAGAAGGGCTCCGACCTGGTCGAGGGCGGTACGACGCTCGACACGAACCTGATCCGCCTCCGCGACGGAGCCGAGAAGCTCCTCGGCGGCCTGCTGCAGCTGAACGCCGGCGCCAAGACCCTCAACGAGGGCCTGGCCAACGAGGCCGCCCCCGGCGCCAGCAAGCTCTCGGACGGCGCCGCGCAACTGGCCGGCGGCCTCGGTGAGCTCGACACCGGCGCATCGCTGCTCCGCACCAAGACCGGCGAAGCGGCCGACGGCGCCAGCAAGATCAACGATGGCGCAGGCAAGCTCAACAAGGGCGCCAAGGACCTGAGCGCGGGTGCCAACAAGCTCAAGGCCGGAACGGGTGAGCTGGAAGGCGGCCTCAACAAGCTCAAGGCCGGTACCACCGACCTCAACGCAGGCGCAGGCAAGCTGAAGGCGGGCACCGGTGACCTCAAAGCCGGTGCAGGCAAGCTGAAGGCCGGCACCACCGACCTGAAGGCGGGTGCCGGCAAGCTCAAGGCCGGAACGGGCGACCTCAAGACTGGCGCCGGCAAGCTCAAGGCCGGTACCGGAGATCTGAAGACAGGTGCTGGCAAGCTCAAGGCCGGTACCGGCGACCTCAAGGCCGGTACGGGCAAGCTCGCAAGCGGCCTCGACGAGGCAACCGGCAAGGCTCCCAGCCTGATCGAGGGACTGAACCAGGTCAGCGCCGGTCTGAACGGTGTCGAGGACGGCCTGGTGCAGATGTACGGCGGTATCGGGCAACTGCCCACGAAGGCGCAGGCACTGCACGCAGGTGTGAAGCAGCTCCAGGACGGCATCGGATCGGTCGGCGCCGAAGGGACACTGCTCGGCGGGCTGGAGAGCCTGAAAAAGCAGCTCTCCGCGGCCGGTCCGGGCATCGACAAGATGCGTGGTGGGGTGGACTGTGCGTCGGACGCGTTGAAGGGCGTCAGCAACGGCAAGGCCGTCGGCACCTACGACGAAGCCTGCTACGGTCCCGCGGCCGCGCTGCTGAACGGTCCGGCAGGAGCTCTGAACGCCGGGCCGGAGACGAACACCGTCAAGAAGATGATCCTGGATTCCCTGATCGGCCAGCTGGGTTCGATCAACGGCTCGACGCCTGACCTGGACAAGCCGCTGCCGGACTCGGCCACGATGCAGGAGGCGCTCGCCTACCTGAAGGGCCGGCTGACCCAGCGGGCCGTGCCGGGGATCGCGCAGCTGCAGTGCGGGCTCGACAACCGGCTCTCGGGTTGCCCGGACTCGAAGCCGGGTCTGATCCAGGGCCTCGACGCTGTCGATGCGGGGATCAGCCAGTTGGTGTCCAGCGTGGTCGCCAGCGTTCAGGGCGGAATCGGCGAGGCGACTGACACGCCCGCGAACAAGACTCTGCGCGGCGGGGTCAACGGTCTCCAGGCTGGCGTCGGGCAGATTCAGGAGGGTGGCAAGACCCTGCTGGCTGGGCTCAACCTGCTCTCGGACGGTGCTGACCAGCTCGACCTCGGTGCGGGTGTGCTCGATACCGGCGCCGGAACCCTCAAGTCTGGTGCTGAGCAGCTCGATACCGGCGCCGGTGCGCTGAAGTCCGGTGCCGACCAGCTCGATACCGGCGCTGGTGCGTTGAAGAAGGGCGCTGGGGATCTGGATGCGGGTGCCGGTGCGTTGAAGAAGGGCGCTGGTGACCTCGACACCGGTGCGGGCACTCTCAAGGCCGGTGTTGGCAAGCTCGACAGCGGTGCGGGTCAGCTCAAGGTCGGTGCGGGCGCGCTTGACAACGGCGCTTGGAAGCTGGCTGGTGGTGCTGGGCAACTGAAGGCTGGGGTCGGGGTGCTGGTTGACGGGACCGGGCAGCTCGACAGCGGGCTTGGCAAGTTGGCTGATGGCACCGGCAAGTTGGCTGACGGCGTCGGCAAGGCCAAGGACGGGTCCGATCAGGTGGCGCAGGGGTCCAAGGATCTGTCGGCCGGGATCGGGAAGGCTGCTGACGGGTCGGGCAAGCTGGCCGACGGGCTGGAGACCGCGTCGCAGGGCGGGAAGGCGATTCCGGACGGGGCCAGCCGGCTGTCGAAGGAAGGCGCGAAGGAGCTGACCAAGAACGGTGCGGCCACCGCGCTCGACTTCGGGCGGCGGTACGGGGTGCTGTCGGCATCGGCCGACCGGGCGAAGACCGAGTCGATGCCGTATGGCGCACCCGAAGGTGCGGTCGGCGCGACGGCGTACTCGCTGAAGCTCGCCGGCGACAGTGGTGAGGGCGGCCGTAGCTGGGTGCGGTTGCTTCTCGGGCTGGGCGTGTTCGGTGTGGCGATCGGCGCGACCGGGTTGCTGCGGCGGCGGTTCAGCAACTAGAGCTGGGGCTTGTGGGCGGACCAGATCGCGGTGCCGGGTACCAACCGGCCGCGGTCTGGTCCCCAGCCGCCCCAGACGTTGTGGTTGCCGGCGGGCCACTCGGGTTCGAGTAGGTCGTCGATGACGAAGCCGGCGGTGGTGAGAGCGCGGATCCAGTCGCCGGTGGTGCGGTGGTGCTCGGCGTAGATGGGGGTGCCGTCGGCGTCGACTTCGACGTACGGGGTGCGGTCGAAGTACGACTGGGTGATCCGCAGCCCGGCCGGCGTCGGGTCGTCCGGCATGCTCCACCTGATCGGATGCGTCACCGAAAACACCAGTAGCCCACCAGGCTTGAGGATCCGGGCGATCTCACCCAGCGCCGCTTCCGCATCAGCAACGAACGGCAACGCCCCGAAGGCCGAGCAAGCGACGTCAAAACCGTTGTCCTTAAAGGGAATCGCAACAGCATCAGCTGCAACAGTCCGTACTACGCTCCCCGTACGCCGATCCAGCTCCCGCCCGACCCGAAGCTGCTCCACCGAGATGTCAAAGGCAACGACATTCGCGCCCTGCCCCACGAGCCACCGCGAGCACTGCGCAGCGCCACACCCAACCTCGAGCACCCGCTTCCCCCGCACAGGCCCAAGCAGCTGCGCCGCAGCCTCATCCACTCCCTCGGGCGACCAGATGAACCTGTCGTCCCCCAGAAACTCCCCGTGCTCCGCCAGATACTCCTCAGCCGCCGAGTCCCAGTAGGTCCGACTAGCTTTGGACGTCTCCGCCCCACTCAACTCCACCCGCCGCGGTTCGACCACCTGCGCAGCCTATCGGTGGGCCGGAGTGTCCCTACGGACAGGACATAGTGCCCGAACCGCGGCCGTCCGCCGCCTTGGTGAGCCTGGCGCCCGGCCGAATAGTCGACTATGTCCTGTCGTTCGGGACAGGTTGCGGGTCAGTTCGTGGCGCGGGCGGCGAGGGCTCGGTTCATGGCTTCGAACTGGGGCTTGATGGTTTTGTTCAGCATGCCGACGGTGAAGGGGACGGCGATGCCGTTGAACTTCTCTTCCTGGATCAGCCGGGAGCGGCCGTCGGGGAGGGCTTCGATGCGGAAGGAGTGTTCGCCGTCGAAGATGCCGCCCGGGGGGATCTTGCCGATCCAGCGGAGTTCTCTGCCGGGGTCGACGGCGAGGAGTTCGGGGGTGAAGGTTGTTTCGTCGCCGTTGGTGTCCTTGAGGATGTTGGTGATCTTCGCGCCGGTCTTCAGGTCGCCGGTCGAGGAGATGATGAAGGGGTTCCAGTCGGGGTAGGCTGCGCGGTCGGCCAGGACCTTCCAGACCTCGTCGGGGGTTGCGTCGATCTCGATCTCGGCGTGAAGCACTGTGGTGTGGGCTATGGCGTAGATGCAGTAGCCGGCCAGCAGGGCGACGACGGCGCCCAAGGCAGTCAGTACGCGACGGCGTAGAGGTGACTTGGTGGTGGCGGTGGTCATTGCGGCTCCTCGGGGCCTAGGACGCTGCGGACGAGCGTCGTTGCGTAGTCGGGGGTCAGTGGCTCGCCGGTGACTAGCAGGCGGTAGTACAGGGGGCCGACCAACTGGTCGACCAGGACTGCGGGGGAGACGTGGTCCAGTACGAGGCCGGCTTCCTGGGCCTTGGCGACCACGGCCGTGACGGCTCGGTGGCGCTCGGCCCAGAGGGCGCGGACGCTCTCGCCGACGCGTGGTTCGCGGGCGGCTGCGGCGGCCAGGTCGGCGATCAGGCTCGTCGGGGTCGCGGCGAGGTTGGCGGCGATCGCGGTGACGAGCTCGGTCAGGTCTCCGCGTGGGTCGTCGGTCGGTTCGAACGGGACTTCCTCGCGCAGGTTGGTGATCAGCGCGACCACCAGCTCGGCCTTCGATGCCCAGCGCCGGTACAGCGTCGTCTTCGCGACCCCGGCCCGCTCGGCGACCCGGTCGATCGACAGCGCGTCGTACCCGCCCTGGCGGATCTCCGCCGCCGCGGCCGCGAGCACCCTGCCCTCGACCCCGGTGTCGCGCGGTCTGCCTCGTCCGGCCATCCCGCCTCCTTTTACGATACTGCAGTAGCGTAATTGAAGAACGGAAAGTTGTCAGCCCCCAGCCCTTGCCGAAAAGGTGAGTTTTCTTCAAGCTGACTCGTACTGTTACCGACCAGTCACTTAACGTTGAAGGCGGGCAGCATGCAGAAGAGATCAGTACGTGCTCGGATGGTCGCGGTACTCGCCGCGACCGGGTTGCTGGTGGCGAGCCCGCTCACGGCGGCCACAGCTCAAGCGGTTGAGGCGCCGCCGCTCGTGTACGTCGCGATGGGTGATTCCTACGCCGCCGGCTCCCTGGTGTTGCCGGCGAAGGAGGTCTTCACCTGTGCGCGATCGGCGGTCAACTACGCCTCGTTGATCGCCAATCAGGTCCATCCGGCGACATTCCGCGACGTCACCTGTGGCGGTGCTACCACCACGCATTTCGCGCAGCCACAGCCGGGGATCATCACCGGGACCGCAGCGCCGCAGTACGACGCCCTGAGCGCCGACACCACGCTCGTCACGGTCGGGATCGGTGGTAACGACATCGGCCTCGTCGGGCTCGCGGTCTCCTGCGTGAACCTGCTGCCGCAGCCGGTCGGGACGTCCTGCAAGGCAACCAACACCGCGGGTGGGGTCGACAAGCTCGCGCAGAAGATCGACGCGTTCGCACTGACGTACGGGACGGTGATCGAGCAGATCCGGCAGCGGGCGCCGCACGCGAAGATCCTGATGGTCGGCTATCCGACGGGGATCAAGAAGGGCGGCTGCTGGCCGGTCGTCCCGGTCTGGGCGTCGGACGCGGACTACCTGCAGTCGGCCCTGACGCGGCTGAACGTCCGGATGGCGGAGCAGGCGCAGGCGCACGGTGCGACGTACGTCGATCTGGCGACGCCGAGCATCGGGCACGACATGTGCAAGGGTCTCGCGACCAGGTGGATCGAGGGACTGATCCCGAACGTGGTGACGAACGGACTCGTCCCGCTGCACCCGAACGCGGCCGGCCTGCGGAATGCGGTGCCGACCGTACTTGCGGCGGCCGGACTTGCAGCACCCACCAAGGCGTAATCGGGCGCTGGTGCCGCGCTCAGCCCGCCGGTGAGGACGCTCTCGCCGGCGGGTTGGTGTGTGGTGGGTGTCCGTGGCGTGCGGCAGGATGCGCGGCATGGACGACTTCGGTGCGATCGCGGCCAGTGCGGTGCCGCTGACCGGCGGGTATGGCGGGGAGACCTTCGCCGTGAGCGCCGGCGGTGAGGACGCCGTGCTGAAGCTGTACGGCAAGCGTCCGGCGCGGGCTGCGGTCGATGTCTCGCTGATGCGGCTCGTGCGCGGTCTGCTACCGGTGCCCCGGGTGCTCGACGCCATGCCCGAGCCCGCGGGCGACGGCGCTCCTCCTTATGTCTTGTACGAGCGGCTGCCCGGCGTGAATCTCGAGACCTATCTCGCGACGGCCGGCGACGCGGAGCGGCGGAAGGTGGGGGAGCAGCTCGGTGAGCTCCTCGTGCGCCTGAGCGGGATGCCGTTCCTGAGCTTCGGCGACTTCGTCGGGAGGGAGCTGGCCATCGAGCCGTTCGGGGTCGGCGACCTGGAGGAGTTCCTCCAGGCACACGCACGGCAGATCGGGCTGACGCGTGAGCAGGTCGAGCGGTTCGCCGACGTGATCTACGAGGTGGAGGAGCTGGCCGAGGTCGGGGTGGACCGGTTCTGCCTGGTGCACAGCGACTTCAACCCGAAGAACCTGCTGGTCGACCCGGCGACCGCGCAGCTCACGGGGCTGATCGACTGGGAGTTCGCGCATGCGGGGTCCGTGTACGCCGACCTGGGCAACCTGCTGCGGTTCGAGACCGACCCGGTGCTCGCGGGGGCGGTGCTGAGCGTCGTACGGG
The DNA here is from genome assembly GCF_039525325.1 of Kribbella koreensis. Lineage (NCBI taxonomy): Bacteria > Bacillati > Actinomycetota > Actinomycetes > Propionibacteriales > Kribbellaceae > Kribbella > Kribbella koreensis. The sequence continues at coordinate 137,936 of NZ_BAAAHK010000017.1, forward strand.
CTGGATTCGACCTCGGGGACAGGCTGGTCGACCAGGCCCGGGCGGCCGATCTCTGGGCGCTGATCGACCTCGCGGCCCGGCCGGCGGCGAACCCCGTGGCGGCCGCGGCGAACGCTCTGCTCACCCGGATCTGCGACACGGGCGACCTCGCGGGCGGCCGTCCGGACCCGGACGTCGTACATTGAGACGAGTGGCACGTCGAGAGACCTCGGCGGGCGGCCGGTCGTCACCGGGTGCCCCGGGTTGCCGTGCCCTCCGTCATACACGTATTCTGTGAGATGCGCTATGGGCCCGCGCGACCTCAGACGGAGCAGGCTCGTGCTCGCAGCAAGATGCGATCCAACGGCCATTGCGCACCCGTACGACACCATCAGCCCACGGAGCAACTCACCACATGACGGCCAGCATCGAGGCACCTCTCGACCCCGCAGTACGCACCACCCCGCAGGTAGCGGTCAATGACATCGGGTCGGAGGAAGACTTCCTCGCGGCGATCGATCTGACCATCAAGTACTTCAACGACGGCGACATCGTTGAGGGGACCATCGTCAAGGTCGACCGGGACGAGGTTCTCCTCGACATCGGTTACAAGACCGAGGGCGTCATCCCGTCGCGCGAGCTGTCGATCAAGCACGACGTCGACCCGAACGAGGTCGTCAACGTCGGCGACCACGTCGAGGCCCTGGTTCTCCAGAAGGAGGACAAAGAAGGCCGCCTGATCCTTTCGAAGAAGCGCGCCCAGTACGAGAAGGCCTGGGGCACGATCGAGAAGATCAAGGAAGAGGACGGCGTCGTCACCGGTACCGTCATCGAGGTCGTCAAGGGTGGACTCATCCTCGACATCGGCCTCCGCGGCTTCCTGCCCGCCTCGCTCGTCGAGATGCGTCGTGTCCGCGACCTCCAGCCGTACGTCGGCCAGGAGATCGAGGCCAAGATCATCGAGCTCGACAAGAACCGCAACAACGTGGTTCTGTCGCGTCGCGCCTGGCTGGAGCAGACGCAGTCCGAGGTGCGGATGAACTTCCTCACCCAGCTGCAGAAGGGCCAGATCCGCAAGGGTGTCGTCTCCTCGATCGTCAACTTCGGTGCGTTCGTGGACCTCGGCGGCGTCGACGGTCTGGTGCACGTCTCGGAGCTGTCCTGGAAGCACATCGACCACCCGACCGAGGTGGTCGAGGTCGGCCAGGAGGTCACCGTCGAGGTGCTGGACGTCGACATGGACCGCGAGCGCGTCTCGCTGTCGCTGAAGGCGACCCAGGAAGACCCGTGGCAGCAGTTCGCCCGGACCCACCAGATGGGCCAGATCGTGCCCGGCAAGGTCACCAAGCTGGTTCCGTTCGGTGCGTTCGTCCGCGTGGAGGAGGGCATCGAGGGTCTGGTGCACATCTCCGAGCTGGCCGAGCGTCACGTCGAGATCCCGGAGCAGGTCGTTCAGGTGAACGACGATGTGATGGTCAAGATCATCGACATCGACCTCGAGCGTCGCCGGATCTCGCTGTCGCTGAAGCAGGCCAACGAGGGTGTCGACCCCGTCTCCGACGACTTCGACCCCACGCTGTACGGCATGGCGGCGACGTACGACGACCAGGGCAACTACGTCTACCCCGACGGCTTCGACCCGGAGACGGGCGAATGGCTCGAGGGCTTCGACGCTCAGCGCGAGGAGTGGGAGCGGCAGTACGCCGAGGCCCACACGCGCTGGGAGGCCCACAAGAAGCAGATCGAGGACGCCAAGACCGCGGACGTCGAGGCCGGCGAGGCCTCCACGTACTCCTCGGCCACCGGCGGCGGCAGCGCTGCTCCGAAGGACGACGCACCCGCCGAGGGCGCGCTCGCTTCCGACGAGGCGCTCCAGGCTCTCCGCGAGAAGCTGACCGGCCAGGGCTGACAGTAACCCTGCAACACCCGCAAGACCCGAGACCCCCACACCCCCGTACTGGGTGTGGGGGTCTCGCCCGTTCCTGTCACAAAACTGCGCCCCCGACCAATCGGCCGGGGGCGCAGTACCTCAACTCAGGTCGTCAGCAAGTACCGGCGCCCATGGCATAGGCACAGCCGGGGTCGCGGGTCTTCCTCACGACCGTGTCCCGGTCGTGAGCGGCAGTCGCCTGCCAGACATCGCCGATCGCGGCCGAGGTGCCCGCGACTATGGCCACACAGCCGGGTGCGGCAAGCCCGGCCGTGGAGGTGATGAGCGCCCCGCACCCCAGACCGCCGAGGAAGCCGAGCACGCCGGACACGATGGCCTTCCCGATGGAATCCCCGACGGCGTTCCCGTAATTCTCATCAGCCTTCTTCTGCGCCTCGGCGTCGTTCTTGACCTTCTCGGCGACCACCTTGGCCTCTTCCAGGCGTTGGATGTTGGCTTTGATCTTGGCCAGTGTGTCGCCGATGATCTGCCACATCCCGGATACGCCCGTGGCGGCGGTGTCGTAGCCGTTGACCTCGGCCAGGGTGTTGTTGATGGTCTTCTGTTCGGCCGAGTCGTCCGGGACCCAGACGTCGATCGCGCGGATCTCCTCGAGCACCTCCTTGATGGTCCGCTGAATGTTGACGATGATCTTCTCCTGCCGGGTTCGCTCCTCCTCGAACTGGATCTTCAGTTCCTTGAGCTTGGCCACGTCGCCGCGGAGCGTCGCGAGGAAGTAGTCGAAGACGTACTTGATGATCGTGACCAGAACCGTGTAGTGGACCTCGCGGAGCTTGGTCACCTGCTCCTCGACGGTCTTCCACTTCTGGACGAAGACCTTCTGCCACTTCTTCACGGTTTTCCGGCCGCCGGAGTCGTTGAAGGTGACCGGGCTGTTGTTCGCGTAGGCGTAACCGTTGAGCTGTTGCGGGTCGGTGAAGTCCGCGACCGGGTCGACCGAGATGAAGCGGCCGGTGCTCTGGTCGTACTCGCGTGCCCCGAGGTGCACCAGACCGGTTGACGCGTCGTCGGTACCGCCGGCGAAGCCGCGATCACCTTGCCAGCCGGTCGGCGCCGCACCGCGCAGTTCGCCGTACGGCGTGCGGCGGCGCTTCTGCACCGCTTGGCTGACCGCGTCGATCTGGATGTTGCTGGTGTTGTGGAGCTCCGAGGCCACCCACGACAGCTTGCTGCCGACGCGGACTGCGACGGATCGGCCGCCCTGGCTGTAGTACCGGGTGCCCAGTTTGCTGCCGTCCGGCATCAGCAACAGCTCGGTCTGGCCGATCGTCAGCGTGGTTCCGCTGGGTGTCCTGCGGATCAGCCGGTCGCCGTTGGCGTCGTAGATATACGACGTCTTGCCGGCCTTCGTGGTCACCGACTCCAGCCGGCCCTCGGCATCCCAGGTGAACGATTCGCCCACCCCGGACACGTCGCGAGTGACCTGGTTGCCTTCGGCGTCATAGCCGTAGGCGGTGGTCTTGCCGTTGGTGGTGACCGCGCTCAGCGCGTGCGGTCGCACCCCGTTGACCGGATAGGTATAGGCGCTGTTCGTGCTCCCGGCCGCTGTCGTCCGGGTCTCGGTCTTGCGGTTGCCGGTCTTGTCGAAGGTCCAGCTGTGCCAGTACGGCGCCGGGCCGCCGAGCGTGTCCTTGGTGGGTGTCGCGGCACAGTCGCCGTTCCCGGGTGTCCAGGCCGACGTCATCCGCTGGAACTGGTCGTACCCGAAGCACTGCGTGTCGGGCGTCTCGCCGGTCGGGGTGTCGGTGATCTTGAGGACGTTGCCCGACGCGTCGTACTTGTAGTTGAGGTCGCCGATCTTGGCGGTCGCAGTCTTCGTGACGGCCCGGGTCAACGCCTGGGTCCGGGGGTCGTACTCGAATCCCTGCTGAACCCAGTTGCCGTCCTTGCTCGAGCTCAGCAACGTGGTGTGACCGACGCTGTTGAACTGCGTGCCGGTGAGGTAGGTGTCCGCACCGGTCAGCGTGATCGGCAGGTTCTGCTGGTTGTAGCCGACCTTGATGGTCTCGGCGGGCAGGCCGCCGATGGCCGGCAGTTCGGTGCCGTCGACCTGCCCGTCGAGGCGGTACGTCGTCTTGATCGGATAGGTGCCTGCCAGCGCGCCCTCGGAGGCCGGGATCGTCAGTTCGGTCCCGGTCGGCTTGCCGGTCACGTCGTACCCGGTGATCTTGGTTTCGTAGGGCTGCCCGTCGACGTAACGGATCGCGCTGCTGAGCGCACCTGCCTGAACGGTGTCGTACTTCCACTCCGCCTGCAGCACCGGCGACCCGCCGGGTTTGGTCGCGTACTCCGCGGTCTGCCGGCCGGCGCCGTCATAGCTGAACGAGACCGTGATGCCGTTCGAGCCCTTCTGCGACACGAGCTGGTCGAGATCGTCGTACGTGAAGACGGTGGTGCCCTTGTCCGGATCCACGGTCTTGGTCCTGCGGCCACGGACGTCGTAGTCGAAGGACCAGACGTTGCCGGCCGGGTCGGTCACCTTGGCGAGCTGACCGGCCGGGTGGTACTCGTAGGCGGTCTTGTCGAACGCGCCGGTGGCCTTCGTACCGGCGTACTGGCGCAGCTCGGTCACCTGGCCCTTGGCGTTGGTGATCTTGGTGGTCGCCTGACTGCCGGTGGGTGGTTCGACGGTCTGCCGGCCCGCCGCGCTGCTGTGCGACGTCCGCCACTGCTCGGCCTGCTTGGAGACGAAGATCTCCTCTTTCACCTGGTCGGTGTTGCCGAACTCCGCGACCTGCTGAGTGGACAGCTGGGCCTCGTCCGCGACGAACACCTTGTCGTCGATCGGGTTGCGGTTGAAGTACGGCCCGTTCTCCTTGATCTGGAAGCCACGGGAGTCGTAGACGTACTCCGTGATCACCTGGCCGACACCGTCGGCCGACGGACGCTGGACCTCGCGCTTGCGGTTGAGGCCGTCGCTGAGTTCCACCGTCACGTTCTGCCGGCCGTCACCGTTGAGCGTCTTGGAGGTGACCATGCCCGCGCCGTCGCTGCGGACGGTGTAGTCGTACTCCGCGTTCGGGGTCGCCCGGCCGTCCTGACCGGGCAGCCAGATCTTCTCGGTCCGGCCGAGCGGGTCGAGCTCGGTCTTCGACCGCAGACCGGCCGCGTTCTTGATCGCGGTCTCGGTACCGAAGGCGGGTTCGAACTCGGTCTCGATGGTCTGCCCGTTCGGCTGCGTCACCGTGGTCTGTTCGACCGGTGCCGCTCCGGCCGGCGAGTAGGCGACGACCGTGTCCTTGTCGGCGGCGTTGGTCGTCTTGGTGACTCGCCCGATCGGGTCGTAGTCGACCTTCTCGACCACCTGGTACGTCGGTTTGCCGGTGCTGTCGAACCCGCTGAGGCGTTCGGACTTGGTGCGATCGCCCAGGTCGCGGACCCCGCCGGGGGTGCTGCTGCCGTCGTAGTACATCCGCTCGTCGACGAGCACCTGAGCGTTGGTCCAGGCCTTGTTGCAGGCTACGGCCACCACCTGGCGGCGGGAGACGATCTCCGCGATGCCGCTGCCGTCGTTCTTGGTGTACTCGTAGCGGGTGCAGGTGTCGTCGGCGGTCGTGGTGGTGTCGCCGAGGGAACTCGTCTCCTTGACGGAGCCGTCCGCGTTGTAGGTGTTCTCACCGGCGATCGTCCGGCGGCCGGTGTCGGTGGCCTGATCCTGGTGAAGTCCCTTCTCCGCCACCCGGAACGAGCTGGTGGTGCCCCACGGGCGCTCCCGGGTAGCGGTCGGCGCGGAGACCCACGAATCGCGGATCACCCGGTCGACGACCTTGGTTCCGTCGTACTTGGTCTGCTCACGGAGCTGACCGGACAGCGGTTCGAGGTCCTCGGCCTTGGCGCCGGTGGAGTCGGTCACCTTGACGTCCTTGACGGTCCCGTCCTGGTTCTCGTCGCCGTCCATGCCGCGGTAGAAGACCTTCTCGGTGACGCTCTGCGGGCCTCCGGCCAGGCCCTTGGTGACCCGGACCTTCTCGTAGCCGCGCCATTGGGACCAGGTTTTGGCGTCGATCTGGACCAGGCCGTCTTCGTCGTCGTGGTGCCAGGCGGGTGGGCTCAGGTACTCGACCGTGGTGACCTGGGGGTCGAGGCCGGTGGTCAGGTCGGATTCGGTGACCTGGTTGACGACGTATTTGCCGAACCAGTCTTCGCGTTCCTGTTGACCCTGGGGGTCCATTTCACCGGGTAGCAGCGTTTGGTGTTGTTGTCGCGGGCCGGGAGGTTGTCGGGGACGCTGCAGTCGGGGTCGAGGTAGTTGACGGCCAGTTCGCCGCCGTTGCCGTATTTGACGGCTTTGACCCGGGGCCAGTCCAAGGGGGAGAGGCCGGTGCCGGCTACCCGGTTGTTCTTCATGATCGAGGCGAAGGTGACCGACGGGGTGGACAGGGTTCCGTCGACCAGGCCGGTGTTGGTGATGCCGTTCAGCCACAGGCCGGCGCGGTCGTCGGTGCCCTTGAGGTAGGTGTGTTGCAGGGTCCACTTGCTGACCGGCTTGTACTCCGTGCCGTCGGCGACCTCGGTGGTGACCGAGGCGAGTCGTCGCGCGGTCCAGAAGGTCGGGTTGTAGTGGTCCTTGCAGTCGGTGTCGCTGTAGCAGGCGAGGTCGAGCGGGGTGTCGGGGTAGTCGGCCTCCTCGCAGGCGCCGATGCAGCGGTCCTCGGTCTGGAAGGTGACCCGGCCGACGGCCGGCTGGTCGAAGACCTCGCCGTCACGCTGGCCGTACTCGATCCGGCTGAGGTGGCCGGCCCGGACGTACTCGCTGACCGCGGTGGCCGTCATCGCGCGGGCGTACCGCTCGGTCTCGACGTCGTAGAACAGGCTCATCGTGTTGCCGTGCGCATCGACCACGTAGTCGAGGTTCCAGCGGTACGCCTGGTCGCAGTGCGAGTCGGCGAAGGCGTTCACCCGGCAGGGCTCGCCGGGGTGGTTGCCGAACACCGGGACGGTCCAGGCCGAGTGGGTGTCCTGCTCGTCACTGGTTGCTCCGGGCAACTTGTTCAGGCCGAAGTAGAACTTCGTCCCGTCCTTGCCGGTGACCACCCAGTACTCGCCGTCGTTCCCGGCGTTCTCACCGGCGCCGCCGGCATCGCCGTTGTCGGCGCCGAACAGCCGCTCGATCACCAGCCCGCTGTCGGCCTTGGAGTGCCACTTGTTCGGTTCGTCGTCGTCCGGGATCAGCTCGCCACCCGAGCCGTTGAGGCTGAAGGTGGCGTTGTCGGTGGCCCAGCACAGGTCGCCGGTGGGCTTGGTGCCGTTGTTGCTGTCCTTCTGCTCGGACTTCGCGCCGCAGGAGGCGTACTTGCGCTCGATCGAGCCGCCGACCGCGAGGTCGAAGCCGGCTCCGACCCAGGACGCCTGGGAGTTCGAGGTGGTGGTCCGGCCGTCGACACCGCCGGAGCTGTAGCCCAGGCCCAGTTCGGGCTTGGGGCCGCCGAGGCTCGGCGGGACCTTCATCGGGTACGACCAGTTGAAGTCACCCGACGACCCGCCGACCTCCCAGGTCGCGGTCGGGCTGAGTGGAGTGGCGCCGGCATCGCCCTTCTCACCGGAACTGCCGGCAGCCACGGCGAACAGGCCCTCGGACTTGCCCGCCGCAGGGACGTCAGCGGCGAGTTCGCCGAGGCCGTTGTTCACGGTCGGCACCGGTACGCCGGCGCACTCGGCCTTCTCCGGAGTGGTCAGCGCACACTCGGGCAGCTTGAGCAACCGGAGACGGCTACCCCAATCGCCGCCGAAGGTGTACTTGAAGGCCGAGTAGTCGACCCGGACCGACACCGGGCCGGCTTTGGCCACACCGTCGGCCCGCGAGACCCGCAGCACGAGCGAGTTCTGCTTGCGGCCGATCAGGTCGACCTGGACGCTCTTGGGCGTCGCGGCGGTGGCGGTCGCCTCGTTCTTGGTGCCGACCGCACGGTTGGCCGCAGTGGCCGGGCCGACCCGGATCGGCAGCGCTCCCGCCTTCGCGGCGGTCACGGTCGTCGCCACGGCCTTGGCGGCAGGGAGATCGACCTTGGCGGTACCGGCCGACGGCCACACCGCGGCGGGGGTCTTGGTGAAGGCGAAGTTGTCGTCGAGGTCCGGCGTACCGGGTCTCGGTTTGGCGTTCTGGCCGCCGACCGACACGTCCTTGACCGGATTCCATTTGTCCGGTTTGGGTGGCGGAGCGGTCATTGACGCGGCGGCCTGCTGGCCGCTCACGATCAGGCTGGCGGCGACCAGGACAACGGTGGCTATTCGCCGGCGGTGGGACATGAAACCTCCTGTGGGCAAAGGGGGACAGCGCATCTCAACCTCGCCCGGCCAGGCCGGTCAATGGACTTCGAAATAGTTGGAAACGACGGCCGCGGCCATTTCTAGATTCGTCGAAAAGCGCGCTTTCCCAGGATTTCCGTGCCAGCTTGATCCGGCGACCGCCCCGACTTCGGAATGATGGTGAGTGCTGTGCCCCGAGCTGGAATCCGCCTGCTGGCGGGAGCATTGCTGCTGGCCTTGACGGTGCCGACGACGGCCTTCGGGTCACCGGCCGTCGAGCCGGCCGTGAAGGCCGTCGAGGCGTCGGCCCCACTCGCCAAGGCGACCAAGAAACGGATCGAGCTCACCGCCCGTTCCGGCCGTGCGAGCAAGGCCGTGGCCGGCTCCTGGGGTGGCAGCCAATACCGCTGGACCCATGTGAACAAGAAGTTCCCCGACGACTCGTACTGGAACCAGGACCGCGACGAGGGCGCCAAGGTCGGCTACGCCTACGACCAGTCCGGCAACGTGTACCGCTCGTTCTTCCAGCTCGACACCGCGCCGATCAACGGCGCCCGGGTGATCTCGTCGTCGTTCAGCATCGTGCTCGACCACAGCCCGACCGGTACACCGACCAACGTCGACCTCTTCGAGACCTACCCGATCGACCCCGACGAGGACCTCACCTGGAACTCGACGACCGACTCCCACTGGCAGGGCGAGCTGGCCACGGCCGCCGGGCACGCCTGGACCGGGCATGAGGAGGACATGGAGATGGCGTTCGGCTCCGACGCGCTGACCCAGGTCGTCCAGTGGTCGGCCGAGAGCCGGACCGGGTTCGTCACCCTGGGCCTGCGGGCGCCGGACGAGACCGGCACCACCAGGGAGTCGAGGGAGCAGTGGAAGAAGTTCCGGCCCGAGACGGCCAAGCTCATCGTCGAGTACAACAACCTGCCACGGCCGCCGATCAAACTGAACCTGACCCGGCCCCGGCCCTGCGGCACCGCCGCGGCGCCGACCCTGATCAGCACCGCCCGGCCCACCTTCGCCGCCGTCGCCAGCGACCCGGACGGCGACAACATCAAGACCAGGCTGTTGATCCGCCGGGCCACCGACAACAAGATCCAATACCAGCAGGAGTCGGCCTTCACCACATCCGGAGCGGCGTTCTCCTGGCCGCAGGTCCCCGACGGGAAGCTGGTCGACGGCGCGACGTACGCCGTGTCCGCACGCAGCGACGACGGCGTGGCCGACGACGGGGCCGACTTCGGCGACGAGAGCCCCAAATGCTTCTTCAAGGTCGACCTGGTCAAGCCGGGCACCCCGACGGTCGCGTCGACCGACTTCCCCGACGGCGCTCCCGGCGTACCGGCCCGGACGGTCGGCCGGATGACGTTGCGGCCGGCCGCGGGTGACACGGATGTCGTCGAGTACCTGTACGGGTTCCAGGCCGACCGGATCGACCAGCGGATCAAGGCCGGCCCGGACGGTACGGCGACGTTGCCGGTGACCGTGTGGCCCGACGACTCCGGGATACCGACCGCCAGGCTGTTCGTGCTGGCCGTCGACAAGGCGGGCAACACGAGCCCCGATCCGACCGGCTGGGACCTCACCGCGCGCCCGAATCCCAGTCCGCAGACGTACGTCCGGGGTGACGTCAACGGCGACGGGCGGGCCGACGTCGACGCCGTCATCGACCAGGGGTTCGGCCGGACGGCGATCTGGAACGTGACTGCCAAGGCCGGCGGGTTCGAGACGGGCGCGATGGCCTTCGACTCCGGCGAGAACGGTGGCTTCCCGTTGTACCGGACCAGGCCGGCCCAGGGCGACTTCGACGGGGACGGCCGGGCCGACACCGCCTTCTTCCGGGAGGAGGCCGGTCGCCGGATGGCGCTCTACAGTCTCAAGTCCGACGGCAACACGTACGCGCCCGGCTCGCTGCCGGCTTGGCGTGGACCAGCGAACGGGTGGGTGCTGAGTACGGCCCGGGTCGTCGCAGGCAACGTCAACGGCGACAAGCGGAGCGACATCGTCGTCCAGATCAACAACGGCGACGGGACCTGGCGGGCCGAGGTCTACCGGGGTGGTGATCTTGCTCACCCGACCGCCTGGCTGGCCGCCGCGAAGGGGCAGTGGGCGCAGAGCACCCCGGTGCTGGCCGATGTCGACGGGGACGGGCGGGCCGATCTGGTCGACATGAAGAACGCGGGCGGCTGCCGGACGGTCGTCGAGTACTACCGCTCGACCGGTACCACCTTCGCCCCCACCCCGGTTCCGCTCTTCGACAGCGGTACCGGCAAGTACTGCTGGGAGCGCAACCACCCGGTCGTCGGTGATGTCGACGGCGACGGCAAGGACGACATCGTGTCGCTGTACGAGAACACGCCGGGGCAGCCCGACACGACGCTGAAGGTGTTCCGCTCGACCGGTACCGCGCTGACCCTGGGCGACTGGTGGCACGATGCTGCGACGTTCGACCCGGCCAAGGTGGTGCTCAGCGTCGGCGACTTCACCGGCGACCACCTGGACGACGTCGGCCTGGTGGCCGCGCTGGCCGACGGCGGCCGCGAGGTGTCCACGCTCACCTCGACCGGTACGTCGTTCAAGGCGCCGGTGAGCGGGTGGAAGGAGCCGAGGGTAGGGGCCACGGCCGGTCCTACCTTCGACATCGAGCATCGGACGTACGAGCTGGTCGCCCGGCACAGCGGCCGCTGCCTGGAGGTGGCCGGTGGGACCCAGGACGACGGGGGAGCGATCACGCAGCAGGCCTGCGCGGGCGAGCTGCATCAGCGGTTCCGGCTCGAGCAGGTCGCCGGTACGGAGCAGTTCGAGGCGCACACCGTGCACGCGGAGGGTCACCTCGACAATGTCGTACCGCGCTGCCTGGACGTCGACGAGGCCAGCGACGACGATGACGTCCCGCTCCAGCAATGGGCCTGCGTCGGCACGGCGAACCAGCAGATGACGATCGAGTACGTCGAGGGCAGCGGGTACGACACCGTCGTACGGCTGAAGTTCGCGCAGAGCGGGAAGTGCGCGGCGGTCCGGGGCGCGAAGCTCGGCAACGGCGTGCCGGTCGTGCAGATGCCGTGTGCCGCGGCGGCCAGCCAGCAGTGGATCCTGCGGGCGGCGGTGAACGACGACCAGCTCGACGGGACCTTCCGGGTCAGGGCGGTTCGCGGTGGCAAGGTCTTCGACGTCGAGGACTGCGACCTGTCCGAGGGAGCCGACCTACGGACCTGGGACGAGGAGGACGGCAGTGAGTGCCAGCAGTGGCAGGTCAAGCCGCTGGGCGACGACGTCTACCAGCTCGTCGCGCCGTCCACCGGTCAGCTGGTACAGATCGAAGGCTGCTCGGGGCTGCCCGGGACCAGCATCGAGGTGATGAAGGCCGGCGCCTCCAGTTGCCAGCGCTGGCGGATCGAACCGGCGTACGACGGCAGCTGGAGCATCCAGGAGGCCAGAACCGGGCTGTCCATCGATGTGCTCGGCTGCAGCGAGGACGCCGGGGCGCGGCTGAACATCTCGCCGTACTGGAACGGCCCGTGCCAACGATTCGACCTGGAGGGCGTCTAGGGCGTCCTCTAGGGTGCAGGTGTGCTGAGGATCGGGTTGACCGGGGGTATCGGGTCCGGGAAGAGCTCCGTGTCGTCGAGGCTGGCGGCACGGGGCGCGGTGGTGATCGACTCGGATGTGCTGGCGCGGGAGGTGGTTGCCCGGGGCACTGATGGGTTGGCCGAGGTGGTTGCGGCGTTCGGGGACGTGCTGACCGCCGAGGGGGAGCTGGATCGGCCGGCGGTGGGGCGGATCGTCTTCGGGGATGAGGTCGCCCGGCGGAAGCTGGAGGCGATCATTCATCCGCGGGTACGGGCGCGGGCGGCCGAGATCGAGAGCGCGGCGCCGGGGGATGCGGTGGTGGTGCACGACATTCCCTTGCTGGTGGAGACGGGGCAGGGTGGCAATTTCGATCTGGTGCTCGTGGTCGACGTACCGCAGGAGGTGCAGGTCGAGCGGCTGACCCGGGATCGCGGGATGACTGACGCGGAAGCGAAGGCGCGGATCGCCAGTCAGGCGACGCGGGAGCAGCGGCTGGCGGTGGCGGATCTGGTCGTCGACAACTCGGGCAGCCTCGAGGAGCTGGACGCGCGGATCGAGGAGCTCTGGCCGGGACTGCTGAGCCGAGCAGGACACGGTCCGGCCACGAAAGGGTGACCCTTGGGACGGAAATGATGATTCCGGGCCGAGCTGTTGGAGAATCTTCCCGGTCCGGAAGTCCAAGGTAGGGAGGGTGGCGTGGAGTGTCCGCGCTGTAGCTCTGACGTTCCCGAGGTATCGCATTTCTGCCACCACTGTGGCAACGATCTGCAGACCGGGGACGCCGAGCGCAAGAAGGCCTATGCGGCCAGACCGGACGAGCCGGTGGCTTCGTTCAAGCTGGTCTCGACGATCATGCCGCAGGGCGCGGGCCGCCAGCCGTACACCTATCGGGTCGCACTGGGCATCGC